>NZ_CP077089.1:5359166-5660000 GCF_014268445.2 Pseudomonas tensinigenes
ATTACTTACGCAGTTCGACGCGACGGTTTTGAGCCCAGGACTGCTCGTCGTTGCCGGTAGCAACTGGACGCTCTTCGCCGTAGGAAACCAGTTCCAGCTGAGCTGGGGAAACACCTTGCAGTACCAGGTAGCGCTGAACGGCTTTCGCACGACGCTCGCCCAGTGCCATGTTGTACTCACGAGTACCACGTTCGTCGGTGTTGCCTTCCAGAACAACGCGAGCGCCGTTTGCTTTCAGGTCTTTGGCGTGAACGTCCAGAGCGCGCATGGCTTCTGGCTTCAGGTCCGAGCTGTCGTATTCGAAGTAGAAGGTGGTGATTGCGCGCAGAGCAGCTTCTTCGCTCAGGGAACCGTCAACGGCACCAGTGTTTGCGCCGTAACCAGCGTTTGGATCAACAGCGCCTTCACCGGCGTTGTCGCCGCCTTTGGACGAGCAACCTACAGCTACAGCCATGGCCAGAGCCAGCGCAGCAAATTTACCAAACTTCAGCATTTCCATCGTGAAACTCCTAATGAACCCCAGTGTGTTAAGTAAAACGTGTAGCGCCCGCTCACTTCAGGTAAGGGGACCAGGACGGTTCTCTGACTTCGCCTTGAGCGGTAGGAAGCGGGAGCCTAACGCGTCCATTAATGGACACGAGCATCAAGACTCCCCGGCCCTGTTGGCGGGTGGCGTAGATTACCATGGTGCCGTTGGGCGCAACAGTAGGTGACTCGTCCAGAGTGCTATCAGTGAGGATCTTTACACTCCCTCGCTGCAGATCCTGAGCTGCCACCTTGAAATTGGTGAAGCCATCCTGACGATGGATCATCACCAAAGTCTTTTCATCTGCCGAAAGTTTCGGGTTGGCGTTGTAGTTACCTACAAACGTCACACGCTCGGCACCACCGCCACTGGCGCTGGTTTTATAGATCTGAGGCTTGCCGCCGCGGTCCGAGGTGAAGTAGATGGTCGAACCATCCTTGCCCCAGTACGGTTCGGTGTTGATGCCAGGACCTGCGGTCACACGGGTGATCTGGCGCGAAGCCAGGTTCATCACGTAAATGTCCGGGTTACCGTCTTTCGACAGTACGAACGCCAGGCGATCGCCGTTCGGCGACCAGGCTGGCGCGCCGTTCAGACCTTCGAAGTTGGTGATCTGCTCACGGCGACCGGTGTCGATGTTCTGCATGAAGATGCGCGGACGCTTCTGCTCGAACGACACGTAGGCGATGCGTTTGCCATCCGGTGCGAAACGCGGCGACAGGATCGGCTCGCGCGATTGCAGCAGAGTCACGGCGCGGGCACCGTCATAGTCAGAACGTTGCAGGGTGTAACGCGTGTTCTTCTCGGAGAAGCGTTCGGCTGTCACATACAGCAGGCGAGTCGAGAACGCACCTTCGATACCGGTCAGCTTCTGGAACGACTGATCAGAGATGAAGTGCGCCATGTCGCGCAGTTGCTCGGTGGTACCGGAAACACTGCCGTCAGCCACTTTCTGTTCGGTGGCCACGTTGAACAGTGCCCACTGCACCTGCAGGCGACCGCCGGCTGGGGCAATGCTGCCAACCATCATGTATTGAGCACCCACCGCCTTCCAGTCACGGAAGATGATTTCGCTCGGCTGGCTTGGCTGGCTGATCATGTTTTGCTTTGGAATCGGCGAGTAGTAGCCCGAGTTGCGCAAATCGTTACCAATGATTTCTGCCATGTCGTCCGGCAGCACGGCACCGCCCTGCATACCGAACGGTACAACGGCGATCGGAGTAGCCCGATCGCTGCCGCTGGTAACCAGAATGTTCTTTTCATCCGCCATCGCGATCCCTGCCATGCAGCAGATCACGACCAGCATTCCTCGAAGAAGGTTTCTCACAAGGCTAGATCCTCAGGTGTGAATGTCATCTTGAATGAACGATACGGAGCGAAATCGCTCGGCTTCATTCCCTGCATTTCTGTCAAACGTCCAATATTCTTCACTGCCGCGACTGCCGAAGCATCAAACGGACCGTCGCCACTGGACTTGGCCACGCTGACCGAAGTCACCGTACCGTCCGGCAACATGCCGATTTGCAGCACGACCGTCATGCCTTTGCGTGCCGAAGGAGGACGAGCCCAACCTTCTGCCGCTCGCGCACGAATCAGGTCATCGAAACTGCCCGCGACTTCGTCACCCTGCTCATCGGCCAAGGCCTGCTGACGCTGCGGCGTGTCGGAAAGCAGATCGGCCAAGGCCTGAGCCTTTTTGTCTTCGGTCGATTTACGTGCCGCATCCTGCGCTTTCTTCTTCGCAGCATCGGCAGCAGCTTTCTTCTTCGCTTCGTCGGCGATTTTCTTCTTCGCCTCTTCAGCTTCAGCTTTCTTCTTGGCGTCTTCGGCGGCTTTCTTCTTCGCGTCTTCGACGATCTTCTTCTTGGCTTCTTCAGCAGCGGCTTTCTTGGCCTCTTCTTCAGCAGCCTTTTTCGCTTCTTCTTCAGATTTCTTCTTGGCTATATCAGCCAATTGTTTCTCTTCAGCCTTCTTGGCTTCGGCGGTCTTCTTGGCTTCGTCGGCTTTTTTGGCTTCGTCAGCCTTTTTCGCCTCGTCTGCTTTCTTCGACTCGTCGGCCTTCTTGGCTTCCTCGGCTTTTTGAGCCGCTTCTTCTTTCTTTTGTTCCGCAGCGGCCTTGATCTCTTCCTGCTCGACCTTCTTCTGCTCCATCTGCTCGACTTCGGTCTGACGCGCGGCGGATTTCTTCGCCTCACCCGCAATCTTCTGATTGGTCTGGGTGGTTGCCTGACTCTTCGATTTCAGTTGGTACAAGGTCGCCTGGACAATCGGTTTGGCCGGCGGCAGCTCTGGTGTAAAGGCAAAACTGACGAACAGCATGCCGAACACCAGCACGTGCAGGACAATTGCCAGAACACTAGGCCAGAAGTAGCTTTCCGAGGCGGACGGCTCTCGCTGTTGCTGCATCAGGGGGCCTCGGTAATCAAACCAACATTACCGACCCCGGCTTTCTGCAACCCGCCCATGGCGCCCATGACGGAACCATAATCGACGGTCTTGTCACCGCGGATGAAGACCTGGGTACGCTTGCCGCCTTCAGTGCCGGCACGAATGATCTTGGTCACCGCGTCGGTCATTTGCGGCAGGGTCATGGCCCTGTCCTGTTGCTTCTCGGTATCGACTTCGCTGCCAAGGTTCCAGTAGTAGGTCTTGTCAGCCTTGATCGAAATGGTCAGGACCTGAGTGTTGTTGTCCTGCGGCAAGGCTTCGCTGGAAACCTTGGGCAGATCAACTTTCACGCCCTGATTGAGCATCGGCGCGGTCACCATGAAGATGACCAGCAGTACCAACATCACGTCGATGTAAGGCACCACGTTCATCTCGGCGACCGGCTTGCGCTTTTTGCGAGCTCGAGCGATTAAAGCCATTGGAAATTACCTGCTTATTCTTCGCTGGTGTGCACTTTGCGGTGCAGGATCGCCTGGAATTCATCGGCGAAGGTGTAGTAGCGGCCCAGCAAGGTTTCGCTGCGAGCGGCGAAACGGTTGTAAGCGATAACCGCAGGGATCGCCGCGAACAGACCGATCGCGGTGGCGATCAGGGCTTCGGCAATACCCGGGGCCACAGTGGCCAGGGTTGCTTGCTGGGCGCTGGCGAGACCGCGGAAGGAGTTCATGATGCCCCACACCGTACCGAACAGACCGATGTACGGGCTGACCGAACCGACGGTGGCGAGGAATGGCAGGCTTTGCTCCAGCTTCTCTTCCTCACGGGAGATGGCAACGCGCATGGCACGGGCCACACCTTCCATCACCGCTTCAGGATCAACACCTGGCTGCTGACGCAGACGGGAGAATTCCTTGAAACCGGCACGAAAAATCTGCTCCACACCCGAATCCGGATCCGGGTTGCTGCCGGCCTGACGGTACAGTTTGGACAGATCGATACCCGACCAGAAGCGCTCTTCGAAGCTCTCCAGGGCGCGTCGACCGGCGCGCAGCAGATTGCTGCGCTGAAAGATCATGATCCATGAGGTCACCGATGCGGCCACCAGGGTCAACATTACCAACTGCACCACGATGCTGGCATTGCTGACCAGGCTCCACATGGAGGAATGGTCGACGACGTTAGCTTCCACGCTTTATCTCCTGCTTTGAGTGTGTACCCGGGCCGACCGCGTCGGCGAAGGCCGCACGCAGGTCTTCGGGAAGGGCCCGGGGTTTCAAACTGTTAGTGCGCACACAGGCCACCAAAAACTGCCCTTCACAGAGCAGCACATTATCCGTTGCCCGCCTGACCTGCTGTTTGAAGCGCAGGCTGACCCGGTTCAATTCGATTACATCAGCGCTTACCAGCAGTTCGTCGTCCAATCGCGCCGGCGCGTGATAACGCGCTTCGCTGGAGTGCACGACAAACAACAGGTCCTCCCCGGCAAGCGCAGATTGGGCAAAGCCCAGTTCGCGGAGCCGCTCGGTTCGAGCCCGTTCCATAAACTTGAGGTAATTAACGTAATACACGATGCCGCCCGCATCGGTGTCCTCGTAATAAACGCGACAACGATGTGCGAACGGCTCAAGCCCGTTTTGCGCGCGCATACTCTAGTGCTTACTCCTCAGGTTGCCAATCCGGCCAGGCAACTGTTTTTCATGGTTTCAGAGCTTTACCGCAAAAGTACCGTCCTATGACCGTACAAACCCTGAATAAATCGACAAAAAATGTGTATCAATCGTCCACGGCATCGAGAAACTCGTCTGCCACGGGCATTTCACCCATTCGTGACGGGATGTTTAAACCGAAGTGCAGGTACGCGTGGCGCGTCACCACCCTGCCCCGTGGTGTGCGCATGATGTAACCCTGCTGAATCAGATACGGTTCCAGCACATCCTCAATGGTGTGACGTTCTTCACTGATCGCAGCGGCGAGGCTGTCGATACCGACCGGGCCGCCATCGAACTTCTCGATCATGGTCAGCAGCAGACGCCGGTCCTGATGATCGAAACCATGTTCGTCGACATCCAGCAGGTTCAGCGCCAGATCCGCCACCGCTTTGGTGATATGGCCCTTGGCACGCACTTCGGCGAAGTCGCGCACGCGGCGTAACAGACGGTTGGCAATTCGCGGTGTGCCACGGGCGCGACGAGCGATCTCGAAAGAACCTTCCGGATCCAGCGGCAGACCGAGAATCGCCGCCGAACGACTGACAATCGTCGCCAGATCAGCCGTGCTGTAGAACTCAAGACGCTGGACGATACCGAAGCGGTCACGCAAAGGATTGGTCAGCATGCCGGCGCGAGTGGTTGCGCCCACCAAAGTGAACGGCGGCAGATCGAGTTTGATCGAACGCGCGGCCGGTCCTTCACCGATCATGATGTCGAGCTGGAAATCTTCCATCGCCGGGTACAGCACTTCTTCAACGATCGGCGACAAGCGATGGATTTCGTCGATGAACAACACGTCATGCGGTTCAAGATTGGTCAGCAACGCGGCCAGATCTCCCGGACGCTCCAGTACCGGACCGGATGTGCTCTTGATCGATACGCCCATTTCCTGAGCGATGATGTTGGCCAGGGTGGTTTTACCCAGACCCGGCGGGCCGAAGATCAGCGTGTGGTCGAGGGATTCGCTACGGCCACGGGCGGCCTGGATGAACAGTTCCATCTGCTCGCGCACGGTCGGCTGGCCAATATAGTCGGCCAGACTGACCGGGCGAATGGCCCGATCCTGGACTTCTTCGCGCTCGCGCGGGCTGTGCGCGGCGGTGATCAGACGATCAGCTTCAATCACTTAAATCATTCCCTTCAGGGCGCGGCGGATCAGGTCTTCACTGCTCAAATTCTTGTCCTTGATGGCGGTAATCGCCTTGCTCGCTTCCTGCGGTTTGTAACCCAGGGAAATCAGCGCGCTGACCGCATCGTTTTCGGCGGTATTGACCGGCGCCGGGCCGTCCGGTTGATTCGGTACCAGCGCGAACATGGCCGGCGTAGTTTCCCAGGCCTTGAAGCGGTCTTTCAGCTCGACCAGCAGACGCTCGGCGGTTTTCTTGCCGACACCCGGTACTTTGGTCAGCGCCGAGGTGTCCTGAGACTGCACACAGCGGATCAGTTCGTCGACTTCCAGGCTCGACATCAAAGCCAGCGCCAGTTTTGGCCCGACACCATTGAGACGGATCAACTCGCGAAAAAAGTCTCGCTCACGCTTGCCGGCAAAACCATAGAGTAACTGCGCGTCTTCGCGTACGACCAAATGGGTGTGCAGGGTCAGTGGTTCACCGACCGACGGCAGACGATAAAGGGTGGTCATGGGCACTTCCAGCTCATACCCGAGGCCGTTTACATCCAGAATCAGGTGCGGCGGCTGTTTCTCAGCCAGGGTGCCGCGCAAGCGTCCAATCACGTTTCAGATCCTTGAGCGTTGGCCAGCCGTGGGCTGGCGACTATCGAAAGGCGAATTTCGCGCCGACGACTCAGGCGCAGGAAATCCTGCTTTCAAGAAAATTGATGCTGATGCTATCAGAGACGCAGGCGCCCGCCACGACTGCGTGCCGTTCCCAAGCCGTGCGGCAGCAGACTGGAGCGCGTATGCGCATGACAAATGGCAATGGCCAGGGCGTCCGACGCATCGATTTGCGGTTTGCTGGTCAGCTTGAGCATATGCATGACCATCATCTGCACCTGCTCTTTATTGGCGGCGCCAGTGCCGACTACAGCCTGCTTGACCTGAGTGGCCGTGTACTCGGCGATTTCCAGGCATTCTTCAGCGCCGGCAACAATCGCAGCGCCACGAGCCTGCCCAAGCTTCAACGCCGAATCGGCGTTTTTCGCCATGAACACCTTTTCGATGCCCATGGTCACCGGGCCGTAGGTCTGGATGATTTCGCGAACGCCGCGATAGACGATTTGCAGGCGTTCGTGCAGCTCGCCCGCACCGGTACGGATGCAGCCCGAAGCCACATAGATACAGCCGCCACGCCCGGTATCGCGAACAATGCCGTAACCGGTAATGCGCGAACCGGGGTCGATACCAAGAATTAAAGTCATAACGCCTGCAGATTCGGTAAAAGCACGATTTTCAAATCAACCCATAACAAATGTGGGAGCGAGCCTGCTCGCGAAAGCGGTTTCATCATCAGCAACGATGCTGCCTGAAAATCCGCCTTCGCGAGCAGGCTCGCTCCCACATTGAATCGTAGTCGCTCTTAACCGAGCTGAGCGGCCACGTCTTCCGGAATGTCCGCGTTGGAATAGACGTTCTGCACGTCATCCAGATCCTCAAGCATGTCGATCAGCTTGAGTACCTTCTCCGCACCTTCCAGATCCAGTTCGGCGCTGGTGGTCGGCTGCATGACGATTTCCGCGTCATCACCCTTGAATCCAGCGGCTTCCAGCGCGTTACGCACCGCATAGAAGCTGGTAAACGAGGTGAACACATCAATCGAACCGTCTTCGTGGCTGACCACGTCATCGGCATCGGCTTCCAGCGCCGCTTCAGTCAGCGCGTCTTCATCGACGCCCGGCGCGAAGCTGATCTGGCCTTTGCGCTCGAACAAGTAAGCCACCGAACCGTCGGTACCGAGGTTGCCACCGCATTTGCTGAACGCATGGCGCACAGCGGCTGCAGTACGGTTGCGGTTGTCGGTCATGCACTCGACCATCACCGCTACACCGCCCGGGCCGTAACCTTCGTAGGTCAGCTCTTCAACGTTGTCGGCTTCGGTGGCGCCGGCGCCACGCGCGACGGCACGGTCGATGATGTCGCGGCTCATGTTCGCGCTCAGGGCCTTGTCCAGCGCCAAACGCAGACGCGGATTGGAGCCCGGATCACCGCCGCCCTGACGGGCCGCAACGGTCAGTTCGCGGATCCACTTGGTGAAGATCTTGCCTCTCTTGGCATCCTGACGTTCTTTGCGGTGCTTGATGTTCGCCCACTTGGAATGACCTGCCATAACTCGCTCCGAATTCTCTTTGAAACGTTGCCCGCCCTGCTCATGCAGCGGCCAGCAAACAAAAAATCTCGACCTGCTCTCTCTATAGAAAGAAAAAAGGCGCATCCGAAGATGCGCCTTCAGGCCCGTCTTACTCAGCCTTTGGCGTTTCGCGCAAACGAATGTGCAGCTCACGCAGTGCCTTGGCATCCACCACACCCGGCGCTTGCGTCATCACGTCGGCCGCGCTCTGGGTTTTCGGGAAGGCGATCACTTCACGGATCGACTGGGCGCCGGTCATCAGCATCACCAGACGGTCCAGACCGAAGGCCAGACCACCGTGCGGCGGTGCACCGTACTTCAGCGCGTCGAGCAGGAAGCCGAATTTCTCTTCCTGTTCCGCTTCATTGATACCCAGCAGACGGAAGACCGCTTGCTGCATTTCCTTGCGGTGGATACGGATCGAACCGCCACCCAGTTCGGTGCCGTTCAGCACCATGTCGTACGCACGGGACAGAGCGCCGGCCGGATTGGCTTCCAGCTCTTCAGGAGAGCACTTCGGCGCGGTGAACGGGTGGTGCAGCGCGGAGAAGCTGCCGTCGTCGTTTTCTTCGAACATCGGGAAGTCGACAACCCACATCGGTGCCCACTCACAGGTCAGCAGCTTGAGGTCGTGACCGAGCTTGATACGCAGTGCGCCCAAGGCTTCGCTGACGATCTTGGCCTTGTCGGCGCCGAAGAACACGATGTCACCGTCAACTGCACCCACGCGATCGAGGATGGCGTTGAGGTTTTCCAGCGGGATGTTTTTCACGATCGGCGATTGCAGACCGTCAACACCGGCAGCGCGCTCGTTGACCTTGATGTACGCCAGGCCCTTGGCACCGTAGATGCCGACGAACTTGGTGTAATCGTCGATCTGCTTGCGCGGCATGCTCGCCCCGCCTGGAACGCGCAGTGCGGCGATACGGCATTTCGGATCGTTGGCCGGGCCGCTGAACACTTTGAAATCGACTTCTTTCAGTTGATCGGCAACGTCGACCAGTTCCAGCGGGTTACGCAGGTCTGGCTTGTCGGAACCGTAACGGCGCATGGCTTCTTCGAAAGTCATGTGCGGGAAGTCGCCGAATTCCAGACCCAGCACTTCCTTGAACAGGTTGCGGATCATTTCTTCGGTCAGGCCCATGATCTCTTTTTCATCGAGGAAGCTGGTCTCGATGTCGATCTGGGTGAATTCTGGCTGACGGTCAGCGCGCAGGTCTTCGTCGCGGAAGCACTTGGCGATCTGGTAGTAACGGTCGAAGCCAGCGACCATCAGCAGTTGCTTGAACAGCTGTGGCGATTGCGGCAGGGCGAAGAACGAACCGGCGTGGGTACGGCTTGGCACCAGATAGTCACGCGCACCTTCAGGAGTCGCACGGGTCAGGATCGGCGTTTCAACGTCGAGGAAGCCGTTTTCGTCGAGGAAACGACGGATGCTGGTGGTCATGCGCGAACGCAGGCGCAGCTTCTCGGCCATTTCCGGACGACGCAGGTCGAGGAAGCGATAACGCAGACGGGTTTCTTCACCAACGTCGGAGAACTCGTTCAGCGGGAACGGCGGGGTTTCCGACTCGTTCAGCACTTCCAGTTCGTAACCCAGCACTTCGATCATGCCCGACGCCATGTTGGCGTTGGTGGCACCGGCCGGACGCAGACGCACCTTGCCGGTGATCTTCACCACGTACTCGCTGCGCACGCGATCGGCAGCGGCGAAGCTCTCGGCGCGATCCGGATCGAAAACCACCTGGGCCAGACCGTCACGATCACGGATATCGAGGAAAATCACCCCGCCGTGGTCGCGACGACGGTGAACCCATCCGCAAAGGGTAATTTCCTGGCCTTCCAGGCTTTCGTTCAGTTGGCCGCAATAGTGGCTGCGCATCATGGTCGTGGTTCGCTTCTCGTAATTCGAAAAATTCGGTGGAGCTCCCGTTGCTTTTCAAGCAATGCGGAACTCACGCGTGTCGTTCAACCCGGGGTTGAACCCTAGTCAGATTTGTCGCCACCGGCCAGGTTCTTCTTGGCGCCGGTCTTGAAATCGGTTTCGTACCAACCGCCGCCGCTGAGGCGAAAGCCTGGCATCGACAGTTGTTTCTTGAGCTCTGGCGCCTGACAGGCAGGGCAGTCGACCAGCGGGGCCTCGCTGATCTTTTGAATGGCTTCCAACTGATGACCACAGGAAGCACATTGATAATCGTACATCGGCATGGGGGTGTCTCGGCGATCAGATTGCCACCGCGCGCAGGGCTTTGCGGCGAAAGAGCGGGATTATATCGATTAAACGCGGGCTGTGCAGCCGTAAGACTGCACAGCCCGCAACCTCGTTTGCAACCGCTGCTTCGCGCCGACTCAGCTTCCCTGGCCTGCACTCATCACACAGACCACCCGCACCAGTGCGCTGAAATTTTTAACCCCGCCATGACGCAGATGCACTTCCCGGTCGACGTGGGACAACAGCGAACTGATCGAACAGCTGTTATTCCTGGCCATGTTGCCCAGAATATTCCAGTAAACCTGTTCCAGTCGCAGGCATGTCGCGAATCCGTTCAAACGCACGGATCGGGACAGCGGCTGAACCAATGACATGTCGAACTCGCTGACGAACGGATCGAATTTCAACTCATGCGGCAAGCCGACAACCCTGTCGCTTCGCCTGTCTCCCTCTACCATATCGTTGACACTCCTTTGCCATCTCTGCTGGTTTTCAAAGCCACATCCTGTGACTTCATAAAAGCGCAGACGCAAAGTTATATCCAGATGACTTATTGACCATAGCCGTAGGATAAGCCAACGATACAGGTAAGATTCCGGACTGCCCGCGAGCACGCCCTCAGACGTGCCCTCGGGCCTTGATCAGGCTTCGAGCAACGCACGCAACATCCACGCGGTTTTCTCGTGAACCTGCATGCGCTGGGTCAGCAAGTCTGCCGTTGGCTCATCACTGACCTTGTCGAGCAGCGGGAAGATACCGCGCGCAGTGCGAGTCACCGCTTCCTGGCCGTCGACCAGTTGTCTGATCATGTCCTCGGCACTCGGCACCCCCTCCTCCTCTTTGATGGAAGAAAGGCGTGCATACGTGGCATAGGCGCCCGGCGCCGGAAAGCCCAATGCGCGAATACGCTCGGCGATCGAGTCCACAGCCAGCGCCAGCTCGTTGTATTGCTCTTCGAACATCAAGTGCAGCGTACGAAACATCGGACCGGTGACGTTCCAGTGGAAGTTATGGGTTTTCAGATACAGCACGTAGGTGTCCGACAGCAGACGCGACAAGCCTTCGACGATGGACTTGCGATCTTCTTCACTGATACCGATATCGATTGCCATGTTTTACCCCCTAACGGCGATTGAATTCATCCAACAGGTGCAGACCCACTCTAGCAAGGCTGTCGACACCCCGCAGCCCCGATCAGGTGCAGCCACTGCGACAAATAGACCGAGGCGATGCCGCTGGCCGGGCTGATTTGAGTAGCCGCAGGCTTTGCTGTTAAATAGGCAGTGTGTCGCCATGCCCCATTTTTCGGGGTGTTGCGCATAGGCTGATGCCGTGAACGTGTCCACCGCCTCTTATTTTGTTCCGAAGCGAACCGTGCGCCTTCAGCTCTTCCTTGTGAGCCGTCATAAACGTGAGCCAATCAAAATGTTGAAAATCGTCCACCTGCTAATGGGCGCAGCGGCATTGCTGCTGTCGTTCATACCCAGCTTGAAATCCGAAGCCGTTCCCTACCTGCAACAACCCGATGCACTTTACCTGGCCTTTTTCGGCCTGCTGAACCTAGTCATCGCTCCAGTAATTCCTTACTGGAACAAAGGCCCGCGTCAGCATCTGCAAAATCTGGTCAGCGCTCTTCTGGTGCTGACCGTCGTCCTGCAAACCTTGACCCTGATCGCCCCGATGCCCGTCATCGCCGGCCAGCCAGCCGTGCTGTTCACCCTGGTGATCGCGCTGGTTGCCGTGGTCTTGCACCTGGCGGTGAGCTTCTATCGTTCTTCACCTGCTGCCGCTCCAACCAGCTATGACATGACCAACCGTGATACCGGTACCGTCAAGTGGTTCAACACCTCCAAAGGCTTCGGCTTTATCTCCCGGGATTCCGGTGATGATATTTTCGTGCACTTCCGTGCCATCCGTGGCGAAGGCCACCGCGTACTGGTCGAAGGCCAGCGCGTGGAATTCTCGGTGATGAACCGGGACAAGGGCCTGCAAGCCGAGGACGTGATCGCCGCCTTGCCGCGGCGCTGATCCAAGGCAATAAAAAACCGCGTGCAGCCTGGCTGTACGCGGTTTTTTTATGTCTGCACTTTCTATTCAAGCAAATGGCGCACTCAATAGTGCGGCGGTGGCGCTTCTTCTTCGAACGATTCGAACTGCCCGACCATCTCTTCCTGACGCTTGAGCAGTGCCGCCATCTGCAATTGCAGGCGATCAACCACACGCTGCTGCGCGACCAGCACGTCGTTCAACGACTGGATGGTGTCATCCTGAAACGCCAGACGGCTTTCCAGATCGGTAACGCGTTGTTCCAGGCTCATGTTTCAGCCCTCCAGAAACGTGAAGTCTTCGGTCAGCACCAGACGCAAGCGTTCGCGAATGGCCGTCACTTGCTCGGCGCTATAAGGCTTGGCCGGGTGTTTGCCCCAGACCGGCGCCGGCCAGGCGGCGTCATCGCGTTTGCGCACAATCACGTGCATGTGCAATTGGCTGACGACGTTACCCAGCGTCGCCACGTTCATTTTGTCCGCATCCAGCAAATCCTTGAGCAACTCGGCCAGCGCGGTGGTTTCCAGCCATAACTGCTGTTGATCGGCGACATCCAACTGAAACAACTCGCTGATATCGTCGCGACGAGGCACCAGGATGAACCACGGATAGTTGCTGTCATTGGACAGCAACAGTCGGCAGAGCGGGAAGTCACCAAGGGTCAGCGTGTCCTGTTGAAGTCGTGAATCTAAAGCAAACACTGCGCGCACTCCGGCTGATCGACATTTTGAGCTTAGCGGCGATCCCGCAGGACGCAGCACCAAGCGACAGACCGGCAGCATACCTGCGATTGCGCCAGCCTTCACGACAGCTGTGCCCTCTTGTCATTCGCCGCACGCCCCGACATGGGACATTTACCGACACGTTGCACCAGCAAAGAACCGGGAACGGCAATGAACACACGCAAATGACCGAAAACCCCTGATGTGCTCAAGATCACCCACTCACCAAGCTGTGTGATTACAGAACAGCGTGTGTGTTTTTTTGCACCAAAACCGCACAGTGCGTCTACGCTCATGCGTCGAAGCATCCGCCGAATACTCACTCACGGGGTGAACCGGTAACGTTTTTGGCTGTCGCGGGCAGCGGACGCAGTGGCAACACCAATACAGGAATGGCGTCAAGCCCTTGTAAAAATAGGCTTTGCGCCCCGTATTCATGAGGTTTTTACAGGTAACACGCGCTGTGCAGAAAAATAACCGCACTGACATTGCGGTTTGTGCACGCTTGTTGCATTCGCAGACATATGGACTATAAGCGCACCACACGATGTGGATGCCTCAAGCCCAACAAAAACAGTGGCAGGGTTGCCCGATGGAGATTCAAGTGTTTTGCCAGGGACTCTTTTTTAGCGATGCAAACGGCTAAAAAAACAGCGAGAAAGTTGTAGGCCCGATTGCATCGGTACTGTGAATTTGCGACATCTACACAACCGTTTGCGACAGCGTCGTAAAGAAGGTGAAAGGTTAGATTCGCAAGTATCGCCAACATTGTCGGCGTGATATAAGTTTGCGCCGACACAAAAAGAAAGAGCCGCCCAGATAATAAAACAGGTGGGACGGCAGTACTCTTCTAAAAACCAAAGGAGCAAATCACGATGCGCGTGATGAAGTGGAGCATGATCGCCCTGGCTGTTGCAGCAGGCACCTCGCAGTTCGCAATGGCGTCTTCCCAGGACGAGTCCAAAGGTTTCATTGAAGACCAGAGCCTGAAACTGAAGACCCGTTTTGAATACATGAACCGTGACTTTAAAAACGGTGCAGGCAACGGCACTTCCGGTACTGCTGGTTATCGCCAGGATTCCGGTCTCAGCCAACTGCTGACTTACGAATCGGGCTTCACTCAAGGCACCGTTGGCTTCGGTCTCGACGCCATGGCAATGGGTTCGGTCAAACTGGACGGCGGCTCGGGCCACCGCGGTAACGGCCTGTTCGCCAACGACAGCGATGGCAACCCGGAAAAATCCCAGGGCAAAATCGGCGGCGCAGTCAAATTCCGCGTATCCGACACCGTTCTGAAATACGGCCAGCAATTCGTTGCCAGCCCGGTATTCGCCACCGACGACAGCCGTCTGCTGCCAGAAGTCGCCACTGGTACCCTGATCACTTCGAAAGAGATCAAAGGTCTGGAACTGAGCGCAGGTCGCTTCACGTCCCTGAGCAAACAAACCGGTATGGGCCGTGACAGCATCGGCGGTCTGCCTGATGAGAACGGCAATGGCGGCAAAGGCCTGACCAACATCAACATCTTCGGCGCCAGCTACTCGTTCACCGATAACTTCACCGGTGCCTTGGCTGCTTCCGACGCTGACGACTACTTCAAGAAGTACTACGTCAACCTGAACTACACCTTGCCAATCAACGACGAGCAGTCGCTGAACTTCGACTTCAACGGCTACCACACCAAGGGCGAAAGCCGCGGTGACCTGGTTGACGCGATCGGCGACGGCACCACTGGCGTGGACAACAACCTGTGGTCCCTGGCCGCTGCGTACAGCATCGGTGCCCACAAGTTCACCCTCGCTCACCAGCGCTCCAGCGGCGACAACGCTTACTACTATGGCGTTGACGGTAACAGCACCATCTTCGTTGCCAACTCCATTCAGATCTCCGACTTCGTGGGCCGCGACGAGCGTTCCTGGCAAGCTCGCTACGACCTGAACATGAAAACCTACGGCGTACCTGGCCTGAGTTTCATGACCCGTTACGTGATGGGTGACCACATCACCACCAACGGTCTGGGTGAAGGCAAGGAAAACGAGTGGAACGCCGAGTCCAAGTACGTGATCCAGGAAGGCCCGGCCAAAGACCTGTCGTTCCGTCTGCGTTATGCCATGTACCGCTCCAACGGCGCGTACAGCGGCTACTCGTCTGACAACAACGATACCCGTCTGATCGTTGAGTACCCACTGAACATCCTTTAATAGGGATGCGCAGCTGACGTACTGTAGAGCCATGCTCTAACAAGAACCGCTCACCTGATTCAGGTGAGCGGTTTTTTTATGCCTGCACTTATTGCATCCCTGCAACAAAGATTAGCCAGCTATCTATTAGCTGGCGAACTTTCACAACAGGCATAAAAAAACCCAAGAGCATGAATGACTCTTGGGTTCTTATTGATTAACTGACTGCAAAGCCAGGTATCAAGGTTGTTACTGTGCTGCTGTTTCCTGAACTACGCGAATCGTCCGCTGCGGAAAAGGAATATCAATACCGGCGGTTTTTAAACGATCACGCGACTGCTCGTTAAACATGAACATCACGTCCCAGTAGTCTGCAGTTTTAACCCACACACGCAGGGAAACTGTGATCGCACTGTCACCCAGCGTCGAAATCACCGCCTGCGGTGCCGGGTCTTTCAGAATACGTTCGTCGTTGGCCAGATCCAGCAGCACTTGACGGGCCTTTTGCAGATCGGCTTCATAATCGACGCCCACATCAAACACAACCTTACGGGTCGGCTGACGGTTGGTATTGGTGATGATGCCGTTCGACAGGTTGCCGTTAGGCATGATGATGGTCTTGTTATCGCCGGTACGCAGCACGGTATGGAAAATCTGGATACTGTCGACCGTACCCGCTACGCCTTGCGCTTCGATCCAGTCACCAATACGGAACGGACGGAACAGCAGAATCAGCACGCCGCCAGCGAAGTTCGCCAGACTGCCCTGCAAGGCCAGACCGATCGCCAAGCCGGCAGCACCGATCGCTGCAACGAAGGAAGTGGTTTCAACACCGATCATCGAAGCGACGCTGACAATCAGCAGCACCTTGAGAATGATGTTCGCCAGACTGCTGATAAAACCTTGCAGCGCCAGATCAGCATTGCGCAGGGCCAGCAAACCGCCGAGTTTCTGCGTGACCTTGTTGATCAGCCACCAGCCGATGGCCAGGGTAATCACTGCCAGCAGCACGCGGCTGCCGTATTCCATGATCATCGGGATCCACGCCTGGGACGCCTTGACCAGGTTGTCCACCTCAGCATTCAAATCCATGTTCTATCTCCTGATTTCCGGCCATTCGGCACGCGAAAAATAAGCGGCAGAAACCCGCCGGGTGTACACAAAACAATGTGGGAGCGAGCCTGCTCGCGAAGGCGCCGTGTCATTCAGCAATGAGTTGACTGACACACCGCCTTCGCGAGCAGCCTCGCTCCCACAGGTCATCTGACCGAGCTTAGTCGCGGAAGTTGTTGAACTGCAGGGGCATGCCGAATTCCTTGGCCCGCAGTGCCGCGATGGCCTCTTGCAGGTCATCACGCTTCTTGCCGGTCACGCGCACTTGCTCGCCTTGAATGGCGGCCTGCACCTTGAGCTTGGCATCCTTGATGTGGCCGACGATTTTCTTCGCCAGTTCTTTGTCGATGCCTTCCTTGAGGATCGCGTCCTGCTTCATCAGTTTGCCCGATGCGTAAGCGTCCTTGACCTCAAGGCACTGCACGTCGATTTTGCGCTTGACCAGCGCCAGCTTGAGGATTTCGATCATCGCTTCCAGTTGGAACCCGGCTTCAGCAGTCAGGCTGACGGTCAGGTCTTTTTCCTTGAACTCGAAGCTGCCTTTGCCTTTCAGGTCATAACGACGATCGAGTTCCTTCACGGCGTTCTCGACCGCGTTGGTGAGTTCGTGTTTGTCCAGTTCGGATACCACGTCGAACGACGGCATGTAATCTCTCCAATAAAAAGGCGCGCTCGATGTGGATGGAGCGCGCTTGGCTTGCGGTTAAAATCGGGCTCATTATAACGGGTCTTTTCCCACCGACACGGCGAGCCGCACATGCCTGTACGCAATCGAGCAAAAAACTGATGGCCACCCCCTGGCATATTCTCGGCGCAGGCAGTCTCGGCACGCTGTGGGCCACACGTCTGGCTCGCGCCGGCCTGCCGGTCAGGCTGATCGTGCGTGATGCCGAACGCTTGCAAAGCTATCAGGCTGCGGGCGGTTTGACGCTGGTGGAGCAAGGTGTGGCGAGCACCTATGCGGTGCCGGGGGAAACGCCCGACAGCCCCGAGCCGATTCGCCGCTTGCTGGTGGCGTGCAAGGCTTACGATGCCGAAAACGCCGTCGCCCGCCTCGCCCCACGACTGACAGCGGACGCCGAACTGATCCTCCTGCAAAACGGCCTCGGCAGTCAGGACGCCGTCGCCAACCGGGTGCCACTGGCACGCTGCATCAGCGCTTCAAGCACCGAGGGCGCCTTTCGCGATGGCGCCTGGCGCGTAGTGTTCGCCGGCCACGGTTTCACTTGGCTGGGCGACGCTGGGCATCCGGTCGCACCGATCTGGCTGGACGATCTGGAGGCGGCGAAGATTCCCCATGAATGGAGTACCGATATCCTCACGCGGTTGTGGCGCAAACTGGCGCTCAACTGCGCGATCAATCCGTTGACCGTGCTGCACCATTGCCGCAACGGCGGATTGCAGGAACATCACTGCGAGGTCGCTACGCTGTGTGGCGAACTGGTCGAGTTGCTGGAACGCTGCGGCCAACCGGCAGCGGCGGACAACCTGCAACAGGAGGTCGAACGGGTGATCCAGGCCACGGCCGCCAATTACTCCTCGATGTACCAGGACGTGGCCAACCAGCGCCGCACCGAAATCAGCTATCTATTGGGCTACGCCTGCAAAGTCGCCGTGCGCCACCAATTGAACCTGCCGCACCTCAAGCAATTGCAGCAGCGTCTGGTCGCTCATCTGCGCAGCCTCGGATTGCCCAGCGACTGAGCAGCGGCTACGCTGGCCACTTGTTCCTTTGCTGCGAAAAACCTGATGCCATTGCGCCAGCGTCTCGAAAACCTGCCGGTCGGCCAGAAACTGCTGGCCGCCCTGCTGGTGCTGTTGACCACTGTCCTGCTGGTCGCCAACCTGACCTTTATCAGCGCCGCCTATTACATCTCCCAGGAAAGCATGGCGCCGCAGGCCTTGCAGACCATCGGCCGACTGATTTCCAACCCCAGCCTGGTCAGCGAAGCCCTGCAATCACCGCAGAGCGCCGAGCGCCTGCTCAAAGAACTCGACAGCTATTCACCACTGCGCGCCGCCGCCCTGTATGACGGCAAGGGCGAACGCCTGGCGCAAGTCCAGCGCGGCGACAAACTCAACCTGCCGGAACGCTATCGGCACATCGAAGCCTGGCAACTGACCGAATTTCGCAGCAACCAGTTGATCACCCTGCCCCGCCCCGGCACCGCGCCGGGTCATCTGCTGCTGGTGGCGAGCAGCGAACTGCCGATGGCCTTCTATACCGGCACCCTGACCGCGAGCCTCGGCATTCTGATTTTCAGCGTGCTGTTGTGGCTGGTGATTGCCCGGCAGATCAAACGCCTGATCACCCGGCCGATTCATCAGTTGGAAGAACTCTCGCGTCAAGTCACTCGGGAAGAGAACTACGCCCTGCGCGCCTCACGCGGCAATCATGACGAAATCGGCAGTCTCGCCGAGGCGTTCAACACCATGCTGTCGCGCATCGAAGCCCGCGAGCAGCAACTCAAGCGCGCCCGCGATGACTCGCAAGCCGCGTACGATCAGGCCCAGGGTCTGGCCGAGGAAACCCGCCACACCAACCGCAAACTGGAACTGGAAGTCCAGGTGCGCAGCAAGATCGAGAAGAAGCTCACCGGTTTCCAGAATTACCTCAACAGCATCATCGACTCGATGCCCTCGGCGCTGATCGCCCTCGACGAGCAGCTCTACGTGACCCAGTGGAATCAGGAAGCCAGTGCCCTCTCCGGCACACGACTGGACGAGGCACTGAACCAGCCAATTTTCCTTGCCTTCGAACCGCTCAAGCCGTTTTTGCCCCAGCTCAAGCAGACCGTCGAGCAGCACACCGTGGCGAAAATCGAGCGAGTGACGTGGTTCAAGGACGATGAACCGAAGCATTACGCGCTGACGTTCTATCCATTGATGGGCGGTGCCGGGCGTGGCGTGGTGATCCGCATCGATGACATCACCCAGCGTCTGTCGCTGGAAGAAATGATGGTGCAATCGGAAAAAATGCTCTCGGTCGGTGGTCTCGCCGCCGGCATGGCCCATGAAATCAACAACCCGCTGGGCGCGATCCTGCACAACGTGCAGAACATCCGTCGGCGTCTGTCCGCCGATCTGCCGAAGAACCTCGAAACCGCCGAGCAATTGGGCATCGAACTGGACACGGTGAACCGATACCTGCAGGGCCGCGAAGTGCCGCAATTGCTCGATGGCATTCAGCAGGCCGGCGCACGCGCAGCGAAAATCGTCACGCACATGCTCAGCTTCAGCCGCCGCAGCACTCGACAAATGGCGCCGTGCGATCTGCCGGCATTGATCGATCAAGCGGTGGAAATCGCCGGCAACGACTTCGACCTGGCCATCGGTTTCGACTTCAAGGGGCAGGCGATCATCCGCCAGTTCGACCCGGCGCTCGGCCCGGTGCCGGGCACTGCCAACGAACTCGAGCAGGTGCTGCTTAATCTGCTGAAAAACGCCGCGCAGGCGATTCACCAGCGCGAAGACGACAGTGAGCCGGGGCGGATCATCCTGCGCACCAAGCTCAACCCACCGTGGGCCGAAATCCAGGTCGAGGACAACGGCATCGGCATGAGCGAGAACGTGCGCAAACGCACCTTCGAGCCGTTCTTCACCACCAAGGAAATCGGCCAGGGCACCGGGCTTGGCTTGTCGGTGTCGTACTTCATCATCACCAACAATCACAAAGGGCAGATGGAAGTGCAGTCAGCCCCGGGCCAGGGCACCTGTTTCACCTTGCGCCTGCCGCTGACGCAACCGCTGCCCATCGCTGCCGAAACCAATCAATTATCGAGGTAACCCATGGGCTTTCGCCTGTCGAAAATCTACACCCGCACTGGTGACAAAGGTGAAACCGGCCTTGGCGATGGCCGCCGTGTGCCCAAGGATCACCCACGCATCGAAGCGATTGGTGAGGTCGATACGCTGAACAGTCAGGTCGGCGTGTTGCTGGCCGGGTTGATTGCCGAGCGCGATGCGTATCCCGGACTAAATGAACTGATCGAGGTGTTAGCGCCTTGTCAGCATCGCTTGTTTGATCTGGGTGGCGAGTTGGCGATGCCGGAGTATCAGGCGTTGAATGCGGCGGAAATCGAACGACTGGAAGCCGCGATCGATGTGTGGAACGAGGAATTGGGGCCG
Source organism: Pseudomonas tensinigenes (assembly GCF_014268445.2). NCBI lineage: Bacteria > Pseudomonadati > Pseudomonadota > Gammaproteobacteria > Pseudomonadales > Pseudomonadaceae > Pseudomonas > Pseudomonas tensinigenes. The sequence goes on from NZ_CP077089.1 coordinate 5,379,496, forward strand.
CTGGAGAACTTCATTTTGCCGGGCGGTTCGATGCTGATTGCCCAAGCCCATGTGTGCCGGAGCCTGGCAAGGAGTGCCGAGCGGCGTTGTCAGCATTTGAATGCGCTGGAGCCGTTGGCCGGGGTTGGGCTGGCGTATGTCAATCGGTTGTCGGATTTGCTGTTTGTGGCGGCGCGGTTGATTGCGCGGCGGCAGGGGGTTGCGGAGATTCTTTGGCAACCGGCGGCAAAGCCTGCAGAAATCTAGCGTCTGACAGGCCGCCTTCGCGAGCAGGCTCGCTCCCACATTTGATTGCATTCCAACTGAAGAAATCCGATCAACTGTGGGAGCGAGCCTGCTCGCGAAGAGGCCAGTAGCCTTTACAGAGAATCAGGCCAGAACGCACGAATCCCCGCGACACCCTGCGCGCCAACATTCCAGGCTTTTTCGCGCTCAGCCGGGCCAACCCCGCCCAACAGAAACACCGGTTTGCTGAAGCCTTCGATCAACGTCGAAGCCTGCTCCCACCCCAATGGCTGCGCCTCCGGATGGGTCAAGGTCGGCTGCACCGGCGACAGCGTGACGAAATCCACGCCCATCTGTTCTGCCAGCGCCAGCTCTTCAGCGTTGTGGCACGAAGCCGCGAGCCAGCGCTCCGCTGGCAACGGGCGCCCCGCCGCTGCGTACTTACGCAACTGAGCAGAGGTAATGTGCCATCCGGCAGACGGGAAATCGCCGAGCCATTCGAACGGCCCTTTGATCATCAACTGCGCCTTACCCGCACACAGCCCGGCCGCATCGACCGCCAGATCGCGATACTTGGGGTCATAACCATTCGGTGCACGCAGCTGAATCAATTTGATCCCGCCGGCAATCGCTTTCTGGATACCGCGCAGCAACGCCGGGGTTTCCAGGTCCTCCGGGGTGATCAGGTATTCAGCCGGCAAACGCGCGGCGGCAACGATCGGCTGGTTGGCGGCCGGAAACTCGTAGTTCACCAGTTCTTTAGCCGTGACCCAGGCCAACGGCTGGCCTTCGGCACCGTGCGGTTCGCCGGTGAATGCCGACACTTCCCAGACATCCAGCAAAACCTGCTTGTCCGGGTAGTCATGACGCACTTTGATCAGCGGTCGGGCGGCGCCAACGACGATGCCCAACTCTTCCTGCAGCTCACGGGCCAGCGCGCTTTCGACCGACTCGTCGGCCTCGACCTTGCCGCCGGGAAACTCCCACAGCCCACCCTGATGCTGGGTGTCGGCACGGCGGGCGATGAGGATCTTGCCGCTGTCGTCACGAATGACGGCGGCGGCGACGTGGACGCGTTTCACGGATTCAACTCCTCCAGTCCAGCCTTTTGCCACGCTTTGAAGGCGGGCCATTGGTAGACGGTTTCAACATAGGCTTGATCGGCGGCCGGCAGCTGCACTTGGTAGGTGCGCAGACGCACGGCAATCGGCGCGAAGAAGGCATCGGCCAGACTCACACGGCCAAACAGGTACGGCCCGCTCTCGGTGGCGGCGGCACGGCACTCGGCCCACAGCGCGAGCATGCGTTCGATGTCGACCTTCACTTCCGGCGGCACCGGGTTCAGCGGCGCGTCATGGTTGAGGTTGAACGGCATGTGATTGCGCATGGCGAAGAAGCCGCTGTGCATTTGGGCGCAGGCGGATCGCGCCTGGGCACGGGCGAAGATATCGCTCGGCCAGAGCTGCTCGGACGGGAACTGTTCAGCGAGGTATTCGGCGATGGCCAGTGAGTCGGCGATGGTGCCGCGCGCCGTTTGCAGCAGCGGGACTTTGGCGGTCGGCGAATGCTTGAGCAGCAGCGCGCGGGTATCGGGCTTGCCGAGTTTGACCAGTTCTTCGCTGTAGGGTGCGCCGGTCAGTTCGAGCGCCAGGGCGGCACGCAGAGACCAGGAGGAAAGCAGTTTGTCGCCGATGATCAGGTGCAGGGACATGGGTGTGGCGCCTTTTCGTCAGGAGAATCAGGCCAGAATTTTTGGTGGCTGATGGGTCGCCATCGCGAGCAGGCTCACTCCTACAGGTAATCTGTGGCGTTTACAAAACCACTGTAGGAGTGAGCCTGCTCGCGATGGCATCGACTCGGTCTCAGGTTAGATCAAGTGCGGTATTCGGCGTTGATCTTCACGTATTCATGCGACAGGTCAGTAGTCCAGATGGTTTCGCTGCAATCGCCGCGACCCAGTTCGATGCGGATAGTGATCTCTTCCTGCTGCATCACCGCCGAACCCTGGGCTTCAGTGTAGGTCGCCGCACGGGCGCCACGGCTGGCGATGCACACGTCGCCGAGGAACACGTCGATCTTGCTCACGTCCAGATCCGGCACGCCGGCACGGCCGACAGCGGCAAGAATACGACCCCAGTTCGGGTCAGAGGCGAACAATGCGGTCTTGATCAACGGCGAGTGGGCCACGGTGTAGCCGACATCGAGGCATTCCTGATGATTGCCGCCGCCATTCACTTCCACGGTGACAAACTTGGTCGCGCCTTCGCCGTCACGCACGATGGCCTGGGCCACGTCCATGCACACTTCAAACACCGCTTGCTTCAACTTGGCGAACAACTCGCCTTCAGCGCGGGTGATTTCCGGCAGTGCAGCCTTGCCGGTGGCGATCAGCATGCAGCAGTCGTTGGTCGAAGTGTCGCCGTCGATGGTGATGCGGTTGAACGACTTGTTGGCACCGTCGAGCATCAGGTTGTGCAGGACGTCACGGGAGACTTTGGCGTCGGTCGCGATGTAGCCAAGCATGGTCGCCATGTTCGGGCGGATCATGCCCGCACCTTTGCTGATACCGGTGACGGTGATGGTCACGCCGTCATGCTCGAACTGGCGGCTGGCGCCCTTCGGCAGGGTGTCGGTGGTCATGATGCCGGTGGCGGCGGCTTCCCAGTTGTTTTCCGAGAGGTCGTCCAGCGCGGCTTGCAGTGCACCTTCGATCTTCTCGACCGGCAGTGGCTCGCCAATCACGCCGGTGGAGTACGGCAGGATCTGACTGGCATCGACGCCGGTCAGCTCAGCCAGCTTCGCAGTGGTGCGTTCAGCGGCGGCCAGGCCAGGCTCACCGGTGCCAGCGTTGGCATTGCCGGTGTTGGTCAGCAAATACCGCACGGCGTTCTGCACGCGTTTTTTCGCCAGAATCACCGGTGCCGCGCAAAACGCGTTCAAGGTGAACACGCCCGCCACGGTCGAGCCTTCGGCGCAGCGCATTACGACAACATCTTTACGCCCCGGGCGCTTGATGCCGGCCGAGGCGATACCGAGTTCAAAACCGGCAACCGGGTGCAACGTTGGCAAAGGACCAAGACCAACAGCCATGAATGCGCTCCTTCCTCAATGATGTCAGCACCGCCAATCGATGCGGCGGTGGTTTAAATGGCAAAACGCCGCGACGGCAGGAGCCGGTCGCGGCGCGGGTATTTCAGCGATTGAAACGGGTTTTACTGGATCTGCCCGTGGCAATGCTTGAATTTCTTGCCCGAACCGCAGTAGCACAGTTCGTTGCGGCCCAGCTTCTGCTCGTTGCGAACCGGGGCGGCGGCGAGGGCCACATCGACCTCTTCACCAAGCAGTTCCGGTTGCTCCAGACCTGGCGCTTCAGCGTGTTCGAACTGCATGCGGGCGGCCAGTGCTTCGGCTTCCTGACGCAGACGTTGCTCTTCGGCTTCCGGGTCTTCGCGGCGCACCTGAACGTGCGACAGCACACGGATCGAGTCGCGCTTGATCGAATCCAGCAGCTCGGAGAACAGCGTGAACGACTCGCGCTTGTATTCCTGCTTCGGGTTCTTCTGGGCATAGCCACGCAGGTGGATGCCGTGACGCAGGTGATCCATGGTCGACAGGTGGTCTTTCCACAGATCGTCCAGTACGCGCAGAACGATTTGCTTCTCGAAGGAGCGCAGTGCCTCGGCACCGGCCTGATCTTCTTTCTCGTTGTACGCCGCCATCAGCTCGGTCATGAGCTTCTCGCGCAGGGTTTCTTCGTACAGGTGATCGTCTTCGTCGAGCCATTGCTGGATCGGCAACGCCACACCGAAGTCGCTCTGCAGCGAGGCTTCCAGACCGGCCACGTCCCACTGCTCTGGCAGCGATTGCGGCGGAATGTGCGCGCTGACGGTGGCGTTGAGCACGTCCTGACGGAAGTCGGCGATGGTTTCGCCGATGTTGTCAGCGGCCAGCAACGTGTTACGCATGTGATAGATCACTTTACGCTGTTCGTTGTTGACGTCGTCGAACTCGAGCAGTTGCTTACGAATGTCGAAGTTGCGGCCTTCAACCTTGCGCTGCGCCTTCTCGATCGCGTTGGTCACCATGCGGTGCTCGATCGCTTCGCCCGGCTGCATACCCAGGGCTTTCATGAAGTTTTTCACCCGGTCAGAGGCGAAAATGCGCATCAGGCTGTCTTCCAGCGACAGGTAGAAGCGGCTCGAACCGGCGTCACCCTGACGGCCGGCACGGCCACGCAGCTGGTTGTCGATACGACGCGATTCGTGACGCTCGGACGCGATCACCTGCAAACCGCCGGATTCCAGCACTTGCTGGTGACGCTTCTGCCAGTCGGCCTTGATCTGGGCAATTTGCTCAGGGGTCGGGTTTTCCAGCGACGCGACTTCCACTTCCCAGTTACCGCCCAACAGGATGTCGGTACCACGACCGGCCATGTTGGTGGCGATGGTCAGTGCACCCGGACGACCGGCCTGCGCGATGATCTCGGCTTCTTTTTCGTGGAACTTGGCGTTGAGAACCTTGTGTTCGATGCCTTCCTTCACGAGCAGTGCGGACATGTGCTCGGAGGTTTCGATGGTGGCAGTACCCACCAGCACCGGACGACCGGCAGCCATGCTTTCCTTGATGTCCGTAACGATCGCCGCGTATTTCTCTTCGGCGGTCAGGAACACCAGGTCGTTGAAGTCTTTACGCGCCAATGGTTTGTTCGGCGGAATGACCATCACTTCCAGACCGTAGATCTGGTGGAATTCGAACGCTTCGGTGTCGGCGGTACCGGTCATGCCGGACAGCTTGGTGTACAGACGGAAGTAGTTCTGGAAAGTGGTCGAGGCCAGGGTCTGGCTCTCGGCCTGGATGTTCAGACCTTCCTTGGCTTCGATGGCCTGGTGCAGGCCTTCGGACAGACGACGACCGGGCATGGTACGGCCGGTGTGTTCGTCGACCAGTACGACCTGGCCGTCCTGCACGATGTATTCGATGTTGCGATTGAACAGCTTGTGCGCACGCAGACCGGCATACACGTGGGTCAGCAGGCCCAGGTTATGCGCCGAGTACAGGCTCTCGCCTTCAGCCAGCAGGCCGACACGGGTGAGCATGTCTTCGATGAACTGGTGACCGGCTTCGTTGAGTTCGACCTGACGGGTCTTCTCGTCAACGGTGTAGTGGCCAGCCTTGGTGACTTCGCCTTCGACTTCTTCAACGTGCAGTTCCAGCTGCGGGATCAGTTTATTGATCTCCATGTACAGCTTGGAGCTGTCCTCGGCCTGACCGGAAATGATCAGCGGGGTACGCGCTTCATCGATGAGGATGGAGTCGACTTCGTCGATCACGGCAAAGTTGAGTTCGCGCTGGAATTTTTCTTCCATGCTGAACGCCATGTTGTCGCGCAGGTAGTCGAAACCGAATTCGTTGTTGGTGCCGTAGGTGATGTCGGCGGCGTAGGCCAGACGTTTCTCTTCCGGCGGCTGGAACGGCGTCACGACGCCGACGGTCAGGCCGAGGAATTCATACAGCGGACGCATCCAGTTGGCGTCACGACGCGCCAGGTAGTCGTTCACCGTCACAACGTGCACGCCCTTGCCGGACAGTGCGTTGAGGTAAACACCCAGGGTCGCTACGAGGGTTTTACCCTCACCGGTGCGCATTTCAGCGATCTTGCCTTCGTGCAAGGTCATGCCACCGACGAGCTGTACGTCGAAGTGGCGCATACCCATGATGCGCTTGCCGGCTTCGCGGGCGACCGCAAAGGCTTCTGGCAACAGCTTGTCGAGGGTTTCCCCTTTGGCGATGCGGGCCTTGAACTCTTCGGTCTTGGCGCGCAATTGATCGTCCGAAAGGGCCACCATTTGCTCTTCGAAGGCATTGACGAGCTGCACCGTCTTGAGCATGCGTTTGACTTCACGCTCGTTCTTGCTTCCAAAAAGTTTCTTTAACAAAGGCGCAAACATATCGGCAGGATCTTCCACACTAAAGGGATGGAGGGCGGCCCCGTGAGCGTCGCCCGTGCAGCCCTCATGGCCGCATGCGAACGAGCATTCTACCCGGAAACGGAAGTGAGGAAAGTGGCGATGTTCCACGATGCTGGCACTGCGCTTTGACGGGGCTCACTTAAAATAGGGGCGTTTTGCTCAACTTCAAGTCATACAAGGTAGAAGTTAGTCGTTGATTTAATGGGTAAAGCGAGGGCAAAAGCAATGGGCGAGTGATTTCGACCTTTCTGCTACCATGGCGTTTCTGTTACTTCAGGTGTTCGATCATGGCATTCCGCCCTCTTACGGCCAGAGCACCCGCCGTTCTCCTGCGCGAAGCCAAGCCGCTCAAAGCCATCCTCGGCCACGCCCAACGACTGGGTCATCTGCAGCGCCTGCTCGAAAGCCAACTGCAACCCGCCGCCCGTGAACATTGCCATGTCGCCTCGTGGCGTGAGGGCAGTTTGCTGTTGATTGTCACTGATGGCCACTGGGCCACACGCCTGCGCTACCAGCAAAAACGCTTGCAGCGGCAATTGCAGATGTTTGACGAGTTCGCCAGTCTGACGCGAATTCTGTTCAAGGTGCAGCCGCCGACGGTTCAACGTGGGGCGGCCGGGCACACGATGGATTTGTCCACGGATGCCGCGGCGACGATTCAGGCCACGGCGGACGGGATCACTGATCCGGGGTTGCGCGCGGCGCTGGAGCGCCTAGCGGCGCACGCCAAAGACAAATCCTGACTTCTATTCTGAATCTGCCTGCAATTCCAATGTGGGAGCGAGCCTGCTCGCGAAGAGGTTGTGTCAGATAACATTAAAGTTGAATGACACACCGCTTTCGCGAGCAGGCTCGCTCCCACATTTAGATATCCACCAGTTCAGGATTAGCGGCGTTTGCTGCCTCCGAGTAATGAGCCCATCAAACCGCGCACCAGTTGTTTGCCAAGGTTATTGGCAGCCTGGCGCATCGCCGACTTCAGCGCCTGCCCGGCTGCCGTCCCGAGAAACTCCCCTGCCCTGTCGGCCAGGCTCGGCTCTTCAACTGCTGGCTTACCCGCTGGCACCTCGGCCTCCGGCGCCAGCCCTTTGCGCCCCATCAGAATTTCATACGCTGACTCCCGATCAATCGGCTTGTCATAGCGCCCCTTGAACGGCGAGCCGGCAATCAGCACCGTGCGTTCGGTTTCAGTCAACGGCCCGATCCGCGATTGCGGTGGCGCCACGAGTACGCGCTGGACCATTTCCGGCGTGCCTTTTTCAGTCAGCGTACCGACCAAGGCCTCGCCAATCCCCAACTCGGTCAGCACTGACAAACTGTCGAACGCCGGATTCGGCCGGAAGCCGTCCGCCACCGCACGGAGGGATTTCTGCTCTTTGGCGGTGAACGCGCGCAAACCATGCTGGATGCGCAGGCCAAGTTGCGCCAGCACGTCATCGGGCAAATCCGCCGGCGACTGTGTGACGAAATACACGCCAACACCTTTGGAACGGATCAAACGCACCACTTGCTCCAGCCGTTCCTGCAAGGCCTTGGGCGTATCGCCAAAGAGCAAATGCGCTTCATCGAAAAACAGCGCCAGCAGCGGTTTGTCGGCATCACCGCGCTCCGGCAACTGCTCGAACAGCTCAGCCAGCAGCCACAACAGGAACGTTGCGTAGACCTTCGGTGCCTCGTGTACCAGACGACTGGCGTCGAGCAAGTGAATGCGCCCACGGCCGTCGGCGGTCGGTTGCAGAATGTCTTCGAGTTGCAGTGCCGGTTCGCCAAACAAGGCTTCGGCGCCCTGCTGCTCAAGAATCGCCAAGCGGCGCAACAGTGCCTGACTGGAGCCAGTAGTCATCAACGCGGCGTCATCGCCCAACAACTGCGGATTGTCCTTGAGGTGATTGAGCAGCGCTTTCAGGTCTTTCAGATCCAGCAGCAACAGGCCTTCACGATCGGCAACCTTGAACGCGGCGTAGAGCGCCGACTGCTGACTGTCGGTCAGTTCCAGCAGGCTGCCGATCAGCAGCGGGCCCATTTCGCTCAGCGTGGTGCGCAATGGATGACCGGACTCACCGTGGATATCCCACAAGGTCACCGGATACGCCTGTGGCTTGTGGTTTAGCCACGACATCCCGGCGATACGCTCGGCGACCTTGCCTTGCGGGTTGCCGGCCGCACCGAGGCCACACAGATCGCCCTTGATGTCCGCGGCAAACACCGCGACCCCGGCGTCACTGAACGCCTCGGCCAAACGCTGCAAAGTGACGGTTTTACCGGTACCGGTGGCGCCCGCGACCAGTCCGTGGCGGTTCGCCAGGCGCATGGCCTGAGCTATCTGCTGGCCTGCGAGGTCGGCGCCGATTACGAGTTGCGAGGAGTCAGGCATTTTGTCACCCAATGGTTAATCTTTGATTCTGCATGGCCGATAAAGAAGAGTGAGAGACCCGACCACAAGTCAGGCCGGACATTTCCCTAAGGAGAGACGGAAATATCAGCTTGTTTTCACCCTTGCCCATTTTGCGCGCTTCTATAAAAGCACGCCCTGGACATTAAGACCTTAGCGGAACCCCAAGCCATGAACAAAAATCTGCGCTTCAGCCATAAAATTTTGCTTGCCGCCGCCCTCATCGTCATCGCCGCCTTCGCCTCGTTTACGCTGTACAACGACTGGCTACAGCGCAATGCGATCCGCGATGACCTGAACAACTACCTCAACGAGATGGGCGAGGTCACCGCCGGCAATATCCAGACCTGGCTCAGCGGTCGCATTCTGCTGATCGAGAACGCCGCCCAGAACATTGCCATCAACCCCGAACCTGCCAACGTCGCCAGCTTGCTGGAACAGAAAGCCCTGACGTCGACGTTCATGGCTTCCTACCTCGGTGACGCCACCGGTCACTTCACCATCCGCCCGGATGCGAAGATGCCGGACGGTTTCGATCCGCGCGTGCGCCCTTGGTATAAAGGTGCCGAAAGCAGCAGCACCTCGACCCTGACCGAACCGTACATCGACGCCGCCACCGGCCAGTTGATCATCTCCATCGCCACCGCCTCGAAAAAGGCCGGTCAGAGCGTCGGTGTGGTTGGCGGTGACCTGAGCCTGCAATCGCTGGTCGACACCCTCGCCGCCCGCGATTTCGACGGCATGGGTTATGTGTTCCTGGTCAGCGCCGACGGCAAGATCCTCGTGCACCCGGACAAGGCGCTGGTGATGAAATCACTGAAGGAAGCCTATCCGCAGGACACCCCACGCATCAGCAGCGACTTCAGCGAAGTCACCGTTGACGGCAAGACGCGCATCGTCACCTTCGCGCCGATCAAAGGCCTGCCATCGGTTAACTGGTACATCGGCCTGTCGGTGGACAAAGATCAAGCGTTCGCCATGCTCAGCGAATTCCGCACCTCCGCAGTGATCGCGACCGTGATTGCCGTGGCCATCATCATCGCCCTGCTTGGCATGCTGATCCGCCTGCTGATCCAGCCGTTGCACGTGATGACCCGCGCCATGGAAGACATTGCCGACGGCGAAGGCGACCTGACCAAACGCCTGACCATCGTCAATAACGACGAATTCGGCATCCTCGGTACCGCGTTCAACCGTTTCGTCGAGCGTATTCACGGTTCGATCCGCGAAGTGTCCTCGGCCACCGGTCAGGTTAACGAAGTCGCCCTGCGCGTGGTCGCCGCGTCGAACTCGTCGATGTACAACTCCGATCAGCAAGCCTCGCGCACCAGCAGTGTGGCCGCAGCGATCAACCAGCTCGGCGCCGCCGCGCAGGAAATCGCCCGCAATGCTGCACAGGCCTCGAATCAGGCCAGTGATGCACGCGGTCTGGCTGAAGATGGCCAGCAAGTGGTGGATCGCAGCATCAAGGCGATGAATCAACTATCGAGCATGCTCAGCGCGTCGAGCAGTAACATCGAATCGCTGAACAGCAAAACCGTGAACATCGGCCAGATTCTTGAAGTGATCACCAGCATTTCCCAGCAAACCAACCTGCTCGCGCTTAACGCGGCGATTGAAGCGGCGCGTGCCGGTGAGGCCGGTCGTGGTTTTGCTGTGGTGGCCGATGAAGTGCGCAATCTGGCGCATCGCACCCAGGAATCGGCGCAGCAGGTGCAGACCATGATCGAGGAGCTACAAGTGGGCGCCCGTGAATCGGTGAGCACCATGAGCGACAGCCAGCGCCACAGTCAGGACAGTGTCGAGATTGCCAACCTGGCCGGGGAGCGCCTGAACAGCGTGACTCAGCGCATTGGCGAGATTGACGGGATGAACCAGTCGGTGGCCACGGCTACTGAGGAACAGACTGCTGTTGTGGAATCGATCAACGTCGATATCACCGAGATCAACACGCTGAACCAGGAAGGCGTGGAGAACTTGCAGGCGACGTTGCGGGCGTGTTCGGATCTGGAGCAGCAGGCTTCGCGTCTGAAACAATTGGTTGGCAGCTTCCGCATCTGAAGATCAAGAGCTTCACCCCCTCACCCCAGCCCTCTCCCCCAGGGGGGCGAGGGGGAAAGGGAGCCGATCTTCATGCTGTTCAAAATTCGAGTTCGACTCAGGTCTCTCAGGTCGGCGTATTTCCAATATCCACCTCGGTCAGTCCCCTCTCCCTCTGGGAGAGGGTTAGGGTGAGGGTGCTCTTCAGCTCTACCGCGCAATCCCGACCGAACATCTATTCTTGATAAAGGTCAACCAAGGGAGAACCACGCAGCGGAGGGTTGATCACCGTGCATATCGCCGACATCACCATGTTCTACGCCCCGGCCAGCGGGGGCGTGCGCACTTATCTGGATGCCAAACACCGCCGGTTGAGCGTCAAACCCGGCACTCGCCACAGCCTGTTGATCCCCGGTGCGCATTTCAGCGAACACGACGGTGTTTATACGGTTCCCGCCCCCGCCCTGCCGTTCGGCAAGGGTTATCGCTTCCCCCTTCGCCTCGCCCCTTGGCGCAACGTGCTGCACGATTTGCAGCCGGAGCTGATCGAGGTCGGCGATCCCTACCTGACCGCCTGGGCCGCCCTGGATGCGCGGCGACAGTTGGATGTGCCGGTGATCGGGTTTTATCACTCGGACCTGCCATTGCTGGTCGGCAATCGCATGGGCCGTTGGCTTACGCCGAATATCGAGGCGTATGTCACCAGGCTTTACGGTAACTTCGACCGGGTATTGGCGCCCAGTCAGGTCATGGCTGACAAGCTTACCGGCCTCGGCGTACGTAATGTTTTCGTACAGCCGCTGGGTGTGGATCTGCAGACCTTTCATCCGGATGCAGGAGACAGCAATCTGCGTGCGGAGCTGGGCATCGCCGAGGACACTCGCCTGTTGATTTTCGCCGGACGCGGTTCGAAAGAGAAAAACCTGCCGGTGCTGCTCAAATGCATGCAACGCCTCGGCCCCCGCTATCACTTGTTGCTGGTCGGTTCGTCGATGCCCACGGCCGTGCCGGACAACGTCAGCGTGATCAACGAATTCTGCCCCGCGCCACGCGTCGCGCAGTTGATGGCCAGTGCGGATGCCTTGCTGCATGCCGGCGATCAGGAAACCTTCGGCCTGGTGATCCTCGAAGCCATGGCCTGCGGCATTCCCGTGGTGGCGGTGGCGGCCGGGGCGTTCGAAGAGATTGTCACTGAATCCTGCGGCCTGCTTTGTGCACCGAACAACCCGCAGGCGATGGCCAATGCCGTGCGCGAACTGTTCAGTCGCGGCTGTACCAGGCTCGGCGCTCAGGCCCGCCAGCATGTCGAAACTCACTACGCCTGGGACACGGTGGTCGATAGCCTGTTGGGCCACTATCACGCGGTTCTCGGACATACGCTGCCACGGGTGGCCAATGCCTGAATCGGTGAATAATCCCGCCGTCTTGCTGGTGCTGCACGACGTGGCGCCGTCGACGTGGGCGGACTACCAACCGTTTGTCGAGGCCGTCGACGCAATGGGCAACGTGCCGATGACGTGGCTGGTCGTACCGGACTTCCACCGGCACAATGCACTCGACGATCACCCGGCATTTTGCCAAATGCTCGATACGCGCGTTGCCCTTGGCGATGAGTTGGCGTTGCATGGTTATTTCCACGATGACCAGGAGCCCGGCCCGACGACACCGCGCGACTGGTTCATGCGCCGCGTTTACACCCATGAAGGCGAGTTCTATCGTTTAACCCGTGAAACCGCCCTCGCCCGTCTGCGCGCCGGCATCGAAATCTTCCAGCACCGCGACTGGCCGCTGCACGGTTTCGTTGCCCCGGCGTGGTTGATGAGCGACGGCACCCGCCAGGCCCTGCGCGAGTTACCGCTGCGCTATACCAGTGATCCGCAGCATCTTTATCGTTTGCCGGATTTCAGCCCCCTCGATGCGCCTGGTCTGGTCTGGAGCGCCCGCAGCGCCTGGCGAAGGGGCTTATCGAAGATTGTCAGCGAGCAGCGTCAACTGCGTTGGCGTCAGGCGCCGGTGATTCGTCTAGGCTTGCATCCCGTAGACATGCGCCACGGTTATTCCCGTAATTACTGGCTGCACACCCTCGAACGACTACTGAGTGAAGGACGCGTACCGATGAGCAAAATCCACTGGCTCGACCAACAGCGCGGTCAATGGGGACGTGTCGCATGAGTCGCGGCATTCTCTTGCTGATCGGCCTGCTCGCGGCGGTGCTGATTCCGGTTGTGCTGGGTGGCGGCGAAACCTGGGCGCGACTGCAGAGTTTCCCGTTGCACTGGCTGCTGATCATGTTCGGCATGATCCTGCTCTGCTGGGGCATCAATACCTTGCGCCTGCGCCTGTTGCTCGGTGATCAGCGCGAGCGCGTCACGCCGCTGCAAAGCCTTGGCGTAGTAATGGCCGCCGAGTTCGCCTATTGCGCCACTCCCGGCGGCAGCGGCGGGCCATTAACAATCATGGCCCTGCTGGCCCGATCAGGCGTGCGTCCGGCCCGGGGCAGCGCAGTGTTTGCCATGGATCAACTGAGTGATTTGCTGTTCTTTCTCTGCGCCCTCAGCGGGATTCTGATTTATGCGCTGTTCCAGCACCTCAGTGATCGCCTCGAGTGGTTACTGACCGTCAGTGCGATTTCGCTGTTCGGGGGGTTGTTCAGTTGTGTGCTGGTCGCGCGCTATCACCGCACCTTGATTCGCCTGAGCGGTCGCCTGTTGGCAAGGATGAACGTCAAGGCCGGTACCCGTCGTCGCTGGGCGCGCAAGTTACTGCACTTTCTCGCGGCGTTTACCGATACGTTGAAGTTGCCCTGGCAAACATTGATCAAAGTATTCGCCCTGACCTGTGTGCATTGGTTGCTGCGTTACAGCGTGCTGTATCTGGCGCTGCGTGGCTTGGGCGCCGACTTGCAGTGGGCCTGGAGTTTTCTGGTGCAGATGCTCTCGCTGGGCGCTGGCCAGTTCAGTCTGTTGCCAGGCGGTGCTGGGGCGGCAGAGTTGACGTCGGCAGCGCTGTTGGCGCCGATGGTGGGGAAATCCACCGCAGCGGCGGCGATTCTGATCTGGCGGGTGGTGACGTATTACTTTTATCTGCTGATCGGAGGGCCGGTGTTTTTGTTGATGCTGGGCCGGCCTTTGCTAAGGAAACTCATGAAAGTGCGTCAAGCTTAAAAGATCGCAGCCTTCGGCAGCTCCTACAGGGATAGGGTTTCAATGTAGGAGCTGCCGAAGGCTGCGATCTTTTCAGGCATCCACTGTTTCATCATCAGACTCCGGTTTGAGTTGTTCCCACAACTCGGCAGCGCCGGGAAACTCGGTGCCATCCTCCGGGCTCATGTCCTCGGGATCAAATCGACTCAAACAACCCTCACCCAAAGTCGCCGGTGCTTTGGAAGTGGCTTTGTCCAGTGGATCACTCATGAAGGTTTCCTCGGGGCTGAAATGAACAAGGGTCTGAGCGATTGAACGCCCAGACCCTTGGTTTTTCAAGCCTGCGTGAGTTCGATCAGAACACCACAGTCTTGTTACCGTGCACCAGCACGCGATCTTCGAGGTGATAACGCAGGCCACGAGCCAGCACCATCTTCTCGACATCACGGCCGAAACGCACCATGTCTTCGATACTGTCGCTGTGGCTGACGCGGACCACGTCCTGCTCGATGATCGGACCGGCGTCCAGCTCTTCGGTCACGTAGTGGCAGGTCGCGCCGATCAGTTTCACACCACGCAGGGAAGCCTGGTGATATGGCTTGGCACCGACGAACGACGGCAGGAAGCTGTGGTGAATGTTGATCACCTTGTGTGCGTATTCACGGCACATGTCTGGCGGCAGAATCTGCATATAACGCGCCAGCACCACCACTTCGGCATCGTGCTGTTTGACCAGACGCGACACTTCGTCGAAGGCCGGTTGCTTGTCCTGCGGATTGACCGGGACATGGTAGTAAGGAATGCCATGCCACTCGACCATGCTGCGCAGGTCGTCGTGGTTGGAAATCACGCAGGAGATTTCGCAGTCCAGCTCATCGCTGTGCCAGCGGTGCAACAAGTCAGCAAGGCAGTGGGATTCGCGGCTGGCCATCAGCACAACACGTTTTTTCTGCTCGGTGTCGGTGATGCGCCAGTCCATCGAGAACTCTTCGGCGATCGGCGCAAACTTCTCGCGCAGAACTTCAATTCCGAAAGGCAGCGAATCGGCACGAATTTCGTGACGCATGAAGAACCAGCCGACCTGATTGTCCGAGTGGTGGCTCGCTTCGGTGATCCAGCCGTTGTGGGCTGCCAGAAAATTACTGACTTTGGCAACGATGCCAACGCGGTCCGGGCAAGATATCACCAGCCGAAAAGTGCGCATGAGGGGGGAACTCCAGAACTTCGCAAAGGCGGCCATTCTAGCGATTGCGCGGCAAAACTGCAGTACTGATGAGCACCCTCGCGCGCACCGCCTCGACACTCGGATTTCTGACGGCGGCAAACGTCACTCTCGCGGCGCTGCGCGAGCCCTTTTGATCCTTTGACTGTGAATATCTGTGATGACTGCATCACACTATTTAACTGAACATTCAAATTGCCGGTTTCTTTCGTAACTAATTTAAATAAAAAGTCCGGTTAAATGTTTACTTGATGAAACAGCCTGACTATTATTGCGGCACTGTCCCCTGCCATTCAGCACTCTACTAAGGTAGTAATCATGTCCTTGATCAACGAATATCGCGCCACCGAAGAAGCTATCAAAGAGCTGCAAGCCCGTTTGAAGAACCTGTCCGAAGACGACAAACTGCAAGCCGAGCTGGAATTCGAAGGCAAACTGCGCACCCTGATGGGTGAATATTCCAAATCCCTGCGTGACATCATCGCGCTGCTGGATCCAGAATCGAAAACCAAAGCACAACGCGGTGGCGCAGTAAAAACTACCGGCACCAAGCGTGCGCGCAAAGTTAAACAATACAAAAACCCGCACAACGGTGAAGTCATCGAAACCAAAGGTGGCAACCACAAAACTCTGAAAGAGTGGAAAGCCAAGTGGGGCGGTGATGTGGTTGAAGGCTGGGCTACCCTGCTGGGCTAAGCCGCAGTACCCGTCGCAGACCAATCTGCCACGAAAAGAAACGCCAGCGAATGCTGGCGTTTTTTTTATCCGCGAAAATTAGCGCCGATCATGTTCGATTTCAAAGATTCAAACGTTTGCGTAATGCCTGGACATAATTCTGCCATTCATCGAGTACGGCTCTCTGCATCGGTGTCGCACTAAGCGACCATTGCTCTGCGGCCTCCGTAAAAGATTGCAAGGTATTCGGCGCACCCCATTCAGGTGAGGACAAACGCTGCTGACAAAATATCCGCCAGCGTTCCTGCTCTTCAAAACTCAAGGTCTCGGGAAAGTTACGTGCTCGATATCGAAAGAGTAATTCAGGCAAACGTTCATCATCGAAAGGCCATTGCTCTTGCGCTAATTGCGAAGGGTCAGCGCTCCTCACTTGCTCACATAGACGCCGGTCGCGGTCACCGATAAAACCGTCGTACAACTGTTGTTCCGGATCCTCGCTCGGGGTGAAATCTTCGCTGACATAAATCGCAGCAACTTTATCTTTCCAAACTTGTTGTGCGTCAGTTAGTCGCAGCGCGCGTTCCTCATAAAGCGCCATGTCCAGGCCCAGCCTTTGCTGATCCTGCGCACGCAGTACCGACAGCGGAGCCACCACCGGGCATCGGTTGACATGAATCAGCTTGAGCGGCACCGGCAACTCGCCCTCAGGCAAATCGTCACGGCGGGTGTACAAGCGCTGGCGCAGGGTTTGCGCATCCAGATCGAGCAAGCCCTGCGGATCGAGGTGCAGGTCGCAGACGATCAAGGCGTTGCGGTTTTTCGGGTGCCAGGCCAGCGGCAGCACCACGCCAACATAACTGCGCGCCGCCGAGAAGCGCCCGGAAACATGCACCAGCGGCTGCAACAAGCGAATCTGATCCATGACTTTTTGCTTGCTGCGCAATTGGAACAGCCAGTCATACAGTTTTGGCTGCTTCTGACGGATCAACCGCGCCAGGGCGATGGTCGCGCGCACGTCCGACAGGGCTTCGTGGGCATGGCCGTGATCAATATGGTTGGCGGCGGTCAGGCGTTCGAGCTTGAGCGTCACCCGCCCGTCGTCGTCCGTCGGCCAGACCAGCCCGTCGGGACGCAGCGCGTAGGCGGCGCGCACCACGTCGATCAGATCCCAGCGACTGTTACCGCCCTGCCACTCGCGGGCGTAAGGATCGAAGAAATTGCGATACAAACTGTAGCGCGTCATCTCGTCGTCGAAACGCAAGGTGTTGTAACCCGCCCCGCAGGTGCCTGGGGCAGCCAGTTGCGCATGAACGCGGGTCATGAAATCGGCTTCGCTCAAACCGTTTTCGGCGAGCTGGCCCGGGGTGATGCCCGTGATGGCGCACGCCGCCGGGTGCGGCAGGATGTCTTCGCTGGGCTGGCAGTAGAGGTTGACCGGCTCATCGATCTCGTTGAGGTCATGGTCGGTGCGAATCCCGGCGACCTGCAACGGACGGTCGCAGCGGGGATTGATGCCAGTGGTTTCGTAGTCGTACCAAAAGATTGAAGTCACGGGCGGTTCCTGAACTGAAGATCGGCGAAGTCTAGGCGTTCAACCGCCGTCGCGGCCAGCCTTGAAACATTCAAACACCTAGTGTCACTCGCAGTGCAATACATAGTTATGTCGTTTCCCCCCGTGAGGCTGCTAGCATCGACCTCACTTGCCCCCCGAACAGGCGAACATCAGGTAGCCCATGCTCGAGCCTACAGCACCGCCAAGGAAAGCACCGCTGGCCCCGCCGCTGGATACGCGGTATCAGGTCGAAACGCCGGAAGGCATCGATCTGCCGTTGCGCCCCGCCGGGTTGATGGCGCGGGCCGTGGCCTTCGCGATCGATCTGGCCTTACGCGGCGTGATCATGGGCGTGCTGTTCATCGCCCTGGCGTTTCTCGGCAAGCTCGGCATGGGCCTGGGTTCACTGCTGCTGTTTGCGATCAGTTGGTGGTACATGGTGCTGTTCGAAGTGCTGCGTCAGGGCCGCTCGCCGGGTAAACAATGGATGGGGCTGCGCGTGGTGCACGATGACGGCACTCCGATTGGCTGGTCGGCCTCGCTGCTGCGCAACCTGCTGCGCTTTGTCGATCTGCTGCCCTTCGGCTACTTCCTTGGCACCCTCAGTTGCCTGCAACACCCGACCTTCAAACGCCTCGGCGACATCGCTGCCGGCACACTGGTGGTCTACAGCGAACGCCCGCTGAGTCGACCGCAATTGCCTGATGCCGAACCGCGACGCTGTCCCGTCCCTCTCACCCTCAGCGAACAACGCGCCGTGCTTGGCTTTGCCGAGCGCCAGAGTGAATTATCGCCAGCGCGGGTCAATGAACTGGCGGCGCTGCTCGCCCAGCCTCTGCATATTTCTGCGCCCAAAGCTGTGATTGAACTCAATGGCATCGCTCGCGGTTTGTTGGGCCCGACATGAAGCAGAGTCTTTTCGAAACCCGCCACAAGGCCGAATGGGAGCGTTTTGCGCTGGCCCTCGAACGCCTTGAACGTGGCAAGGATACCTCGCAAGTCGGCGGTTTCCCCAAGGCCTATCGACGCCTTTGCCAACATCTGGCGCTGGCACAGGCGCGCGGTTACAGCAGTTTCCTCATCGACTCACTGCAGCAACAGGTGTTGCGCGGCCATCAACAGCTGTACCGTCATCGCAGCCGATTCGGCGCCAATCTGCTGAGTTTCATCCTCGCCGACTTTCCCAGACTGGTGCGCGCCGAATGGCCCTTTGTGCTGGTCGCCAGCCTGCTGTTCTTTGGCAGCCTGATCGGCGTCGGCGTGTTGGTGTACGTGTTTCCCGAACTGATCTACAACCTGATCCCCGCCGATCAGGTGCGCGAGATGCAAGGCATGTACGACCCGGTCGCCGGCCATCTCGGACGCCCCGCGGAGCGTGCGGCCAGCGAAGACTGGGTGATGTTCGGTTACTACGTGATGCACAACATCGGCATTGCCTTTCAGACTTTCGCCAGCGGTTTGTTGCTGGGTGTGGGCAGTGCGTTCTTTCTTCTCTACAACGGCATGGTCATCGGCGCGGTCGCCGGGCATCTGAGCGAGATCGGTTTCGGCCAGACCTTCTGGTCATTCGTCATCGCCCACGGCGCCTTTGAACTCACCGCCATTGCCCTCGCCGGCGCGGCCGGCCTGGAACTCGGCTGGGCGTTGATCGCACCCGGACGGCTGACGCGCGGTGAAGCGCTGCAACGGGCGGCGCGCAAGAGCGTATTGCTGGTGTGCGGGGTGATGCTGTTCCTGTTGATTGCCGCGTTTATCGAAGCCTATTGGTCGTCGAAAACCAGTGTCACACCTTTGACCAAATATCTGGTCGGCGCCGGGCTTTGGACGTTGGTCGCGCTCTATCTGGCGTTCGCTGGAAGGACACGTCATGCGCCTGAGTGACGCCACCGTGGTGATCCGCCCGCGCACGACCTGGGAGGCCATGGACCTCGGCGTGCTGATGAGCCAGCAACACCGGCGTCTGCTGATGACCAGTTGGGCGATCGTCACCCTGCCGCTGTTCGCCCTGCTCAGCCTGCTGCTGTGGGACTCGCCGTCGCTGGCGGTGTTTATCTTCTGGTGGCTGAAACCGGCGTACGAACGCCTGCCGCTGTACATCCTGTCGCAAGCGCTGTTTGGCGAGACGCCGACACTGAAACAAGCCTTGCGCGAATGGCCACGCCTGCTCAAACCGCAACTGCTGGCCAGTCTGACCTGGCGCCGCCTGAGTTTCAGCCGCAGTTTTCTGCTGCCGGTGGTGCAACTCGAAGGTCTCGACGGCAGTGCCCGGCAACAACGCCTGCACGTGCTGCTGCAACGCAACGCCGGCGCTGCGCAATGGCTGACCCTCATCGGCGTGCATCTGGAAACCGCGCTGTGGATCGGCCTGATGGTGCTGTTCTACATGTTGCTGCCGCAACAGGTCGAAACGGATTGGAGCTGGCAGTCACTGATACTCGCGACGGATCAAGACTGGCGCTGGCTGGAACATCTGACCAATGCTTTCTACGCGCTGGTGCTGGTGGTGTGGGAGCCGGTCTATGTCGCCTGCGGGTTCAGCCTTTATCTGAACCGGCGCACACAACTGGAAGCATGGGACATCGAACTGGTGTTCCGCCGCTTGCGTCAACGTCTGAACAACGCTGTATTGGGATTGCTGCTGGCGGTCTGTCTGGTGTTGCCGAATATGCCGTCGACCTGGGCGGCCGAGCCTGATGACAGCCCGCAGGCGCCGCGCCTGTTGAATCAGCCGCTGACCAGTCAGGCCTCCCGGGACAGTATCAAGGCGCTGCTTGAACAGCCGCCGTTCAAGAACAAGGAAGTCGTCAGCCGTTATCGCTTTGGCGAAGATCCGGCAAAACCTGCCGAAGCGCAGAAACCGGGTGAAGCGCCGCAGTGGCTGAAAACCCTGCTGGGCTGGCTCGACGGGCAACACTTGAATGTGCTGGCGAAGGTCATTGAAGTGCTGTTGTGGGGCACGCTCATTGCGGTGCTGGGCTGGCTGGTCTGGCGCTATCGCGAGTTTCTCCAGGCCTTTGTCAGCCGTCGTGCGAAACTGCCTGCCAAGACAAAACGAGCATTGCCGCAGCAAGCCTTCGGTCTGGATTTGAACCGCGACACCTTGCCCGACGACATCGCCGCCAATGCCGAACAACTGTGGCAAAGCCAACCCCGCGCAGCGTTGGGTCTGCTCTATCGAGGGCTGCTCAGCCATCTGCTCCACGACTTCGATCTGAGCCTGAAACCCGCCGACACCGAACTTCAGGTGTTGGCGCACGTGGAGCAATTGCAGCGCCCCGAACTGCTCGCCTTCAGCCGCAGCCTGACTAACCACTGGCAGAACATGGCCTACGGGCATCGCGTGCCGGCAGCGCCGCTGCAACAGGAATTGTGTGATGGCTGGCGTGCCTTGTTCGGCCCCGGAGCCGCCCGTTGAGTCGCCGGACATTGTGGTGGGTTGGCGCGTTGATCGCCCTGTTGCTGGGCGCTTTAACCGTTTTCCTCTATCTCAAGGCCAAGCCTTATCAGGAAGAAGTCGATCACGGCCCCTCGCCCAGCGCGCAAGCCAATCCTTATCTGGCGGCCGAGCTTTTTTTGCGTGAGCGCGGCCTCATGGTCAGCCATGCCGAGAGCCTCGCGGTACTGCCGGAAATCGACCCACGCCGTCATACATTGCTGTTGTTCAACGACCGCTCACGCATGACCCCGCGTCAGGTTGAGCAAGTGTTGAACTGGACGCGGGCCGGCGGGCGGCTGGTGTTCGTCGCCGAATCGCTGTGGGATGAGCAGAGCAAACAAAGCAATGACCTGTTGCTTGATCGGGTGCAACTGCATCAATCCCTGAGCAAGGATCTGAAAGACCTGCCCGCCGACGTGGCGCCAGACCGCTTCCCGAAATTGACCAAACTCTATCTGGAAGACGAAGACGCCCCGGCCTACGCCGGTTTCGATACCGACTTCCACCTCGACGACCCGAAGAACCTTGCGCAAGCCTGGGCCAACAGCGCCAAGGCCACGCACATGATGCAACTGCCCTACAGCCTTGGCTCGATCACCGTGGTCACCGACGCCGAGCTGTGGAAGAACAACATCATCAGCCAATACGACAACGCCTGGTTGCTCTGGTATCTGAGCGCCGACACCGACGTCACGTTGATCTACAACACCGAGCACGATGGCCTGCTGACCTTGCTCTGGCGCTACTTCCCGCAAGCCATCGTCGCCCTGCTCGCGTTGATCGGCCTGTGGCTGTGGCATGTCGGTGTGCGCCACGGCCCACTTCAGCTACCCGCCCCGAGTGGACGCCGACAATTGCAGGAACACCTGCGCGCCAGTGCCGATTTCCTGCTGCGCCACAACGGCCAACAGGCACTGCTGCAAGCACTGCAACAGGATGTGTTGCGCCGCGCCCGCCGCCGCCATCCCGGCTTTGATCAATTGAACGTTGCCGAACAATGGCTGGCATTGTCGCGCCTGACCCGGCAACCCACCCGCGCTATCAGCCAGGCCCTGAGCCCGGTGCCGAACCGGCGGATCTCCAGCGCCGATTTCTGCCGCCAGGTCGCCCACCTGCAAACCTTGAGGAACACGCTATGACCGAACAGATCGAGCCCGGCAGCGCCAGCCACGCCGCCCAGCAACGCCAGCGTGCCAGTCAGTTGGCGCACGCGGTGCGCGGCGAATTGCAGAAAGCCTTGATCGGCCAGAACCAGGTGATCGACGACGTGCTCACGGCGCTCATCGCCGGTGGCCACGTATTGCTTGAAGGTGTGCCGGGGCTAGGCAAAACCCTGCTGGTGCGCGCGTTGGCCCGTTGTTTCGGCGGCGAGTTTGCGCGGATTCAATTCACCCCGGATCTAATGCCCAGCGACGTCACTGGCCACGCCGTATACGACCTGCAAACCGAGCAGTTCAAGCTGCGCAAAGGCCCGCTGTTCACCAACCTGTTGCTGGCCGACGAGATCAACCGCGCCCCGGCGAAAACCCAAGCGGCACTGCTCGAAGCGATGCAGGAACGGCAGGTCACACTCGAAGGCCGCGCCCTGCCCATCGCGCAACCGTTCATGGTGCTGGCCACGCAGAACCCGATCGAACAGGAAGGCACCTATCCCCTGCCGGAAGCCGAGCTCGACCGCTTCATGCTCAAGGTACGCATGGACTACCCGGACGCGGATCAGGAGTTGAACATGGTGCGCCAGGTCAGCCGTTCAACCCGCGCCGACATGCTCGATGTGCAACCGCTGCGCACGGTGTTGCAAGCCAAGGATGTGCAAGCCCTGCAACGCATCGCCAGTGACTTGCCGCTGGACGATCAGGTGCTCGACTACGCCGTGCGTCTGGCCCGTAGCACGCGCACCTGGCCGGGGCTGATTCTCGGCGCCGGGCCCCGCGCCTCGATCGCACTGGTGCGTTGCGCCCGTGCCCGCGCGTTGTTGCGTGGCGGTGAGTTCGTGATCCCCGACGACATCAAAGGCTGCGCACTGGCTGTGCTGCGCCATCGAGTACGCATCGCTCCGGAGCTGGACATTGAAGGGCTGCAGGTCGATCAGGTGCTGCAGCAACTGCTCGACCAGATTGCGGCGCCGCGTCTGTGAAACCCTCACGCCTGCTGTTGATCTGGCTGGCCTTGCTGCTGGCCATCGGCATCGTTCTGGGTACATTGCGGGCGCTGGAAGTCGACATCCCTGCCAGCCTGATATCGATCAACTGGGGATTACTGCTGGCATTGTTGGCGCTGGCAACGCTCGACGCGTTGCGCCTCAAGCGCCTGCCCGCACTGCGGGTCACACGGCAGATGCCGGGCAGCCTTGCGCTCGGGCGCTGGGGAGAAGTGCAACTCAACGTTGAACATGACTTTGCCGACCCCCTGAACATTCAGATTTTCGACCATGTTCCGCAGGGGCTGAGCTTTGAGAACCTGCCGCTCAGCGTCCAATTGCAGCCCGGTCAGACCAGCCAGATCGGTTATCGCCTGCGGCCACTCAAACGCGGCCACTTCAGCTTCGATGTGTGCGAGGTCAACCTGCCCAGTGCACTGGGTCTGTGGTCAGGCAAACGCCTGTTGCAGGTCAGCGATAGCACCCGTGTTTACCCCGACTTTGCCCGCCTGTACGGCGGTCAGTTGCTGGCGGTGGATAACTGGCTCAGCCAACTCGGCGTGCGCCAAAGACAACGTCGCGGCCAGGGTCTGGAATTCCATCAGTTGCGCGAATTCCGTGAAGGCGACAGTCTGCGCCAGATCGACTGGAAAGCCACCGCCCGCCAACGCACACCGATTGCCCGTGAGTATCAGGACGAACGCGACCAGCAGATCCTCTTTCTGCTCGACTGCGGCCGGCGCATGCGCAGCCAGGACGATGAACTGTCGCACTTCGATCACGCACTCAATGCCTGCCTGCTGCTCAGCTACATCGCGCTGCGCCAGGGCGACGCCGTGGGCTTGATGACCTTTGCCTGCGATCAACCTCGCCATCTCGCACCCGTCAAAGGCGCCGGCCAACTGAACGCGCTGCTCAACAGTGTCTACGACCTCGACGCCACCCGGCGCCCCGCCGATTACCAGGCCGCCGCCAGTCAGTTGCTGGCCCGGCAAAAGCGTCGGGCGCTGGTGATACTGGTCACCAACCTGCGCGATGAAGACGATGAAGAACTGCTCGGCGCCGTCAAACGTTTGAGCACGCAACACCGAGTACTGGTGGCGAGTTTGCGTGAGGAGACGCTCGATACCCTGCGCCATACGCCGGTGCAAACGCTACCTGAGGCTCTGGCCTACTGCGGGACGGTGAGTTACTTGAATGAACGAACAGAACTCCATGAGCAGTTGAGTGCTCATGGCGTTCCGGTGGTGGATGTTCGGCCAGCGGAGTTGGGGGCCGAATTGGTGACGCGGTATCAAGCACTGAAGGGAGCAGGTGGTTTCTGATGAATGAAAAACGTCTCCCGACTCCGAAGGAGGCCGTGACTATTTCACGACAACAGAACCCACCATCAGACGATGCTCCCGTCGTAACGATTGTGAATTTTCATCTCCACCGTGACGCTTGCGTCGGTATCGACCAAAACCCTACCGTCTTGCGACGTTGTCTCGTAATACGGCTCGCTTAAGTCGGAACGCAGGACGGACACCTCGACATCCGGTGCCACTTGGTATGTATGAACGGACGTTGCCTCTATTCCATAGCGGGTCAATTGACCAAAAGTTGTCTTCCACCTTCTTGCTCTCACCTTGTTATGCCCCAATTCCATGGTGACCAGCGGTAAGGACCAGTCGCTATCCCGCGCCTTCAGCGTCAACGTGAACCTGCCATTTCGGATACTACGTTTACAGTTAAGCAACCACTGGTGCCACCCCGCCCCAATCAGTGGCTGACTCTCACCCAGAACAGGCGTGACCTCCACACCAAGACTCTCGGGACTATCGCCCGCCCATTCCAGTTTCACCCAACTGCCCGATATCGGACTGCCAGGTTTTGCCCGCACCAAAACCTCACTGATCGCACCTATACAGGGATATACGGTGTCGCCAACAACAGTATCGATCCAATCAACACGCAACTCGATGTCCGCATTCTCGATCAAAGCAAATTTCAGGGTTCGAAGCTCCCATCCTGCATAACCGCCTTTCACACTGGCTTGCAACCAACCCTCCTTGATTGACGGCATCCTGAAACTCACCTCGGCCTTGCCGTTACCATCCGTTTTCGTCGGGGTGATCTTGATGCCCGGGTATTCCCATTCCACGTCGACATCAACGAGGGGCTCGCCTGTTCTGGCAGAAACCACAATGACCTGTGCGCTGACTTCTTGCCCTGGATATCCCGTCGGATCAGAACTGATCAACGACTGGATTTCCCGAGGCTCATGCACGAAGAACGGCAACGCTATCGAATCCGAGTGCAGTGCTCCGCCCACCGATACGGTCAGCTCCAGCGCTCCCGGTGTAGTCGGCACAAACTCAATCTTCGCCACCCCGTAAAAGTTGGTGATCGATGTCACCACCCCAAGGTCGGGACTGCGCCAGGTCACAATGACCCCAACCATCGGCTTGCCGCTGATCGAGGAGATGACCGTGATCTGTTCAGTCACGGCATCGCCCCAGAACAACGTCTGATTGACCCGCTGGCGTTCAGCGATCGTCACCACCTGTTCACCTTGTCCCAGCGACATGGCGTTCACGGGAGACAGACTGGCCAACCGCGTCGACGAGAAGTGCAATCCAAAGCTGCCATCCTTGAGGTCGTCCACCCGGAACCTGTAGGTCAGTCCTGCGGCCGAAAACAATCTGGGATCGCCTAACCTCGGTTCCTCAAAACGGATGCCCAGTGCCGCTGGCCCAGACTCCGTCATGCCCAGTGTCAGGTACTGACCCAGCAAGTCACTGCCGTCCAGCGCTCGCACGTGTAGTTCATGTTGACCCTTGCGTCGCGGAAAGAACGTTTGTTGACCCATGGGCTGTTCCGACTGCTTGTCGAAACTGACCATTAGCCCCTCCCAGGGATCACTGGCCAGCGATCTGACTGTCATTGGACGACGATCTTCGTAGTCGTCATAACGACTGAGTACCGCTGCGGTTACCGACTCTTCCCCGGCGACCTGCGGCCTGAAGTCAAAGCCGCTCCAGCCATCGGTCGAGGTTTGGATATCGCGAGGATTGCCATCGATGATCCAGCTCACCGGTGCCTGATCCACGGGGCGGTTGGTGTAATGCGAGTACACCTGCACCCACATCCACGCCGGCGCCTGGCCAATGACCGGATCCACCGCCGACTCGCGCCATGCCTCGAATCTGACTTTGTTGTGAGCCAGTGTCATCGGCTTGGCGATCGCCTCGAAACTCAACTGAGGCAGGGCCAGGGTCAGAGCAAACTCGCCTTGCGTCTCACTGCCGGTGAAGTCCAGCGTCCAGATCGCGCCGCCGTCGTTCAGTGTCTGCGTATGCTCCAGCGGCGGGGCGACGGTCGCGCCCAGTGATTCGGCCGGTGTGCCCGACCAGATCAGGGATGCCTCAAGCCCCACCAACGGACTCAGTGCATGAGGTAAAACGTTGAAGCGGTGAACGGCCCCCAGGCACGGATACAACCTGCGATCATCCAGCGCCGATGGCACCTGATCGAGCAGCAGCGCCAATTCCTCCGTCAGATCCGCAGACATCAGCCGTCCTGCCAACTCACGAACGTTTGTCTCGTCTTCAAGGTGCAGTTCCAGCTCAAACAGGCTGCTAAGGCTGGTGCTGCTGTCGGAGACCAGTTGCCATTGCGGCCCTGGCAACGTCAATGGCTTGGGCGTTTCCAGGTCTGCGGGCCGCAATCCGATATCAGGATCAACGCCGCGCCAGTGCAGACTGATGTTGCGCCCGAGCCAATCACTGCCGGTAACCGGTTCGACTCTGAGGGTATGAGTCTGTCCACGTCGGCAAAGCACGCCAAGTGTATTGCGTTGAACCTCAGCATCGTCGAGCCAGATTTTCACCTGACTTTTCCATGGGCTGGTGGCATAGGCCGTGACGGTGAAGGGGTGCTCGACCGACATCGCTTCCTCGTGCGCCTTGAGCCGGGCCGTGATGGTCTTTTCCCCGGCAGTTTTCGGCGTATACAGCAAACTGGCCCAGCCGCCCGACCCAGTGGCACTGTGGACCGGGTCACCGTCGGGAATCACCCATTCGACCAACGCATTGCTGACCGGATCACCATCGCCTCTGGCCACTTCATGCACCGCTTGCACCCGCAGCAGCACGCTCTCGGCCTCGTCGACGATCGGATATTTGTTGGCCTCACGCACCTCCCCCACCTTGATCCGGTTGCGCGCCAGCGACATCGGTTTGGCTACAGATGGCAACAACAGCTTTGAGCAGACCAATGACAGATCAAAGCGACCGTCGAGCCGGTCCTCGCTGGTCAGCGTCCAGAGGCTGTCGCGCCCATCGAACGGAACCGGCTCCTCGAGCGGCGGCCTGACCGTGATCCCCAATTGCTCGTGCCCGACGCCGCTCCAGTGCAGCGACAGATCAGTGCCCTGCAACGGGCTGTCGGCGAGCAGGCGCACGATGACAGGGTGCGCGGCGCCCCGGTTGGGATAACCGGTCACGTCCCACTGCGTTTCTATCTCCTCGACGACGGATCGCAACTCCTTCCACGGATCAGTCGCCAACACCTTGACCGCAAATTCGTGGGTTACTTCGCCACTGGCGTAATAAGGGCTTTCGACCGCTGCCTTGATAACCACATCACCCGCAGTACTCGGTGCAAAATCAAAGTAAACCCAGCCTTGCTCGTCAGTGATCCCGGCCCCCAGTACACCTTGCCCGGACGCCGTCCAGGTCACTGTCCGGCCATCCAGTGCCTGGCCGGTGTAGAACGAAACGACTTGCACGCCGAGCCGGACACTCTGCGCATATTCAAGCACCGGGTAGTAAGCCGCTTCCTGTACCTCGCGAAAGGCCAGGCGGTGATGCCCCAGCGAAACGTCAATCGCATAAGGTTCGGCGCTGTACTGGTTAACCAGGCTTATCGAAAAATCGTAGCTTTTCTCTTCGCCGATCGCCGGGCAGTCGAGCGACCAATGCGACAGCAGCGCCTGATCGACACCCCATTCAGGATCAGCCTTGACCGCGTCCATCGGGTTACCGTGGCTGGTCAATGCGATCTGGGTATCCAGCCAGGCGCTGCCGGCTACAGGGGTAAAAGACAGCTTGTGTGGCATGAAAAGAGGGTCGTCCGATGCGCCGCCATGGGATGCCCCCAGGCACAGATACAACATCTGGCCTGGCGTCAGGGTTTCCTCGTCCAGACTTAGCGCCTCAAGCTTCAAGGGCTCCAGTTTCAGTTGAAGGTCGATGCGTGTGATACGCACAACCGAGCGCTTATCTGAAGGATTGCTCGGTACACCGCTGACTTCGAAGGTCAAGGTGTCGCCGCTGTCGAACGCCAGGTGATCCAGCGATTCGCGATAGGCAATCGGATTGAAATCCAACGGCTGTGCCGCCGCCAGAGGAGCGGTATCGTCCTCAAGGCTGGGTAGCGTCTCGCGCTTGAGTTCGATGCTCATCAACTCCGTGTTGCCCTTGAGGATGCGCAACGTTCCGAGCTGGCCCGACCAGTCAGCCCCCGGGCGAAACTCGCACAAAAATGTCAGTTCGTAACTGGCGCCGGCATCGGGCTTTTTAGGCACTGATACCTGCTGTGTAACCGAGCCACCGACCCCCGCCACCAGGAAACTGATAAACGCGTCTTCATACATTTCACTCGTTACGCCCACTAGCCCTTTGGGAGTCCAGTGGTCAAGCGTGTGAGTGAAATCACCGTTGAGCACCAGACTTTGATTCGCTTGGATGACTGGCTCATGCATGATCGCTCGCTCCTTTGGCCTGTTTGTTCAGCCTGGCGTTTTCAGCCTGGGTGACCAGGTCTACGACTTTCTGGACGAAGGTCGGCTCTCCGGCCTTGGCGGTGTAATGGATACGCACAATGAGGTCGGTCAACGACGCAAGCATGGCGGCCTGCAGCCGTTTGTCCGACCACGGGACACTCAATCTCCAGCCGGAGATCACGCCAGTGCATTCAAACGGACGGAGCAGTCCTTCATCGGGCTTCATGTTCGTCAGACCGTTGTCAGCGATGCCCACCGACAAGGCTATTTGCTGAGCACTGCGCAAATTGATCACCACATCCAGCGGCGCTACCCCGCCCGGATTGTGCAAGTACTGCACGGACTGCGTGGTTGGCCGGGTCGCCGTCATGCTGCTGATCTGCAGCAAGGTCGCCCGCACATCCTCATAGGGTCCGGTCAGAACCGGCAGATCGACCTCTACCGAACTGATCTGCCGGCAGAAATGCCCGGGATGATCGCGATCGAACAGCAACTGGGTCAGCTTGAATTCCAGTACCCCGGTGTCTGTCAGTTGCTGCAAGGCATCCGCCCAGTTGGCAATGCCCACCTGAGGTTCCACTTCGTCGTCGAACAACTGTCGCAGGGAAATGGTTTTTACCAGCTCCAGCCGTCGCTCGTGGCGTTGCAGATATTCACGCTCCAGACGCAGCAGATACCCGCGCAACTGCTCACCGGCGGTCAGACCATGACGATGGTCGAGCCACACTTGAGGCAAGGGGATTTGCGTATCGTAATCACCGGTTTCGGCGGCCAGCGAAGCCTGGGCGCTGAGGCACAGGCTGATGACCGCATCGTAGGCCTGATAATGCAGCGCCTTGAGCTGGCCGAGCATCCAGCCGAACAGTTCGGCATTGCTCGCACGTTTTTTCAGGTAGTTGTAGAACGTCAATGCCTGACTGTTGGCCCGCAAGGTCTGCGCAAGGCTGGATCGTGCCGCAGCGACCGCATGATTCTGCGCCACGATCTGCTCATCGAGCGCACGCACCTCCGCAATTGCCTGATTACGCTGCAGCGCCCATTCGCCTCGGCGACGCCGGTAACCTTCGGTCGTGGCCTGGCTGTCGGCATCGATCTGCAACAGCGACGAGGCAACCTCCATGCCGAACGCCGCTGCATCAAACACATGTTCCGGTTTGAAGCCGCCATTGGAGGTGCCGAATATTTTCGGTAAGGCCCCGATGACGCCCCCGGCGGTCCTGACGACCCTGGCCTGCAACGCGGAGGTTTTCGACTGTTTCAGGCTCGACATGACCTGATATTCGATCGCCGAGACGTTTTCGTTGTAACGCGCTGCGTAAGCATCCGCCCGCTCCTGCGCCATGGTCCGGCTTTGCTGCAGCGCTGTCACATTCGCCTCCAGCTGGGCGATCGACTGATCCTGCACCGTTTCGACATAGCTGCCCAATTCCACCAGGTGGCTTTGCTGCAATTCTTCCTGCTCGGCGCGATCACGCCGCTCCAGCAGATTGAGCACCTGACTGCCGTAATCCTGCAGCGCCTGCACGGCCCGCAGTGCGACTTCGAACGTCACACGCCAGCGGAAGGCATTGACCACCATTCGCCCCCCCATCGGTCTCGGCCCGGCCACGCCAGCAGTCGCCAGGTCGCGCAGCAATTGATTGGGATCCGTCGGCGGGCTGAACAGCGCAAGATCCATAGGCCTGCCCTCTATGGTGAGATTGTGGCGCAGGTTGTGCATCCGTAGTTCAGGCGCGGCATACAGGTCGAGCAGCGACTGATTGATGGGGATTTCAAAAGGCCCACAGGCCAACAATCCGAGCATCGGCGGGGTATCGGAAGCGACCGGGTAATCCGCCAGGCTGAAATTCAGCGTCTTTTCAAAGGCTTCGAGCCGCGGCCGCACAGTGCTCTGCTCCAGCAGATCGGCGACCTTGGTGGTTTGCCAACGGGTCGCCGTGTTGGCGGTCGGTGCCTTGCCCATCAGAAACCCGGCCTGGACGTAGCACAGCTTGGCGGCCACCAGACTGTCGCGGGTCAGTTGCCGGTAATACCAGTCGCCCCAGCTCATCAGGTTTTTCACATAGTCGGTAAATGCCAGAATTTGCATGTGCGCCGGTGCTGCGTAGCCGATGGCATCCGGATCCGTGGGGTTCTGAACTTCACAACCCGGATCGCCTGGAGTTCTGACGATGTCCAGGGGGCGGCAACGCCAGTACGCCGGTCTTGGGTTGGGATAGTCTGGATGTCCCGGAGGATCGGCAGTTGCCTGTGGATCGAACACGTAATGCAGCCAGTTTTGTGCCTCACGGAAGCGCTCTTCATCGCGCAAGCGCGTGGCCATCAAATGCGGCAGATGGAAAAACAGCTCCCAGAAAAACAGGCCATTGGCGCCGTTGAAAGCACCATTGGGCTCAACGAACGGCACCCCGGTGGGCGACGGCTCGGCAATGAACTGAGTGTTCCAGTCCAGCACGGCGTCCACGGAACCATTGGAACGCTGCACCAGTTCCGGGCCAAACAATGAATTGAGCCGGACGAACTTCAGTTGCAAGTCAGACTGATTGAAGGAAAGAAACTGCGCCGCATCGACAGTGTTTTTGCGCAAGGTGGGCGGGACGAAATCCTTTAGGTCGACGATTGTCAGGTCAAATCGCTTATCGCCCGTATAAGCGGTGGGGCCGGCTAATGCAAAAGTGGTCGGGTTCGGCCAAGTGCCTTCTTTTCGGCTGGATACCAACGATTCGGTTACCCAACCACCCGCCTGATCCAGCTCTTGTTCCAGCGGTTTAGGATCCTCACCTGAAGCGCCAACAAGCCACAGTTTGATCTTCACCATGGCACTGGCAAGTCCGGTGGGCCTGCAATATCCCTGCACCGTGATCATGTCTTCATCTCCCACCCGCAACGCCATGACTTGCAGATCCATATGCGGCGTCAGGGAACCCGCCGTCAGGACACGGGGAACGACCGTGACCTGGCTGCTCAGTGGATGCTGAACCGTTTCGTTGTTGACGAATCGATGCTGGAGCGCCAGATCCAGCCATGCCCCACCGTCGCCGGCGACCGGGCGCATCAACACGTCGTAAACCGCATGCACCCTCAGCGGCGCCACAGTCTGGCCACTTATCTTGCCCGTCAGCAAAACCCCCAGCTTGCCCTTGGGATCCAGATAATCGCGGCGCTCACTCGCAATCAACCGGGTGCCCGGCAAAAGGTTGGTCTGGTATTCCGAACTGTGCAGGAGCAGCGGCGCCGACCATTGGCCGTTCTGGGTCATGAACGCCAGATTGATGTCCAGTTTGTAGGGAATATCGACTGAGCCAACTTTCGCTGCGACCTTCACACGCCATTGCGCCCAGACCAGACATAACCGGCCATTCCAGACCACCGGGCGAATATCCAGCACCTCGTCGGCAACGGGGATTTCCACGGCTTGCCATTCACTCCAGGCCGCTGGATTGACCGCCACACTCTGGCTGCCCAGTTCAATCTCGGCCTTGCGCCAGAAGTACTGGAAGGGCTGCACCCGCTGTCGCCCGACAAAGTAATAATTGGCGCGGGCAGGTGTCATGCTGTCCATGTAGCAACTGATCACATCCAGATCGCAGGTTTGTTCGAAGGTCTGCAGGTAGTCCTGCAGCGCCGACTGCACGGAATCGTTGCTCAAGCGTGCCTGATTGAGATTGTTTTCAAGGGACCTGAACAGACTGGTCTTGCGCAGGCGTACAAAGGGATTGATGAAGTTTTCCGGGTAACACGAAATCAGCTGCACGGCGGCCCAGTCGGGATAGTTGCTGTACAGCTCCCATTCGAGCAGATGCCGATTGTCGAACGCTTGCTTCTCAAAGCCGGGTTCCAGCTTGCGATACACCGCATGAATGTACTGCTGTGCACAACTGGTCGCTTCGGCTACCCACGAACTGCGCACCTGGTAGGTGTCCAGTGGATCGATGCGCAGCAGTTCGAACAGATCGGCCGCCGTTTTCAAGAACGGATATTTCGCATTGGCCACCTGGCCAATGCAGTATTCGAGCAGTGCCGCGCGACGTTTTTCCAGCAGCCCGCCAATGTTACTCAATGCCATGATCCTGCTCCTTGGGATATGCTCCGGGGACAACCGTTAGCCAGGCGATACCGCTTACTCCGGTATCGCCTCACCCGCGAAGGTGATGGCATTGATGAACCTGCTTTCGCTATCGCCAGACTGACTCCGAACACTGAAAACGAAGGTGCCTCCGGTTTTGCTGGACACAAAAACCCGCGTGAGTCCCTGTTGATCGGTGAACCCCTGACGGGGCCTGATAGTCGCGGTATCCACTTTTTTCGGAGGTACAGTCTCCCAGTACCAATCCACCAACGAGTCGTACGCGCGGTTGCCGTAGAAGTCTTCCAGCAACGCGTAGAGTTCGACTTCCTGGCCTTCCGGCACGACTCCCAAGGGCGTTGGTGACAGTTCTGCCAACGGAAAAGTCAGCGTTTTGCGGTCGAAGGTGATGTCGATAGATGTGGCGTAGCGCGGCTCAAACAGATCCAGCCAATACATGGGCGTATCGGTGCCCATGACCTTGCCCGGGGTATAGATGACCAAAAGCGTTCCATTTGTGTCGGTCGCACCTGTTTTAATGCTGCCCAGGGAGGCTCGCCAGTGAACCTTGATGCCGCTCAGCGGCTGACCTTGCGCGTTTTTCACGGTCACCCGATACGTGGCTAGCTCACCTGGCTTGTTGGCCACGACATCGCTGTCATCCACCACGTCACAGGTAATTGAGACCAACTCGTTGAGGTCGCTTGCCACGTGCGCCACTGGCGCCCGCTCACTGGTCGCGCCCAGCAGAGCAAGTTCGGCGGCCTTGGCATAAGCTGTCTTGTCGATGGTTTCGGGCAGACTGCCGATCAGGAAAATCGTCAATGCATCCATGCCGGTCTCGATGGACAGCTCCCGGACGCGCATCAACAGATCGAGTTGGCTGAGGTTTTTCAACACCTTGAGGTTGGTGGGATCGATACGGTCGACACACTCGCGGACTTCCTGCACGCTCCAGCCAAAAAAATTGGCCAGCCTGATGGCGGCGGCCTGTTGCACCAGCCTCATTGCATCCCCCGTGAGATCCGACAGATCGTTGACCTGACGCAGATTGTCCAACAGTTTCTGCGACGGTTGTTCACTCAGGGCAAAGGCACGGGTCAGTGTCGTCAAGTAATACAGTGTGCGTATCGTCAATTCGTGCCTGTTGCTCTGACCGAGCCAGGCTTCGTGACCGTAATCCAGATATTCGTGCAACAGCGCGGCGCTCAACCCCAGCGTCGACACCACTTCACTGCGCCAGCGCACCTGCGCCAGCAGATCGAGCAGCACATCGGCATTGCGGTGCTGTTTTCGGCTTGCCCCCTCTGATTCCACAGGGGTTTGCTCAAGCACTTGTTGCAGCAATTGATGAACCGTGGTGTTTGACCAGCTCAGGATCGGTAGTACCTGCTCCACACCGACACCGGCATACACGGCCAGCGTCTCTTTGACCAACGATGCCTGAGCATCGCGCGCCTGCAGAACCACACCGGTCATGATGTCGATAAGGGTTAGGCGCAATGGCTCCTCGACCACCCCCAAGGCACTGTCGACCGCCCAGGCAATTTTTCCGCGGACATCGTCCAGGTATTGCTCGGATGTCCCCCACTGGGGCAATACCAGACCGTAGGCGTCGACAATAGGAACCAGGCCATCGGCGCGGCTCACCAGGAATTCGAGCCAGTCGGCGACCCCTGCAGACGGCACGCCGGCCATCAGAAACACACCGTTGGACAACAATGCGGTCGGCAGCAAATTGCGCAGTTGTTCGAAAAGTTGCTGATCCTGCTCGGACGGTTGCTCCGCCGCCAGCGGTTCGACCGCATGCTGCAATACCCACAACACTGGCAGATCGCTTTGCGCGCACCACTGCACGCAACTGTGCATGGCTTCGATCAGTTCCAGTACATCTGGCGGCCCCTCTGCAACGGTGTGGATACGAGGGATACCCGCCAAGCCATCAACCCACTCGATCCCACCCAGCACCGACAGCATCAGCACACCTTCGACGGGGGTGATGTTCAACAGTCGGGGCAGTCGAACCAGGCGGTAAAAACTCGAGATGATCGCCGGGCTGCGCGTCAGTGTGTCGGTCAATTCATGTGCCCTGGCCACCGTGGTTGCCAGAACGTAATAAGTCTGCGGGTCAATCGCCAGGCCACGGCACAACTGGCTGATCGTCAGATCAACCTCGCCCGGCGCCGGCATCACTGGAAACGTAAGGTTGTCGAGCCGCAAGGGCTCGCGGTAATCCGTTCGATCATTGAAGATCTGGTCGAACAGCGAGAGTGCCTCGCCACGGCCGTAGATCGACAGCTCTGCGATGAACCCGGCAAAGTCCGCCGCAGTGCATTCGTAACGCTCACGCAGGGTCTGAAAAAGACCCAGGGCATGCACGACGCCGCTGGATATGTCCATCTCTGACGCAGCGGCGGGGTCCGAAGGATTACCGTGTTCTACTGCCCGGATCGCAGCCACCAGCAGTGCATCGACCTGATCGAACGGCAAACCGGTCCAGTTGGCCAGACGGACCATTTGGTTTATCCGGTCATAGCGGTTGAAGCCCAGTTCCTTGTCGGGGTCTGCCGTCAGTCGATGGCGAAATTGTGACTCGTCGTCGATCCGCACGGCGGGGGCGGTGTTGTTGTTGATGTACACCGACCCCGACCGTTCACTCTCGGGTTTCTCGGGTATCTCGGGTATCTCGGGTGTCTCGGGTGTCTCGGGTGTCTCATCCGGGTATTTCACATTGGCTGAGCGCACCGGGGCAGCATCGCGAATCGACAGCAAAGCTTCGATCTGCGTGCTGCTCAACTTGGTTCGCTCGCCTAGAAACTCCACCTGACTAAGGTTCTGGTAACTATCAAGGTCATTGGTACCGAAGTGGCGGTCGAAAAACTCTTTACGCTGGTCATAGCTCTCGCGGGCTTCCGTCAGCAATTGCCGCTGATAGGGACCGAGGCGCGTAGCATGAGCGAAGCCGGGACCGGTATTGGTTCCCCGGGCATCGGGTTGTAAAAAATAGGGGTAGGCCAGATCGACACGGTGCTCGAAGTCCCCCACCGACAGGTCATGGGACTGCGCGATAGCATCAATCGTGACCCAATGCTGGTAATACGGCAGACCGTTGGGGTAGCGGGCCTCGATCAATGCGTCTTCAGTCGACTGTCCTGGCTTGGGCTTGTTCGCCGCGATGAACTGCTCCAATACCGCGACGATGATGTCGACCGACGATACCGACTGATAGACCGCATTGACGTCGACCTCCAGCGCGAGCAAATCCGTGCGGCGGTTGTGCAACTGATATTGTTCTTCCTGGTTTTCGGGCTTGATACGGTCACGAATCCAGCGCAGCAAATCGATCAGATACGCTATGGGCGAAACAAGGGACTCCAGTGCATCCGGTGGACACAGTGCAGCAAAGTCGGTACCGATCAGGACTTGATAAGTGGGGCCGTCAACCATGGATAACAAACCGCTGGAGCTGCGTGTTGTCGCGTTCCGATCCCCCGTCAGGGTTTGCTCGATAAACTGACGACGCAGATACGTGGCCATGCTGTTGGCCCCGCGCAAAAACCGCCGGGCGTCATCCGGGCTGAGCCGCTGCTCCCTGACCAGACCCTGAACGCCCTTTTCCACCAAGGGAAAAATCGATCCCCCTTGTTCAAGATACGTCTTGAGATTGTCCAGCCCGAGGTTTTGTGCGTGTTGTTCGTCACCAAACAATTGATCGAACATTTGCAAAGCGGGGCGACGCGAATCAGCCATGATCAGGTTCCTTGAGGCGAAAGCCGGCCGGAGCAACCCGGCGTTTCCA
The DNA here is from genome assembly GCF_014268445.2 of Pseudomonas tensinigenes. Lineage (NCBI taxonomy): Bacteria > Pseudomonadati > Pseudomonadota > Gammaproteobacteria > Pseudomonadales > Pseudomonadaceae > Pseudomonas > Pseudomonas tensinigenes. The sequence continues at coordinate 5,415,922 of NZ_CP077089.1, forward strand.
CCAGGCTGCACACTCAGTGATTAAGATTTGGCGCTTCGACGGGTCGAGTGTCTACTGTCAGATCTGACAGGTTTTACAACCATTCGTCGGGTATGCGTTCAAGAACCGTCCACCGACGGATTTGCGCGCTCGACCTCGAAGCGCGCGCTCACGACCCAGTCGGATATCGTCTCGTCGCCCTTCTCATCCGTGAGGCTCTGCCTGAATCGGTACCAGTTGCCGGATTCCGGCAATGGTTGCGTCGCCTCCCCATGCCATGTGTCACCGGCAATGGGCAACGGCCCCGTCCACTGCACATCCGGGTTGTACCAACTCACCACTGTCCCAACGCCCTTGCGCCCGCGGCCGGCAAACTGCAGCGGATGACTGACCCAGCGGCCCGCCGCCGGGGCGTCGAGGGTGGGCAGAAAAGTGCCCAGCATGATCGGGCGCAGTGCCTCGACGGAGGCGAACTCCTCCAGCGACGCTACCGCCTCAAGCACGTAAGGCCCGCCGGCAAGGGAACTGAAGTCCTGCGTCACTGACCAGGTGCGATCTTCCTGCACGATGGCGCTGGACTGCAGCGAGTGCGTGGCGTCGGCCAGCGTCACCGTGACCGTGTCGCCAGGCACACCGAAACCAGACACCACCGTGCGTCTGCCGACTGGGTCATCCTCGGTCGGGGTTTCGATCAGCGGTGCAGCCGGGACGACGTCATATTGCCGCGCTTCGCCGAGGTCCGACTCTTGCCGCTGGTCGTTTCCATCGACGAACGTTTGCCGCGCACGAATGATTGTGTGCCCCACCGGCAACGTCACCTCACCTTCCCAATCGCCCTTGGCGTTCACCAGGATGTTGCTGAGCAGAGGCTCGCTGACCCCTTCCAGAAAGACCTCGACCCGCCCGTTCGCCATGCCGCTGCCGGCGATTTTTGCGGTACGTGGCAGCTTCCCGTTTTCCGTCGGCTGGGTGATCTGCGGCGGCAACAACACCACATCGAAATAGCAATGTTCACTGCGCTCGGACGGCCGTTCGTCAAGGATTTGCTGTGCATCGATGGTGTACCTGCGGAATTCCAGACCGGCGAGATCGATCGACCACGGGCCGTCTGCATCCAGTGTTTTTTTGGGCCCCAGCAGGCTTTGGAACTGGGCATCCCGCAGCTGCATCACCGCACCCTGCATACCGTTGTCGCCCTCGACCGTGACATCACGGCCCACCTTGCTGGTCGGGTCCGGATAGGTGATCCGCGGCTGGGACATGGGCCGTCTGACGGTGAAGGTGGCGCTCGCCGGTAACGAGGTCTGCTCCGCGGCAAACTGGGTCACGGTGACGGTATGCTCAACCCCCGTCGCGAACGGCTTGTCGCGGCGGAATGTCCACTTGTCATTGCTGACAGTGGCCGGGTGCACCACACCGACCTCGTCGCTGTACTGGAGGCTGACCACCGCGCCCGGCCAGCAAGTGCCGCTGAGCCTGGGTGAAAGTCCATCTTCGAGCGGGTCGTCAAGACCGGGAGCCAGTGGCGGAATGTTTACATCAAGATAAACCCAATCGGTTTCCTGCCCGTCTCCCGCCTGTTTGATGCGAACCCGACGGTTGAAGGTCGGGCCCCATACTTGCGTGGCCTGACTAGTCCATTTCCCGGTGGTGGTCAGCGGGCGATGGGGCGCCACCTCTTCATCCATGTCGATCTTCCACAGCCACACGGTCGCGCGGGCATTGCCCAGGCCGCTGAAGGTCGGCTGATACTCCAGTGTGTGAGCCAACTCGCTGACATTCGGCAACTTGTTTTCGACCGTGAAAGGAAAAGGCAGTGACTCGATCCAGCCGCTGGCACCGTCGCCCACTTTTTGCACGATTTGCAGGTTGTAGGTGCCGTATGGCCAGTCCGTCGCGGTGGTTGCCCATTGGCCCCCGGTTGCCACAACCTCCCCTGGCGGCGTGACCGCATAACCGGGCGCGGTGATCACCACCGTTGCGCCGGCGTGGGCGGAGCCTGAGAACTTGATGGAATTGTCGATGACCTCGACGGTGAGACCGGTGAAAGTGTCAGGGCGGACTTTGAAAGGTACCAGGCTCTGACGCCCCGAAGACTCCAAACCATTTACGGCTTCAGCCACGATGCCCCAATGACCCGGTTCGAAATTGATCGGTTGCAATGCCCATGAACGACTGCCGAGCCCGACTTGACCGATAGGGTCGCGTCCCGTATCAAAATAAACTTTGACCACAACGCCATTGACCAATGAGTCCGCAGACATATTGCCCCGCACCGACACATTGCGTGGGTAGGTCTCGCCCGCCCGGGGAAATGTGATTGCAGGACGCCCGAGGAAAAGTTTGATACTAAATGTCCGGTCCGCACTATCGATTGGGGGTTTTTCAGTCTGCATGACCCGAGCATAGATACGATGCGTCCCCTCTTGCAGGTTCAGTTTTACGGTACTCCAGGCGACAACGGGTGGCCCCCCGGGATTTTCAGGGTCAGGTAAAGGAAAAGGAACTGTTGTTCCCACTGCAAGTAAAGTGCTGGAGCCATCAGTGTTGCGTCGAAAAACACTGACCACGGCGAACATCAAAATTGCACTGACAAGCCCTCCGATGATCACCCCTTGAGTTGCCAGGGCCTCTCCTTGGCTAGGTGCGGTGACTCGAACAAAAAGAGAGTCCGCAGCAGCGATTTCACTTACCTGCGGATTTTGTTCGTCTTGAAGCGCTTGCGAGACATTGTCCACAGGAAGGCCAGCACTCTCTGAGACACCTTCCAAACTCCCTTTATCTGACATCACTGACTCCTGAGCATAAGCAACGTAACGGATGTAAAGCGTTCTTCTACGCCACATTGATGCAGGCGAGCACCTGTAAAACCTGACAGGTTCGACGAATGGTTATTCCGGGAGACGGTGTGCTTCCTTAGTGCTCAAGGCCATCATCCGAAGGCTACAGCGCCTTGCGCCATTGCCTGCACGTCCCTCAGGATCCGCCGGCTTGTGCGCTTGGCTGACGCCCCGTAACTTGATCCGTGCCGCTGCCAATCAGTGGTCGGGTTTAGTCGCCCGGTTTAAGTACGATGCGTATAAGCGTCATCCAGTCGGATATTCCCTATCCCCGCACTTGATGCGCGCTTCGGTGCGGGCTCGACTTCAAAACGCGCGCTCTCGACCCAGTCGGATATCGTCTCGCCGCCCTCCTCATCCGTGAGGCTTTGCCTGAATCGGTACCAGTTACCTGATTCCGGCAATGGTTGCGTCGCCTCCCCATGCCATGTGTCACCGGCAATGGGCAACGGCCCCGTCCACTGCACATCCAGGTTGTACCAACTCACCACGGTCCCAACGCCTTCGCGCCCGCGGCCGGCAAACTGCAGCGGATGACTGACCCAGCGGCCCGCCGCCGGGGCGTCGAGGGTGGGCAGAAAAGTGCCCAGCATGATCGGGCGCAGTGCCTCGACGGAGGCGAACTCCTCCAGTGACGCCACCGCCTCAAGTACGTAAGGCCCGCCGGCAAGGGAACTGAAGTCCTGTGTCACCGACCAGGTGCGATCCTCCTGCACGATGGCGCTGGACTGCAGCGAGTGCGTGGCGTCGGCCAGCGTCACCGTGACCGTGTCGCCAGGCACACCGAAGCCAGACACCACCGCGCGTCTGCCGACAGGGTCATCCTCGGTCGGGGTTTCGATCAGCGGTGCAGCCGGGACGACGTCATATTGCCGCGCTTCGCCGAGGTCCGACTCTTGCCGCTGGCCGTTTCCATCGACAAACGTTTGCCGCGCACGAATGCTTGTGCGCCCCACCGGCAACGTCACCTCACCTTCCCAATCGCCCTTGGCGTTCACCAGGATGTTGCTGAGCAGAGGCTCGCTGACACCTTCCAGAAAGATCTCGACCCGCCCGTTCGCCATGCCGCTGCCGGCGATTTTTGCGGTACGTGGCAGCTTCCCGTTTTCCGTCGGCTGGGTGATCTGCGGCGGCAACAACACCACATCGAAATAGCAATGCTCACTGCGCTCGGACGGCCGCTCGTCAAGGACTTGCTGTGCATCGATGGTGTACCTGCGGAATTCCAGTCCGGCGAGATCGATCGACCACGCACCGTTTGCATCCAGTGTTTTTTCCGGCCCCAGCGGGCTTTGGAACTGGGCATCCCGCAACTGCATCACGGCACCCTGCATACCGTTGTCGCCCTCGACCGTGACATCACGGCCCACCTTGCTGGTCGGGTCCGGATAGGTGATCCGCGGCTGGGACATGGGCCGTCTGACGGTGAAGGTGGCGCTCGCCGGTAACGAGGTCTGCTCCGCGGCAAACTGGGTCACGGTGACGGTATGCTCAACCCCCGTCTCGAACGGATCGCTGCGGCGGAATGTCCACTTGTCATTGCTGACCGTTGGCTCGTGTTCCACACCGACTTCGTCGCTGAAATGCAGGCTGACCACCGCGCCCGGCCAGCAAGTGCCGCTGAACCTGGGTGAAAGTCCATCTTCGAGCGGGTCGTCAAGACCGGGAGGCAGTGGCGGAATGTTTACATCAAGATAAACCCAATCGGTTTCCTGCCCGTCTCCCGCCTGTTTGATGCGAACCCGGCGGTTGAAGGTCGGGCCCCATACTTGCGTCGCCTGACTAGTCCATTTCCCGGTGGTGGTCAGCGGGCGATGGGGCGCCACCTCTTCATCCATGTCGATCTTCCACAGCCACACGGTCGCGCGGGCATTGCCCAGGCCGCTGAAGGTCGGCTGATACTCCAGTGTGTGAGCCAACTCGCTGACATTCGGCAACTTGTTTTCGACCGTGAAAGGAAAAGGCAGTGACTCGATCCAGCCACTGGCACCGTCGCCCACTTTTTGCACGATTTGCAGGTTGTAGGTGCCGTATGGCCAGTCCGTCGCAGTGGTTGCCCATTGGCCCCCGGTTGCCACAACCTCCCCTGGCGGCGTGACCGCATAACCGGGCGCGGTGATCACCACCGTTGCGCCGGCGTGGGCGGAGCCTGAGAACTTGATGGAATTGTCGATGACCTCGACGGTGAGACCGGTAAATTTGGCTGGCCGGACTTTGAATCCCCTCGGCGCGCCAAAGTGTCCCTGCACTCCGGATAAAGTCTGGCGGGCGACAATCGAAAAAGGGCCGGGCGACATTTCGTTTTCGAGCGACACAATTCTCCAGGTTCGGTTAGCCTCCACCACTGCCTGACCGATCCTGACTGCAAGATTCAAGTCCCTGAACACTTCGACATTGGCCCCGCTCAGTCCAGTACCGGATATAGGGCCATTGCGATCAATTACCTGGAGGGGTTGAGGAGCGCTGATGATGGGGCTCCCCAGCAATTTGAAACTATGCAGAGCTGACCAATCACCCATATTCCGGTGGCCAGCAGTCATCTCAACCTCCCCCCCATTCGGGTAGTTCGCAAGATTGAAATCCGCCTCCCACGTCGTGTCGTCTTTGACTTTGGCCGATGCGTGAAGAACACCGCCACCCGGCGTCATGACGTCGAGATCACAAGGGTAAGTCCCTGTACCTCGCAACTTCAAGGGGTCGCGCAGATGCAACACCGCATTCTTGGGTGGGTAAATAATTATTGGGGCGCGATAGGGGTAAACGTCGACCGAGTTCGATAGCACAGATGTTTGATCACCGATTTTTTGTACAGCAATCAGGATCCCTTTTTCAGTCAAGCCGGACGGCAATGTACAGTTGGCACTCCAGCGTCCGAAGATGTCTCCGGGCCCGACTCCGACCGCAACAGAAACATTTCCATATTTGAAGTAAACGTGGATCGTGCCTCCAACAAGACTGTTGCTGCCCGAGACAAGGAATGACGCCCCTATTATCGTGTTTTGCCCCGGTCCATCGATGAATGGCTGGGCTGCGGGGTACACCTCAGGACCGAATCCCTCATGCGGTCCAACATCATTGTTCGTCCCATCATAATCGACACGAATATAAATTCTGTTTTTCAGCCCCCCCTCGGCAACGGGGCCCCAGGGGGAATTAGTGATGCGTGAGTATTCGTGCCAAGCTCCATCTTGAAGAAGGGCGTCCGGTGAATACTCCACCGCACTGGTACGGGTTTTAAGGTAAAGATCTATATTGGCTCTATTCCAGTTTCCATTCCGTGTTGTCATCTTGTAACGCAGAGTTCTTACATAGAGACTTCCGAGTTCAAACTTGTACTGGCAATGCAGTTCGGTGGTCAATTGAGGCACGCGAGGGTGCGTTTGTCTGAGGGTAACTAACACCGAATTGGCCCAAAATACCTCGGAATAGGGTCCATTGTCCGCCTGCTGATTTGAGCCGTTCCCCAACCCGGTGCTGACGGCTTCACCGCCGCCACTTTTATTCAGCAGCGCTTTGCTTTTATCACCGTCATCAACGTTGTCGTTCATTTCAATAGTTCCAGGCAATGGATAACTAACGCGCTTGCGCCAATATAGGCGCCACCGCAACGCGCAACCACTGTCAGATCTGACAGGTTAAATTACCGCTGATCGGAAAAACGGGGCGCCGCTTTTCCCTCGTTCCTGAACACTGCCTGCCTGTAAATCTGACAATCTCGATGCCCGGTAACTCTTCGCACAACACTGTTCGGTGGCGTCCTACAGGCGCCCATTTACGGCTACGCCGAGTTGCGCCATTGCCTACACATCCCTCAGAATCCGCCCGCTTGTGCGCTTGGCTGATGCCCCGTAACTTGATCCGTGCCGCTGCCAATCAGTGGTCGGGTTTAGTCGCCCGGGTAGGTACACGAAGGTGCACAAGCGTCATCTAGTCGGATATTCCCTATCCCCGCACTTGATGGTGGCTGTGCGCAGGGCGCCCTCGGGCGCGCCGGTTTTTCGTGTTCCTCCCGGTCGACTAACCTGCGTCCAGCCGCCACCCCCTCGTTTAGTCGCGAGATGGTGGCAGCTCTATTAAGAGGAAACGCGATCATGATCAAAGACACTCCAAATCCCCCCGAAACCAACTCGGTTTCCCCCTATGAATCCAGCGATTCGAAAAAGCTCCACGAGGCCGCCGAAAAAGCCCTCGACCACTACCTCAAACCCAAACCCGACCCGCGCAACTCCGTGGATCGCGGCATGCAGATGTTCATGATCGCGCCCGACCTCAACCCCGAAGCAGTGGCCATTCAGACCTACGAAACGTTTTCTTCGGTGAGCATTCTGCTGCTCGACCTGGCCGACAGCCTTGAAAACAAGCCGCGACACCTGGCGATGGCGATCTATCAATTGAGCGAGATGGGTTTGTTGCTGGCGGAGAAGGCGCTGGATAACGAGCGGGCGATTGCCGTTACCTGACCTTGGAGAGAGGTTGTCTGTACTGACGTTTTCGCGAGCAAACTCGCTCCCACACTCGAAGCATTTCAACTGAAAGAATGCGGATCACTGTGGGCGCGAGCTTGCTCGCGAAGTCTTTGGCGGTTTCCAATCAGGCCGAGGCCGGCAATGGCTGAAAACTGAAGTACTGGCGCAACGCCTCAACCAATTGCCCGTATTCCGGCGGTGGTTGTTGCAGGCTGAAACCGGCGTCGTAGTGCAGCGGGGTCGCGTCTTCGTGGCACCACAGGCAACACGCGGCCAGATCGATTATCTGTTGGCAACCCTCGCCGCAAGGGATTTGCAGCCGCAAATGGAAGTCCACGCCCACCATCATCGGCAACTGGCTGATCAGCATCAGCCCGTCTTCGGACACGTTGCCCAGAAAACCGATGGGTTTGTTGGTGACGCTGTTGAACACTCTGAGGAAATACGGCAGCTGATGCCGTTCAATCCGGCGGTCGGTAAACATGCGCAGTTCGCCATGCAAGGCTCCGTCACAGAGCCGCACCTTTGCTTCGGAACGCCCCTGTAGCGCAGGCGCGCTCTCCCCGCTTCCGGTGTGACGGTCGCTACGTCGCCGTCACCTGACCACTTGCCAGTCGCAGGTGTTGCTCCGGGTTTACAGATTCGGCTCTAAACCCGGGTTATTCGACTATAGCTCAGCTTGTACACACGGCCAGATTTTGTATGACAACTGTCATCAGAAGCGGGTCGGGCGCACCACGGCAGCGGCGCTGCGCGTCGGGTAGTGGCCCAGGCTCTGCAAGGTTTCCAGACGCGCGCGGGCGCGGTAGGCGTATTCGCTGTTGGGGTACGAGGCGATGATGAACTGGTAGGTCTGCGCCGCGTCGACAAACATTTTCTGCCGTTCCAGGCACTGGCCGCGCATCATCGACACCTCCGGCCACACATACGGGCGGGCACGGCTGGCGCGTTCGACCTTGGACAGCTCGAGCATGACCTGCTCGCAATTGCCGCGATCATAGGCGCTGTAGGCGTTGTTCAAATGATGGTTCATCGACCAACGGGTGCAGCCCGTCACGGCGAGGACGCTGAGGGCAAGGGCGGCAATGGGTACGAATCGCATGAGGGTTCTCCTGTCTTGTGCTCTTTATCGACCCTTGCCGAGAAATCTTCAGAAGTGTTTGCGCCAATCGTCGTGTTCAATAAAGAAAACAATAAGTAGTGCATTCGAACAATGACTACACCCCAAGAGCATAGTAGCCTTCGCTAGCGCTTGAACTCAGGAGTCTTTGCATGTCCGTCCGTCGTACCAAAATCGTCGCTACCCTTGGCCCGGCCAGTAACTCGCCGGAAGTTCTCGAACAGCTGATTCTGGCTGGTCTGGACGTTGCCCGTCTGAACTTCTCCCACGGCACCCCCGACGAGCACAAGGCTCGCGCGAAGCTGGTGCGTGACCTCGCTGCCAAGCACGGCCGCTTCGTCGCCCTGCTCGGTGACCTGCAAGGCCCGAAAATCCGTATCGCCAAATTCGCCAACAAGAAGATCGAGCTGAAGATCGGTGATCAATTCACCTTCTCCACCAGCCATCCGTTGACCGAAGGCAACCAGCAAGTGGTCGGCATCGACTACCCGGATCTGGTCAAAGACTGCGGCGTAGGCGACGAGCTGCTGCTCGACGACGGCCGCGTGGTGATGCGCGTTGATACCGCCACCGCAACAGAATTGCATTGCACCGTGACCATCGGCGGCCCGCTGTCCGACCACAAAGGCATCAACCGTCGCGGTGGCGGCCTGACCGCACCGGCCCTGACTGAAAAAGACAAGGCCGACATCAAGCTCGCCGCTGAAATGGAAGTCGACTACCTCGCGGTGTCCTTCCCGCGTGACGCTGCCGACATGGAATACGCCCGTCAACTGCGCGACGAAGCCGGCGGCACTGCCTGGCTGGTGGCGAAGATCGAACGCGCCGAAGCCGTGGCCGACGACGAAACCCTCGACGGTCTGATCAAGGCCTCCGATGCGGTGATGGTTGCCCGTGGTGACTTGGGCGTGGAAATCGGCGACGCCGAGCTGGTGGGCATTCAGAAGAAAATCATTCTGCACGCACGCCGCCACAACAAGGCTGTGATCGTCGCGACCCAGATGATGGAGTCGATGATCCAGAACCCGATGCCGACCCGCGCCGAAGTGTCCGACGTGGCCAACGCCGTGCTCGACTACACCGACGCCGTGATGTTGTCGGCTGAATCCGCTGCCGGGCTGTACCCGCTGGAAGCGGTTCAAGCGATGGCGCGCATCTGCGTCGGCGCTGAAAAACACCCGACCGGTAAAACCTCCAGCCACCGCATCGGCAAGGAATTCACCCGCTGCGACGAAAGCATCGCGCTGGCGACCATGTACACCGCCAACCACTTCCCGGGCGTCAAAGCGATCATCGCCCTGACCGAAAGTGGCTACACCCCGCTGATCATGTCGCGTATCCGTTCCTCGGTGCCGATCTACGCGTTCTCGCCGCACCGCGAAACGCAGGCGCGTGCAGCGATGTTCCGTGGCGTGTACACCGTACCGTTCGATCCGGCCTCGCTGGAACCGCATGAAGTCAGCCAGAAGGCGATTGACGAGCTGGTCAAGCGCGGCGTTGTGGAAAAAGGCGACTGGGTCATCCTGACCAAGGGCGACAGCTACCACACCACCGGCGGCACCAACGGCATGAAGATCCTGCACGTGGGCGACCCGCAGGTCTGAGTGACGCGCTGAAAAACCAAAGCCCCGGCATGTGAGTGCCGGGGCTTTTTTGTTGTCTACGTTGAATCGAAAGCCCCTCACCCTAGCCCTCTCCCAGAGGGAGAGGGAACCGATTGAGGGATATTGCAGAATTGCACCGACCTGATAGCTCAGAGCTGAATCCGACCGGTTCTTTCAAGTCGATGTATAGCGCATTACACCTCGGTCGGCTCCCTCTCCCTCTGGGAGAGGGCTGGGGTGAGGGTGGCTTTTCAATGCCGCTTGATAAATCCGCTCAACGCCGCCAATGCTTCCGGCGAGCGCAGCCGTTGGGTGAACAGCACGCCCTCCCCTTCGATCACCCTACGGATCAACTCACGATCCGGCGCCTTCATCAATTGCTTGCTGATACGCACCGCTTCGGCCGGCAATTCGTCGAAACGCAGCGCCATTTCCCGCGCCTTGCTTAACGCCGCATCGCCGCTACCCAACGCTTCGGTCGCAATTCCCCACTGCGCAGCCTGTTCACCGCTGAATCCTTCGCCGAGCAACAACAACTCTGCCGCTTTGGCTTGCCCAAGCAAACGCGGCAGGATCAGGCTGGAGCCAAACTCCGGGCATAAACCGAGATTGACGAACGGCATGCGCAAGCGCGCATCGCGGGCCACGTAAACCAGATCACAGTGCAGCAGCAATGTCGTGCCAATGCCCACCGCTGCACCGGCCACGGCAGCGATCACCGGTTTGCGGCACTCCAGCAAATTGAGCATGAAGTGAAACACCGGGCTGTCGAGGTCGCTCGGCGGCTGCTGAATGAAGTCCGCGATGTCGTTGCCGGCCGTGAAGCATTCAGCGCTGCCAGTGATCAGCACGGCGTTGATTTCAGAGTCGTTGTCAGCCTGTTTCAACGCCTCGGCGAGGCGGCTGTACATGGCGCGGGTCAGGGCGTTTTTCTTCTCCGGGCGGTTGAGGCGCAGGGTCAGTAAACCGCGTTCGCGCTCCAGCAGGATGGCTTCGGTCATGGTCGGTCTCGCGTCGGAAAGATCAGCGCTCAACCACGGCTCAAAAACACATCGGCCAGCAGTTGATTGCGCGGCAATCCGGCCAGATACAGGCGCCTTGCAAAGGCGTCGACACTGGCCGTCGAGCCGCAGACTAAGGCCAGGGTTTGCCGGGAAACAAGGCGCAGTTGCGCCAAAGCGGCGGCTGACTCGGCCGCCGTCCACAGCTCGACGCTGAGGTTTTCGCGTTGCGCGGCCAGTGCCGCCAAAGGTTTGGCCAGGTAGTGCGCGTCAGCGTCATGGGCCACATGAATGACACGAATGGCGCCCTGATGATCCTGACGCAAGGCTTCGCGCAGGACACCGAACAACGGCCCCAGACCGGTGCCGGCGGCGAGCAGCCACAGCGGTCGGTTGTGCCAGTCAGGGTCGTAATGCAAGGCGCCGCCACGCAGTTCGCCGAGGCGGATCGCGTCGCCGATCTGCAGGCGCCGCGCGGCATCGCTGAATTCGCCGGGCTGGCGGCAATCGAGGTGGAATTCGAGAAAGCGGTCCTCTTCCGGCAGGCTTGCCAGCGAATATGGCCGGGCGATGTGATTGATCCACAACACCAGATGTTGCCCGGCGCTGTAGCGCAGCGGCCGCTGTGGGGTCAGGCGCAAACGCAACACGCCGTCGCTCAGCCAGTCGAGCGCCTCGACCACGGCCGGGCGACCGTCGGTCAGCGGATCGAAGGTGTGCACCTGCAAGTCTTCGGTTACCTGACACTGACAGGCCAGTCGCCAGCCCTGTTGCCGCTGTTCTGCGCTCAACGCATCCGGACGGTTATCCGCCGGCAGACCTTGCACGCATTGCACCAGACACGCATGACAGCTGCCGGCGCGGCAGCTGTAGGGCACGGCGACCCCACGCTGATTGAGGGCATCGAGCAGGTTGCTGCCCGCGGCCACTGACCATTGCTGTTCACCGACGCGAAGTTCAGGCATCGACGTTCTCCCACGCCGCGGCACAACGATTGCGCCCGTCACGCTTGGCTCGGTACAGCGCCTGATCGGCACGCTGCAAGGCGTCGTCGAGGTCATCACCCAGTTCGAGCAGGGTCATGCCCGCCGACAGACTGAGGTTGCGCACGCTCAGCCCCACCAGTTCGACATCGGTGAAGGCGATGCGCAGACGCTCGCAGCAAGCGGTCAAGCGTTCGGCATTGCAATCGGGCAGCAGCACCACGAATTCCTCGCCACCATAACGCGCCAATACATCGCCGTCGCGCAGACACGCCTGCGCAACGCCGGCGAACGCCTGCAGCACCTGATCGCCGGCAGCATGACCGTGCAGATCATTGATACGTTTGAAATGATCGAGATCGATCAACGCCAGGCCGTGCACCACGTCGTTGTCCATGGCATTCAGTTCACGCGAGGCCAGGCGCAGAAAGTGCCGGCGATTGAACAACCCGGTCAATTCGTCGGTGGCGACCAGGTCTTCGAGCTGACGCATCATCCCGCGCAGGGTGTCCTGATGCGCCTGCAAGGCAAACCGGCGCTGGCGCTGGCGTTGCCGCGAGACTTGAACGAAGCGTGCGTAAAGCACCAGCCACGCCAGCACCATCGCCAGAATGCACACCTGCAAGGCGGCGAGCGCAGGGTCGGCCAAGAGGAAGTGATAACCGTCCCACAGCGTGATCGCGCAGAAACTGAAGAACACCAGCAGGGTACAGCGGATGAAGGCCCGCCGACTGAGATGGAACAGGCCGAACAGCAGAATCAGTACGTAGAACACCAGAAAGGCGCCACGCGCTTCATCCAGATGCGCGATCAGCCAGGTCTGCCAGCCCAGTCCGAGCAGCACTTGCACTTCGGTCAGGCTGGGGTCGGCAAAGCGTTGGTTGCGCCCGCTCCAGAACATTGCGAACAGCGTCGCCTGACTGATTACCACCAGCGCGCTGCCGATGGCCACGGAACTCAGGGACTGGCCGTAATGACCGGCGAAAAACGCCAGCCACAGCAGCAGCAAAGCCAATCCGTAGGTGGCCGCAGCAAGGGCGAAACGTTTAAGCAAAAGACGTTGAATGGCGTTATGGGTCAATCGTTGACTCACCGTGCGATAAGAGGCTGACCGAGTGTCCTACTCTACAGACCGGCTGCCACTTTAGTGGCGTAGTCGATAAATGACCACCGATTTTCGGGCTCGAAATTTGACGTCAAAAGTGTGGCCTGCGTGTACCGCCAAAAGCCCCTCACCCTAGCCCTCTCCCAGAGGGAGAGGGGACTGACCGAGTCGATTGCTGGAGATACGCCGACCTGAAATACCACGCCGCACTCAGGTCTGAACTACATCAGGATCAACACCTTTCCCCAGCCGAACCCAGGTTTGAACAGCATGAAGATCAGCTCCCTTTCCTGAGTCGAACCGAGGTTTCGAAGACTGCGCAGATCAGCTCCCTTTCCCAAGCCGAACCCAGGTTTGAGCAGCATGAAGATCAGCTCCCTTTCCTGAGTCGAACCGAGGTTTCGAAGACTGCGCAGATCGGCTCCCTTTCCCCCTCGCCCCCTCTGGGGGAGAGGGCTGGGGTGAGGGGGTAGCTCTTGAAGTGCAAACCCGCTGTCCGATATTCGCCCATCCATGCGACCAACGAATGACTGCCGGCGCGTGTACGCCCCACCGAGGCGCGGTATACTGCCGCGCCTTTTTAGCGTCGCGCCAGCAGCCCCGGCGTGCCCGGCCCCAAGGGCCAGCTTCAAGTTGCAAGCTTCCAGCCGCTAGCTCAAGCAGTCCGCGTACTGCTCCAACTTGCCGCTGAAAGCTTGAAGCCTGTAGCTGCCCCATAGAATGTTCCCGTCTTTTAGAGGAGCGCGACTCATGACCGTGATCAAGCAAGACGACCTGATTCAGAGCGTTGCCGACGCCCTGCAGTTCATTTCCTATTACCACCCCGTGGATTTCATCCAGGCGATGCACGAAGCCTACCTGCGCGAAGAATCGCCAGCGGCCCGTGACTCGATGGCGCAGATCCTGATCAACTCGCGCATGTGCGCCACCGGCCATCGCCCGATCTGCCAGGACACCGGTATCGTTACCGTGTTCGTGCGCGTCGGCATGGACGTACGTTGGGATGGCGCCACCATGGGCCTGGACGACATGATCAACGAAGGCGTGCGTCGCGCCTACAACCTGCCGGAAAACGTCCTGCGTGCCTCGATCCTCGCCGACCCGGCGGGTGCTCGGAAAAACACCAAGGACAACACCCCTGCCGTGATTCACTACTCCATCGTTCCGGGCAACACCGTGGAAGTGGACGTGGCGGCCAAGGGCGGCGGTTCCGAGAACAAGTCGAAAATGGCCATGCTCAACCCGTCCGACTCGATCGTTGACTGGGTGCTGAAGACCGTTCCGACCATGGGCGCCGGCTGGTGCCCACCGGGCATGCTCGGCATCGGCATCGGCGGCACCGCCGAGAAAGCCGCGGTCATGGCCAAGGAAGTGTTGATGGAATCCATCGACATTCACGAGCTGAAAGCCCGTGGCCCGCAGAACCGCATCGAAGAAATGCGTCTGGAGCTGTTCGAGAAGGTCAACCAGTTGGGCATCGGCGCCCAGGGCCTCGGTGGCCTGACCACCGTGCTCGACGTAAAAATCATGGACTACCCGACTCACGCAGCCTCGCTGCCGGTGTGCATGATCCCGAACTGCGCCGCCACCCGTCACGCGCACTTTGTGCTCGACGGTTCCGGCCCGGCTTCGCTGGAAGCACCACCGCTGGACGCCTACCCGGAAATCGTCTGGGAAGCCGGCCCGTCGGCCCGTCGCGTCAACCTCGACACCCTGACCCCGGAAGACGTGCAGAGCTGGAAGCCGGGCGAAACCGTCCTGCTCAACGGCAAAATGCTCACCGGTCGCGACGCGGCGCACAAGCGCATGGTCGAGATGCTCAACAAGGGTGAAACCCTGCCGGTCGACCTCAAGGGTCGCTTCATCTACTACGTCGGCCCGGTTGATCCGGTCGGTGACGAAGTGGTTGGCCCGGCTGGCCCGACCACCGCGACGCGGATGGACAAGTTCACCCGGCAGATCCTTGAGCAGACCGGCCTGTTGGGCATGATCGGCAAATCCGAGCGCGGCCCGACCGCAATCGAAGCGATCAAGGACAACAAAGCCGTGTACTTGATGGCTGTCGGCGGCGCTGCCTACCTGGTTGCTCAGGCAATCAAGAAGTCGAAAGTGCTGGCATTTGCCGAACTGGGCATGGAAGCGATCTACGAGTTCGAAGTCAAAGACATGCCGGTCACCGTTGCGGTGGACAGCAAAGGTGAGTCGGTGCACATCACCGGTCCGGCGATCTGGCAACAGAAGATCAGCGAAAGCCTGGCGGTAGAAGTGCAGTAAACGCCTGAAGCCGTAAAAGGAAGGCCGACCCGTCATGTGACGGATCGGCCTTTTTTTGTGCCTGCGATTGCATTGGAGATAACTGCTTCGGCGATAAAAAGCCGGGACAACCACACAAATCGATCTTGTGCACCTGTCAGGTTTGACAGGTTACGTCCGTGGCAATTGTTGATAGCGTCATTTCACTTACGCCACCGCAAGTGCACCGGACGCAATCATGGCCGAACAAGACCTGAGCATCGTTACGCCCTCCATCGCCAAGAGTTCATCGATTGCCACCATCGGTAAAAGCTGGGGCGCCGTGGGGCCGACCGGTGCAGCGTCCTTCGAGCTGCCCATCCCTCTCTCGAGCGGATGGGGTCTGGCGCCGCAATTGTCGCTGACGTACAGCAGCCAGAGCGGTAACGGGGCCTTCGGTATCGGCTGGGGCATGGGGCTCAGCCAGATCAGCCGGCGCACCACCAAGGGTGTGCCGCGTTATACCGAACACGATGAGATCATCGGTCACGATGGTGAGGTGTGGATGCCGGAGCTGGAAGCTGACGGCACGATCAAGTCGCGCTTTGAATCGACCTATGGCGGCAAGGGCATCGGCCCGCACCGCGTGGTCCGTTATTGGCCGCACGTTGAAAGCGACTTTGCCCTGCGCGAGCAATGGCAACTGCAGACCCGTACCACGGAAAACGCCGCGTCGTCCTTTTGGCTGATACATGGCGCTGATGGCTCGCTGCACGTCTACGGCAAAACCGCCGCTTCACGCCGTGCCGATCCGGATGACCCGCAAAATATTGCGGCGTGGCTGCTCTTCGAAAGCATGAACGCCCACGGCGAGCATATCTGCTTCGTTTACAAAGCCGATGATCAGGATCCCGACCCGACCCACGACTACCGCGCGCAGCGTTATCTGGAGCGGGTGTGTTACGGCAACTTCACGGCAAGCGAGCAGTTGTTCGCCTGGACCGTGCCAGACCCGACCGAGCTGGATTGGCAGTTTCAGCTGATTTTCGACTACGGCGAGCGCACGGCGTCGCTGAGCGAAATCCCGCTGTATGACGGCGACACACTCGGTCCGTGGCGGGTACGCCCGGACCCCTTTTCGACGTACGGTCAAGGCTTTGAAATCGGCACGCGCCGGCTCTGTCGGCAAGTGCTGATGTTTCATCAAAATCCCGCCGACCTGCGAGAAAAACCGCTGCTGGCGCAACGTCTGCTGCTGGAATACCGCACTGCGCAAAACATCACGCAATGGGACTACAGCCAGATCAGCGCCGCGCACTACCAAAGCTTCGATGCCAGCGGCCAGGTCGAACACTCGCCACCGGTGGAGTTCGACTATTCCACTTTCCAGATCAATAAAAACCCTCAGCGCTTGCTTGAGGCAGATAACCAGCCGGGCGTCGAAGATGGCGGGTTCTATCAATGCGTCGACCTGTACGGCGAGGGTCTGCCGGGGTTTCTCTGCCGTTATGACCAGGCGTGGTACTACCGCGAACCGCTGCGAGCAGCAGCGGGAGGTGATGAGATCGGCTACGGCCCATGGACGGCGCTGAACCGGACGCCAGTGGCCGACCGTAATCGTGCAGTCCAGCACATGCTTACCGACCTGACCGGTGACGGGCGGCTCGACTGGATCACCGCCCAGCCAGGCAGCAGCGGTTTCCGTACATTGAATGCGCAGCGAGACTTCGCCGATTTCGTCCCGTTCACTGCGTTCCCGCAGGAGTTTTTCAACACGTTGGTGCAACTGGGCGATTTGAGCGGTGATGGTCTGAGCTCGATTGCGCTGATCGGTCCCAACTCGGTGCGCCTGTACGCCAACCGCCGCGAAGCAGGCTTCGCCGCCGCCGAGGATGTACCGCATGGGCCGGCCGATGACCGCTTGCCAATCTTCAGCAACGCACCGACCGAACTGGTGCTGCTCGGCAACTTGCTGGGCAGCGACATGCCGGAGCTGTGCCGTATCCGCCATGACGAAATCCGCTGCTGGCCCAACCTTGGCCACGGCAGGTTTGGGGAAGGTCGCAAGATCAGTGACCTGCCGTTCACGTACGAGCAGTTCGATTCTTCGCGGATCCGTGTGGCCGACCTTGATGGATCCGGCGCACCGGCACTGATCTATCTGAAATCCGATGTCTTCGAAATCTATCTGAACCGCGGTGGCAATGGCCTTGAGCAGATACCGGTGAGCGTGCCCTGGCCCGAAGGCGTGCGCTATGACCGTCTGTGTCAGGTGAGCTTCGCTGACCTGCAGGGCTTGGGTTGTGCCAGCCTGATTCTGACCGTGCCACACATCAAGCCGCAGCACTGGCGCTATGATTTCGTCGCGGTCAAACCGTACCTGTTGACCGCCAGCAACAACAACATGGGCTGCAACGCCAGTGTGGTCTACCGCAGCTCCGCTCAAGAGTGGCTGGATGAAAAACAGCAAATCCTCAAGCGTAAAGAGCTGCCGGTTTCGCACTTGCCATTCGCAGTGCCGGTGGTGGTCCAGCAGCAGCAACTGGATGAGATCACGGGTAACTGTCTGACGCAGCTATTGACCTGGCGCGAAGGCGTTTACGACGGTGAAGAACGCGAGTTTCGTGGCTTCGGCCTGCTGCAGCAAACCGACAGCGAAAGCGCCGACGACGGCGACGAAGGCTTCACCCAGCCGGTGCGGGTCTGCACCTGGTTTCATACCGGCCAATCGATGGATCGCCGCCGTGAGCGTTATTTCAATGAAGACAAGGGCGCCATCGGCCTGGGCAGCACCCTGTTCAGCCTTACCCCGCCCAACGGGGAGTTCGATCAGTCAATCGCCCCGCATGACGCCGATACCGAATACCAGATTGCCCGGGCGTTGGTCGGGTCGGTCGCCCGTATCGAAACCTATGCAGACGCAGACAGCGACGCACCGGGCATCGCCACGCCTCTGGTGGTAGAAGAGCTGCGTTATCGGGTGCGCGAGGTGCGCGCTCAGGGGCAGTACGCCGCCGCTGTTTTGCTGCCACTGCTGCTGGAAAAAATCAGCTACCAGTACGACCGGTTTATCGACGATCCGCTGTGCCGTCATGAGATCAGCCTGCGCCAGAACGAATACGGTTCGCCGACTCAGGCGCTGACCGTGAGCTATGCGCGCCGACTGACTGAAGAGAGCCCACCGCCCTTTACCGATCCAGATGAACAACAGTGGTGGCGCGATGCCCATGACGAGGCACAGCAGTCGTTTTACCTGAACGAAACCCGTGCGCAATACATTGACCTGACTGATCCTCAGCAGTGGCGGCTGGGCCTGCCGTATCTGCAACGTGGTAATGCGCTGGTCTTGCCCAAAGGCACACTGCCAAGCGGCCTCAGCCCGGCACAGGTGTCGTTCGAGCAATTGGCGCGCCATGAGGATTC
The DNA here is from genome assembly GCF_014268445.2 of Pseudomonas tensinigenes. Lineage (NCBI taxonomy): Bacteria > Pseudomonadati > Pseudomonadota > Gammaproteobacteria > Pseudomonadales > Pseudomonadaceae > Pseudomonas > Pseudomonas tensinigenes. The sequence continues at coordinate 5,434,675 of NZ_CP077089.1, forward strand.
GCCGCACTGGAACACCGAACGGGTACTGACGACCCAGTCCATACAGCGCTACGTGAAATTCGACGGCACGGCGCTGGCTGACGGTGAGGCCGAATTCGAGGCCCTGGCCGGGCCGCTGGAATTGGCGCAACTGGACAAGACTGCCCTGGACGCCTATAGCATCCTGCCGCCGCCGTTCAACATCCATGCGGAATTGAGCAAAATCGGTTATACGGCGATGCCGTTTCTGTTTGAACCGGCCGCCCCCGCCGGGGCTGACCCGGCGCTGTATTCGGCGCACTTCGGCTTTGCCGAATACGCCGGCCCGGATCGCTTCTACGATGTCCTGAGCTACCGTGAAACCCCTAGCCACGGCCACACCAGGGCTGAATACGACGACTATGGCCTGGCGATCATCCGCGTCGAATTGCCAGATGGCTGCACCACCCACATCACTTACGACTATCACGCCCTGCAACCACTGAGCATCACCGACCCCAACGAGAATATTGAAGAGGTCATCTACGCGCCTTCCCGGCAACCACTGGCCACCAGTTTTCACGGCACTGAAAATGGCATTGCCGCAGGATTCAGGCCGCTGAGTGAATACAGGCGACCCGAAGATCTTCGCCCGGATCCGGCCATTGCCAATCCGGAGGCTGCTGTGCAAAAGGCCGCCAGCACCGTGCGCAAAGATTTGTTCAGCTGGATGGGCAGCGTTGCTGTCACCGCGCAATGGGTGGATCAAGGCTATCTGCTGCCCAGCGGCCATATTCGCGCCAGTGCCCGTCAGCGGCTGGCACGAAGCACTCATCTGACCAGCACCGAAAAGACCTTGCTCGAGGCGATTACCACAGCCCACCGCGAGCCGGTACACAGCGTGATGCTCAGTGCCGACCGCTATCCCGATGAAGAGATCGCGGCGCAGATACAGATCGTCAAGGCCTGTGTCGACGGCTTTGGCCGGGCACTGCAAACCCAGCAACGGGTTGACCCGGGCATGGCGTACAAGGTTGAAGATGGCTCACTCGTTGTCGAAGATGGCCAGTACGTCGAGGTTCTGGCGAACCCGCGCTGGCGCATCAGCGAACGAGTCGAGTACAACAACAAAAAGGGATTGCCGGTTCGTCAGTTCCGGGCTTTTTTCGCGGATACCCATCTGTACGTCAACGATCAATCCCTGCGCAACCTTGGCCACTTCGATCGGGTGTACTACAACGCCTTGGGCCAGCAGATCAAACTGGTCAACGCCAGAGGCGACATCTCCCGCGAGGCTCACCATCCCTGGTATCGCACCAGAGAAGATTTCAACGACACCGCGCAACCGCCAACCCGTTCGGAATCGCCACGGTCATGACCCGCTCACTGGATTGGCGCACGCCTGCGCTTTCGGTGAACGATGGCCGCGGTCTGCCTACTCGTCAGGTGGTTTATTTGCGCACTGTGGCGCAGGACACAGCCACGCCATTGGTCAACCGTCAGCAGCACAACGCGAGCGGGCAGTTGGCGGCACAGTGGGATCCACGCCTGCCGGTGCCGTGCCTGACCACGGTGTACCGCCTGGACGGCGAGCCGTTGAAAACGGACAGCGTTGACGCCGGCTGGCGCCTGATCCTGCCGGGCCTGGCCGGCGAACCGGTGCAACGCTGGGACGAGCGCGACAGTCATTGGCGCACGACTTTCGATAAGCAGTTGCGCGTAGTCGCCGTCGAAGAAAACGGCGTGGCCGATGTCGATGTGTTTACCTACGCCGATGCCAGCGCCGATCCCCGGTTCAATCGACGCGGACAATTGCTGGAGCAACACGACAACTCGGGTACCCTGCGCACCGACAGCTTCGCCCTCACCGGTCAGCCGCTGGCCGAAATCCGTACCTTTGACGATGGCCAAGGCTTCACCAGCCGTCGTGTGTTCAGCCCGATGGGCGCCGTGCTGGAGCAGACCGATGCCGGCGGCCATCGTCAGAAATCGTGTTATGGCCTGGCCGGGCACCTTCGGCAGGTACAACTGTTGATCAAGGACCAGAGCCAATGGCGGCCCGTGTTGCTTGATGCGCAGTACAACGCTGCCGACCAGATCATCGAGCAGCAGGCCGGTAATCTTGTCCTCAGTCGCTGGACCTACGACCCGGCCGATGGTCGTCTGCACACTCAGTCCAGTCGCAAAGACACCGGCGCAGTGCTGCAAGACCTCGAATACTTCTACGACCCCGTCGGCAACATTACCCGCATCGAAGACCACGCCTTCCAGCCGGTCTATTTCGCCAACCAGCTGGTCGACGGTCACCGTGATTTCAGCTACGACTCGCTGTACCGACTGGTCTGCGCCAGAGGTTACGACGACGGCCCGCTCTCGGACATTCCCGACCTGCCGAAACCCACCGACCCTAACAACCGCCTCAACTACACCCAGACCTACACGTACGACACCGGCGGCAATCTGGAGAAACTGGTGCATGTACGGGCCGGCGCCAACCGCACCGTGCAGATGCGCATTGATTCAGTCAGCAATCGCGGCGTGCGCTGGAAACCGGATGATCCGGAGCCTGACTTCGACACACTGTTCGACCGCCACGGCAACCTGCAGAACCTGCAACCGGGACAGGCCATGCAATGGAATGCACGGGGTGAGCTGCAACGCGTGACGCTGATTGCCCGAGACGGCACTGATGACGACGCCGAACACTACCGTTACAGCCAGGGCGTGCGGGTGTTCAAACGCCATGAAACGTACACCGACAGAGCTGTGCATTTTCATCAGGTGCGCTACCTGCCGGGCCTGGAGATCCGCACCAAGGACAACTGCGAAGAACTGCACGTCATCTCGGTGGGCGGTGCGCGTTGCCTGCATTGGGCGAAAAAACCACCCGAAGACATCGAAGACAATCAACTGCGCTACAGCCTCGGTGACCATCTGGGTTCATGCACGATAGAACTGGATCAACGTGCCCGGATCATCAGCCAGGAAGGCTACTACCCTTTCGGAGCAACAGCGTGGATGGCGGCCGACCCGGTGGTTGAAGTCGGTTACCGGTTTATCCGTTATTCCGGCAAGGAAATGGATATCAGCGGTTTGTACTGCTACGGCGCGCGCTATTACGCGCCGTGGCTGCAACGCTGGATCAGCGCGGACCCGGCAGGCGAAGTGGATGGGCTGAATCTCTACGCCTTCGTCGGCAACGATCCGATTGGCCATGTCGACGTCAACGGGGAAACCAGGTTGCCGTTTTTGGACGAGATCAATGCCGGAACGGATCGCATCATTGCTTCGCAAAATACGAGCTATGCCAAAAATGCACAACGCCTTGCAGAAAAGCGTATGGCCCGCCAAATGAATGATCAGATGATGCAACACATTGAAATCCTCGGGATCACCCAGCGCCGCGCAAGCGATGCCGCAAAGCAACTCGACAGAATGGGTTCGGGCAGCGACATTGCCTTGGCGACAACACGCAGAACGCTGGTATTTGTCGCAAGCAAAGCACTCAGTTATGGCGTCGGTCTAACGGTCGGTGTCGGTGCTCAGGCACTCGGCGTAGCGGCACCCGGTGTCGGCAACGTGATAGGCGCAGGGATGGGCTTCGCCGCAAAAATCGGGGTCAGCGCGCTCATCGACTATGCGGCCGAAAGAACCGGACTGAGCGCGTCGGTCAATTTGAAAACCTCCAAAGTGTCAGCGAACACTATTATCGAGAGAGCCCAACACAAACAAATGCAGCCACTTGAGTATTTAAACGCCAAACTCCAGGGCTTGATTCCCCGCGACAAAAAATCCGCACTCAAGTTGGTGAAGGAGGCGGGCGCTCAACTAACGTCGGCGGGTGTGAAGGAAACCCTGAATTCACTACCTCCCGCAGCGGCCGGCGCCATCGCTAGCGGAGCCGCGGCGTTATGGACGTTGCCGGAAATTGTCAATGAAACGGCTAAGGCCATCTCTGGAAAATCCAGCGAAAAAATGCTTGCATTCGAAGGGAAAATTCTCGGGCTTGCACAGGCTATCGAGGCGAGTAACGACACGGTCCATGAGTATGCTCACGCACTTGGCAGGACAAGCTTGAACGGCGTTGACCTCAACGATCTGGACGAGGAAACGGCCCGAATCACCGACATGCTCCACGGTCTGGCGTTAACGGTGCAAAAGCACAGAACTGCTCACAGCGCCGCCGCGTAAATGGGCGGCTTTCTGAGCGGGGACAATGTTCCCGCCTGCCGGCATGCTATCGTGCCCGCCCGACTGCCATCCGTTTGCCCAGCATGCTGCCGACTTCCCGTACTGTGCGTCTGTCGTTTTATACCCTGCTGATCATCGCGGGTACCGCGCTCGCCGCGACCCTGGCGATCCGTCACGCCGAACGCCAGGCACTGGAAGAGGACGCCGCCCGCGCCAACCAGCAACTGGCGCTGTATGCCAATTCGTTGCATACCTTGATCGATCGCTACCGAGCCCTCCCCGCCGTGCTCGCGCTGGATCCGCAATTGCGTTCGGCACTGGCCGGCCCCGTCGATGCAGATGAACAAGCGGCGCTGAATCTGAAACTGGAAAAGATCAACGGCGCGGCGCAATCCTCGACCCTTGAACTGCTCGACCACACGGGCCTCGCCGTGGCCGCGAGCAACTGGCGCCTGCCGAGCAGTTACGTCGGTCACAACTACGGCTTCCGCCCCTACTTCAGTCAGACCCGCACCCAAGGCACCGGGCGTTTTTATGCAGTGGGCGTGACCAGCGGGATTCCCGGTTATTTCCTCTCCAGTGCGGTACTCGGCGACCACGACGAGTTCCTTGGTGCGATGGTGGTCAAGCTGGAATTCCCCGAACTGGAACGCGAGTGGAGTCAGGGCAATGACACCCTGCTGGTCAGCGATGCGCGCGGGATCATTTTCATCGCCAACCAACCCGGCTGGCGTTATCGCGCGTTGCGGCCGTTGAGCGCCAGCGACATGGCCGAGATCAAAGCCACGCGGCAGTACGACAAACAGTCGCTGCTGCCCTTGACCCACTTGTCGCTGCGCAGCTTCGATGACAACAGCGATCTGCGCCGCGTCGAAGGCCCGCAAGGCACAGCGGATTATCTGTGGGAATCGCTGCCCCTGAGCGCCGAAGGCTGGACCCTGCACCTGCTGCGTCATCCGCAAGTGGCCTTCGAAGACCTGCGCAACGCCGGGCTGGCCGCCGCCGGGGTGTGGCTGGCGCTAGTGTTCCTGCTGCTGTTTCTCAACCAGCGCTGGCGCCTGTCGAAAATCCGTCAGCGCAACCGTGAAGAACTTGAACAGTTGGTGGAAGAACGCACCCGCGACTTGCGCACTGCGCAGGACGGTCTGGTGCAATCAGCCAAACTCGCCGCGCTCGGGCAGATGTCCGCTGCGCTGGCCCATGAAATCAATCAGCCGCTGACCGCTCAGCGCATGCAACTGGCGACCTTGCGTCTGCTGCTCGAGCATGGCCGCGTCGACGATGCCTATAAAGCGTTGAAACCGGTCGACGAAATGCTCACGCGCATGGCTGCCCTCACCGGCCACCTCAAGACTTTCGCGCGCAAAAGCCCCAGCGGCTTGCGCGAGCGGCTGGATCTGGCGACGGTGGTTGATCAATCCCTGCAGTTACTCGATGCACGGCTGCGCGACGAACAGGTCAGCCTGGTGCTGCACCTGACCCGTCCGGCGTGGGTGCGCGGTGATGCGATTCGCCTGGAGCAGGTGCTGATCAACCTGCTGCGCAACGCCCTCGATGCGATGCAGGGCAAACCCTGCAAACGTCTGGAAATCCGTCTGGAAGCCGATGAACAATTGTGGCGTCTGAACGTCAGCGACAATGGCGGCGGGATTGCCGAAGACCATTTGGGCCAGGTCTTTGATCCGTTCTTCACCACCAAACCGGTGGGCGACGGTCTGGGCCTGGGGTTGGCGGTATCCTTCGCTATCGTGCATGAATCCGGCGGTCGTCTGAGCGCCGAAAATGGCGACAGCGGCGCGGTGTTCAGCCTGACTTTGCCGATCGATCTGGAGGCACATATCTGATGCTCAATTCGGTAATGGTGGTCGATGACGAAAGCAGCATTCGCAGCGCCGTCGAGCAGTGGCTGAGCCTGTCGGGGTTCGAGGTGCAGTTGTTCAGCCGCGCCGAAGAATGCCTCGCCGCCCTGCCCGCGCACTTTGCCGGGGTGATCCTCAGCGACGTGCGCATGCCCGGCATGGGCGGCCTGGCATTGTTGGCCGAAGTGCAGAAACGCGATGCCGATCTGCCGGTGATTCTGCTCACCGGCCATGGCGACGTACCGATGGCCGTCGAGGCAATGCGCGACGGTGCCTACGACTTTCTGGAAAAACCGTTCAGCCCGGAAACCCTGCTCGGCAGCTTGCGCCGGGCGCTGGACAAACGCCGGCTGATTCTGGAAAACCGTGCGTTGCACGAGCAGGCCGACAACCGCGCAAAACTCGATGCGACGTTGCTCGGCGTGTCCCGTGGTTTGCAGACGTTGCGCCGGCAGGTGCTGGATCTGGCGACGCTGCCGGTCAACGTGTTGATCCGTGGTGAAACCGGCAGCGGCAAGGAATTGGTTGCGCGATGCCTGCATGATTTCGGTCCGCGCGCGGCCAAGCCATTTGTAGCACTGAACTGCGCGGCGATCCCTGAGCAGTTGTTCGAGGCCGAGTTGTTCGGCCACGAGAGCGGTGCATTTACCGGCGCTTCGGGCAAGCGCATCGGCAAGCTGGAATACGCCGACGGTGGCACGCTGTTTCTCGATGAAATCGAAAGCATGCCGCTGGCCCAACAGGTGAAACTGCTGCGGGTGTTGCAGGAGCAGAAGCTTGAACGGCTGGGTTCGAACCAGAGCATTCGTGTCGATCTGCGGATTGTCGCGGCGACCAAACCGGATCTGCTCGACGAGGCTCGGGCCGGACGTTTTCGCGAGGATCTGGCCTATCGCCTCAACGTCGCCGAGCTGCGCTTGCCGCCGTTGCGCGATCGTCGCGAAGACATTCCGCTGCTGTTCGAAACCTTCGCCCAGAATGCCGCTGAACGCCTGGGGCGCACCTTTCCGCCCTTGAGTGGCGCGCAATTGAGTCATCTGCTCAGCCACGACTGGCCGGGCAACGTGCGCGAACTGGCGAACGTTGCCGAACGTCAAGTGCTGGGGCTGGATGAGCCGGCACCGGGGATTGATCCGGGGCAATCGCTGGCGGCGCAGCAGGAGGCGTTTGAGGCGCAGTGTTTGCGCGCGGCGCTGACCCGGCACAAGGGCGATGTGAAAGCGGTGCTGGAAGAGTTGCAACTACCGCGCCGTACGTTCAATGAAAAGCTGCAGCGGCATGGGTTGAGTCGGGAGATGTTTCTGGCTGAGTGAGGCAGGGTCGGGATTTTTTGGTGTGGCTGAAATCCATCCCCCTCACCCCAGCCCTCTCCCCCAGGGGGGCGAGGGGGAAAGGGAGCCGATCTTCATGCTTTTCGAAACCTGAGTTCGACTCGATCTCTCAGGTCGGCGTAACTATCAAAAGCACCTCGATCAGTCCCCTCTCCCCCCGGGAGAGGGCTAGGGTGAGGGGCTTTTGATCTTCGCCCCAATAAGCGGAAATCCGCTCATCAAACCAGATCCTTCGGCGATATCCCGCTCACCCAATCCCGCCACCCCCTCTAAACCGCCACTCCCCCCGTTGGCACACCTCCTGCTATAGCCATCGCAGGCTGCGTTCCAACGCGCTCCACAAAAACAATTAAACGAAGGATCCTTCAATGGATAACTCCAACGCCCTGCCACTTGGGTCGGCTGCCGTGCCCGCCAAAGAAAGAACCACCGCCAGCCGGATCAAATCGATCTTCAGCGGTTCCGTCGGCAACATGGTCGAGTGGTACGACTGGTATGTGTATGCCGCCTTCTCCCTGTACTTCGCGAAAACCTTCTTCCCTGCCGGTTCCACCACCGCCCAACTGATGAACACCGCTGCGATTTTCGCCGTCGGCTTTCTGATGCGTCCGATCGGTGGCTGGCTGATGGGCATGTACGCCGACAAGGTCGGCCGTAAAAAAGCCCTGATGGCCTCGGTCTACCTGATGTGCTTCGGCTCGCTGCTGATCGCCCTCAGCCCAAACTACGAAACCATCGGCATCGGCGCACCGATCCTGCTGGTGTTCGCCCGACTGCTGCAAGGCCTGTCGGTCGGTGGCGAATACGGCACCTCGGCGACCTATCTCTCGGAGATGGCGACCAAGGAACGTCGCGGCTTCTTCTCCAGCTTCCAGTACGTGACCCTGATCTCCGGCCAGCTCATCGCCCTCGGCGTGCTGATCGTGCTGCAGAACGTGCTGACCACTGAACAGCTGTACGCGTGGGGCTGGCGTATCCCGTTCGCCATCGGCGCGCTGTGTGCGGTCGTGGCGCTGTACCTGCGTCGCGGCATGGAAGAAACCGAGTCGTTCACCAAGAAAGAAAAGTCCAAGGAAAGCGCGATGCGCACCTTGATGCGCCACCCCAAAGAGCTGTTGACTGTGGTCGGCCTGACCATGGGCGGCACCCTGGCGTTCTACACCTACACCACCTACATGCAGAAGTATCTGGTGAACACCGTCGGCATGAGCATCTCCGACTCGACCACCATTTCTGCCGCCACGCTGTTCCTGTTCATGTGCCTGCAACCGATCATCGGCGGCCTGTCGGACAAGATCGGTCGTCGTCCGATCCTGATCGCCTTCGGTGTACTCGGTACGATCTTCACCGTGCCGATCCTGATGACCCTGCACACCATCCAGACCTGGTGGGGCGCGTTCTTCCTGATCATGGCGGCGCTGATCATCGTCAGCGGCTACACCTCGATCAACGCCGTGGTGAAAGCCGAGCTGTTCCCGACTGAAATCCGCGCCCTGGGCGTTGGCCTGCCGTACGCACTGACCGTGTCGATCTTCGGCGGCACCGCTGAATACATCGCACTTTGGTTCAAGAGCATCGGCATGGAAACCGGTTACTACTGGTATGTAACGGCGTGCATCGCGGTGTCGTTGCTGGTGTACATCACCATGAAAGACACCCAGAAGCACTCGCGCATCGTTACTGACTGATCGGCTGTTCACAGCCACTGCAACGGTGGCTGTGATGGACTCTTCGCGAGCAGGCTCGCTCCCACATCTGGAATGCATTTCCCTGTGGGAGCAAGCCTGCTCGCGATTGGGGTCGCCGCGTTTCCCTGACCCGCATGAAAAATTCCTTACACACGCCGCAACGCGATTAATCGCTAATTAATGCTGGCGAAGCATTCTGCCCCTACCTGATCGATGACCTGCGCGGCGTTCGCTTCGACGACGCAAGCGATTTAAATCCGCCGCCCTTAACATCAAGTTAATCGATTGTTTTTAGCATTATTTTGCGCTTTTCAATCAACTTAATTGGCGTAGCATTAAACGCATGCAAGACACACCCGCCAACAAATCTGGAGTAAAGAACATGAAAACCAAACTGATCCTTGCCTTCGCCCTGTCCGTACTGGCTGCCAACACCTTCGCCGCCGACGGTTATGACCGCACTGGTTCCGCCGTTGCTGCTGATGGTTATGACCGCACCGGTTCTGCTGCTGTCGCTGAAGATGGCTATGACCGTACCGGCTCCGCGACCTTCGCTGAAGACGGCTACGACCGCACTGGCTCCGCGACTTTCGCTGAAGATGGCTACGACCGCACTGGCTCCGCGACTTTCGCTGAAGATGGCTATGACCGCACTGGCTCCGCGACTTTCGCTGCCGACGGTTACGACCGCACTCAATCGGCTGCCATCAGCTAACCCCTGCTGTAAAGCGCACAGCCCGGCTTCGGCCGGGCTTAGTCATTTCTGGGGGATGACAATTTCCTGAGTTCACATCAAACCCTGTGGGAGCGAGCCTGCTCGCGAAGACGTCGTGTCAGGCGATATCAATGCAACTGACCCGACGCTTTCGCGAGCAGGCTCGCTCCCACAGGGGAATTTCATAGCTTGGAATATCGGTGTCTGGCTGGAAATATGCGGGACGTCCTTGCACTATGGCTGCATCTAAAAAGCAGCCTCAGGAATTCACCCGCCATGCCCGATGACATCCATTTCTACGAACCCGCCAACGGCCACGGCCTGCCCCACGATCCGTTCAACGCCATCGTCGGCCCACGCCCGATCGGCTGGATTTCCTCACAGGATGCCAACGGCCAGTTGAACCTGGCGCCGTACAGTTTCTTCAACGCCTTCAACTACATCCCGCCGATCATTGGTTTTTCCAGCGTCGGGCGCAAAGACAGCCTGAACAACATCGAGCAGACCGGCGAATTCGTCTGGAACCTCGCCACCCGACCACTGGCCGAGCAGATGAATCAGAGCTGCGCGATGGTCGCGCCTGAGGTCAATGAATTCGAATTGGCGGGATTGACGACGGTCGCGTCAAAGGTGATTTCGGTGCCACGGGTCGCCGAAAGTCCGGTGTCCTTCGAGTGCAAGGTCACGCAGATCATTCAGTTGCAGCGCGCCGATGGCGAAACCGTGCCGAGCTGGCTGATCCTCGGCGAAGTGGTCGCCGTGCACATCGCCAAATGGCTGTTGAAGGACGGCATCTACGACACCGCCGCGGCAGAACCGATTCTGCGCGGCGGCGGGCCGGCGGATTACTTCCAGCTGGGGCCTGAGGCCCTGTTCAAGATGTGGCGTCCGGGCGCCACCAAGTAACGCGTTACCAGATCAACTCGGCGTCGTCAGTGACGCCCTTGAGGTTATCCAGCTCGTTGATGGCAGCCTCATCGGCGGCGATGGCGCCGGGGAAGACCTGATCATTCAGCAGTTTGTGAAAGCGTGGTGCACCGCCATCGACCAGGGCCTTGACCGCGATTGCCGCGTGATAGCCCTTGTTGCCACCCAACTCGACGGGGACGACTGCGGAAACTGCTTCGAAGTGTTCGAACTCTTTACGTGCCATGTCACATATCCCGGCTCAGACAAACAAGCCGGACATTAAACCCTCAACCGACGAGTTTGTGTACCGGCGCCGGGCATTGACCGAGGGCTTGCGCCGCCGACACGTCCTTGAAAGTGTGGAAGTCGAGGCTGTTGACCACCAGTTCCTGCACCAGCTCGGCGAAGATTTCCATCGACGGACTGTTGAAATAGTTAGTCATCATTTGCTGGCTGCTCCAGAACCCGGAGACCAGCCACAACTCGGGATCACACTGCGAATGCTGCAAGGCAAAGCTCAGGCAACCGGGGGCGGCGCGGGACGGCTCGATCAATGCGCTCAGGCGTACGCCGAGTTCCGCCGAACGCCCGGCGCGCGCTCGAACGAAGGCCATATGACTGACGGGAATCTGCTTGGACATGTTCAACCCTCCCAGGGAGTCGCGTGGCAGCCGGGGGACGGGCTGCGACAGGATCAAAGGTTAAGGGCAGCACGCCGGCCGCCGTTAGTCGATTCCTGCCGCCGCGTTGCACAATCCTGCGAGACTGCACGCAGAACCTGTAACAACCTGTAAAACTGCGTCACACGGTTGTCATACGCGTTTTGTGTAGGAGCTGCCGAAGGCTGCGATCTTTTGATTTTGCCTTGAAGATCAACAGATCGCAGCCTTCGGCAGCTCCTACAGGGTTGGATCGCGACAAGCGCGGGAACACCCCGGGGCAGAATCAGGCAAGCATTTCGCAGGATGTGTCTACCGCTGGCGCTTGCACAAACATATGCTCTGCTCCATTCCACCTCCCCTGCCGAGGATGCCGTGCATGACGTCATTCGATCGTTTTCAAGCCGAACCCAGCGCTGACATGGAAAAACAGCGCGCAGAACTGGCGGCGATCATCCGCCGCAACACCACCGACGATGGCAGCTACGAGACCGCCATCGGCTCGCTGTTCATGTCGCGCCACACCCAGTCCCATGACTTCGCGCCGGTGCTCGCGCAACCGGCGCTGTGCATCATGGCGCAGGGACGCAAAGAGGTGCGGCTGGCTGACGAGTACTTCAATTACGACCCGCTGAATTATCTGGTGGTGTCGGTTTCGATGCCGCTGAGCGGGCGCGTGGTCAATGTCTCGCCGGAAGAACCGATCCTCGCCGTGCGCCTGGACATCGATCCGACAGAAATCACCGCACTGATTGCCGATGCCGGCCCGATGGGCGTGCCGACCCGGCCGACCGGGCGCGGTTTGTATGTCGAGAAGATCGACAGTTCGATGCTTGATGCCGTGCTGCGTCTGGCGCGTTTGCTCGATGCGCCGAAAGACATCGCCATGCTTGCGCCACTGATTCGCCGGGAGATTCTCTATCGCCTGCTGCGCAGTCCACAGGGGCATCGCTTGTATGAAATCGCGATTGCCAACAGTCAGAGCCATCGCATCAGTCAGGCGATCAAATGGCTCAACGGCAACTTCGAGCAGCCGCTGCGCATTGATGATCTGGCCAAAGAAGTGAATTTGAGTGTGTCGACGTTGCATCACCGGTTTAAGGCGATGACGGCGATGAGTCCGTTGCAGTATCAGAAGCAGTTGCGCTTGCAAGAGGCGCGGCGGTTGATGCTGGCGGAGGGGCTGGAGGCTTCGGCGGCGGGGTATCGGGTGGGGTATGAAAGTCCGTCGCAATTCAGCCGTGAGTACAGCCGGCTGTTTGGTGCGCCGCCGTTAAGGGATTTGGCGCGGTTGCGACTTTCGGTGTGACCGTTAGAAGCCCCTCACCCTAACCCTCTCCCGGAGGGAGAGGGGACTGATTGGGGAATATTCAAGAGGCTCACCGACTTGAACGATTGGCTTTGAATCCATAATCGACCGGATTTTTCAGGTCGATGGACAGCGCCAGACACCTCGGTCGGCCCCCTCTCCCTCCGGGAGAGGGCTGGGGTGAGGGTCGGCTTTTACACCGCCCGGATCACATGCTTGATCTCCTGAAACGCCGCCAACCCCCAAGGCCCCAGCTCGCGGCCAATACTGCTCTGCTTGTACCCGCCCCACGCCGCCTGCGGGAAAATCACTTGCGGCGCATTGATCCACACCATCCCCGCCTGCAAGGCATTGGCCACGCGATCCGCCGCAGCAGCATCGCTCGTCACCACACTGGCTACCAAACCAAACGGCGTGTCATTGGCCAAGGCAATCGCCTGCGCTTCAGTGGTGAAACTGCGCACACACAGCACCGGTCCGAAAATCTCTTCACACCAGAGCGCGCTGTCCAGCGGCACGTCGGTGAACACGGTCGGCTGCAAGAAATAGCCGCGCGGCAGATCCGCCGGGCGATTGCCGCCGCAAAGCAAACGCGCCCCCGCGCTGAGCCCACGGTCGATGTGCCCAAGCACTCGCTGGTACTGCGCCTGATTGACCAGCGCACCCATTTCCACCTCCGCATCGAACGGATCGGCAACCCGAATCGCTTGCGCACGCTTGTGCAAACGGCGGAGGAATTCCTCTTCCAGCTCATCAGCCACCAGCACACGACTGGTCGCCGAACACATCTGCCCGGCGTTGAAAAATGCGCCGCCACAGGCCAGCTCAACCGCCAGATCGAGATCTGCATCCGCCAACACCAGCAGCGAAGATTTGCCGCCCAACTCCAGGCTGACGCCCTTCACCGTTTCCGCCGCACGCTGCATCACTTGCACGCCGACCGCATTGCTGCCGGTGAAGGAAATTTTGCCGATACGCGGATCCGCCGCCAATGGTGCACCGACCGCCAGCCCAGTGCCGCAGACGAGGTTGAACACGCCGTTCGGCAGACCCGATTCAGCAATGATCGCCGCCAGCTCCAGCTCCGGCAGCGGTGTCACTTCCGACGGTTTCAGCACCACGCAGCAACCCGCCGCCAACGCCGGTGCAAGCTTCCATGCCGTGGTGACCATGGGGAAATTCCACGGCACGATCAGCCCGACCACACCGCACGGTTCGCGGCGCAGGCGTGCACTGAAATCATCGCTGGGCAGCGGCACGTTGCTGTCCTGTTTCGCGTCGAGGCCTTCGGCGAGTTCGGCGTAATACTCGAAGGTTGCGATGACGTCATCGACGTCGATAGCCGCTTCGAACTGCGGTTTGCCGTTGTTGCTCGACTGCAGTTTCATCAAGTGCTCGCGACCGTTGCGCACACCATTGGCGATGTTGCGCAGGATTGCGCCGCGCTCGGCACCACTGGTTAGCGACCAGCTCTTGAAGGCTTCGCTGGCAGCAGCGACGGCTTGGTCGACGGCGTGCTCGTCTCCGCCATTGACCGTGGTCAGCAGCGCTTCGGTGGACGGGTTGATCACTCGCAGATGTTCGCGGCCGGCCGACCATTGGCCGTTGATGTAGAGACCGTCGAGTGTGGTCGGGAAACTGATCATTGCGCCACCGCCTGCATCCATTGGGTCTGATCGATCTCAATCAGGGTCGGACCCTGACGATCGCTTGCACTACGCAACGCAGTGCGCAGTTGTTCGATGCTGCTGATGGCTTCAGCCGCGCAGCCAAGGCCCTTGGCCACAGCGACAAAATCCGGGGTGTAGATGTCCACGCCGACCGGCTCGATGGCGCGGTTGACCATGTATTTCTTGATCTCTTCGTAGCCCTGGTTATTCCACAACAGGACGATCACCGTCACCCGCGCTTCAACCGCGCTGGCCAGTTCCGGCAGGGTGAATTGCAGACCGCCGTCGCCGATCAGGCACACCACCGCAGGGCGCGCACCTTGGTCGAGTTGGCCACCGAGCCAGGCACCAATCGCTGCCGGCAAGGCGTAACCGAGGGTGCCGTAACCGGTCGAGGCGTTGAACCAGCGGCGCGGATGATCCGGGTTGAACGTCAGATTTCCGGTGTACACCGGTTGCGTCGAGTCGCCGACGAATACGGCGTTGGGCAACTCATCGAGTACGGTGTCGAGGAAACGGGTTTGCGCGAGGGTCGGTGCATCCCAGCTTGCGGCCAGTTCGGCGCGCAGTTTGTCGGCGCGGGCCTGGCCCCAATCGCTGCTGCGTTCGCCGAGTTTTTCCTGCGACAGAGAGTTAAGCAACGCTTGCGCGGCGTTGCGCGCGTCGGCGACCAATGCCAGGTGCGGCGGGTAGTTGCGCACGGTCTGATCGGCGTCGATATCGATGCGCAACAGTTTGCCGGGAATCTCGAAACCGCCGGCGAACGTGACGTCGTAATCGGTCTCGGCCAGCTCGGTACCGATGGCCAACACCACATCGGCATCGGCGACCAGCGCGCGGGTGGCAACCAGCGTCTGGGTCGAGCCGATCAGCAGCGGATGGTTGCCCGGCAGCATGCCTTTGGCATTGATCGTCAGCGCCACCGGTGCGTCGAGCAGTTCGGCGAGTCTGGTCAACTCGGGCGCTGCGTCGATGGCACCGCCACCGGCCAGAATCAGCGGACGTCTGGCTTCAGCCAGCAGCTCGCTCATGCGTTTGACGGCCGCTGGCGCAGCGCCGGCGCGGTCGATATTGACCGGCACACTGGCGAGCAATTCGTCGGCGTTTTCGACCAGCACGTCCAACGGGATTTCGATGTGTACCGGACGTGGACGACCGGCCTGAAACAAGGCAAAAGCACGCGCCAGCACCACCGGCAATTCAGCGGCGGACATCAAAGTGTGCGAGAACGCCGCAACGCCTGCGACCAGTGCGCTCTGATTCGGCAATTCATGCAGCTTGCCGCGCCCACCGCCCAACTGACTGCGCGATTGCACACTGGAGATCACCAGCATCGGGATCGAATCGGCGTACGCCTGGCCCATGGCGGTGGTGATGTTGGTCATGCCCGGGCCGGTAATAATGAAGCACACGCCCGGTTTGCCAGCGGTGCGCGCGTAGCCGTCAGCCATGAAACCGGCGCCCTGCTCATGCCGAGGCGTGACGTGGCGAATGCTCGAACGCGCCAGCCCGCGATACAGCTCCACGGTGTGCACCCCGGGAATGCCGAACACCTGCTCGACCCCATAACCTTCGAGTAACTTGACCAGTACTTCGCCACACGTCGCCATGTCGATTGCCCTTCTTGTTCGCTGAAGACACCGAACCAATGTGGGAGCGAGCCTGCTCGCGAAAGCGGTGTGTCAGGCAACGGAGATGTTGAATGTCAGACCGCATTCGCGAGCAGGCTCGCTCCCACAGGGTCCGTGGAATGGCTTCATTGGAACGGTCGGCAGGTAGCGGCAACAATCGATTAAAAGTCATACTAGCCATGTCCTCACGTCATACCTTGGATCCCCATGAAACGCCTGCCTCCCCTGCCCGCTCTGCACACGTTTCTGATCACCGCGCAGTGCTGCAACTTCACCCGCGCCGCCGAGCAGTTGCACATCACCCAAGGCGCAGTGAGCCGGCAGATCGCCGGGCTGGAAGCGCATCTCGGTTATCCGCTGTTTATCCGTCTGGCCCGTGGCCTGGCGCTGACCGCCGAAGGACGTGAATGGCTACCGCGGGTGGAAAAAGTCTTCGGCCTGATCAGCGAGGCGACCGAGCAAATCGGCCTGCAGCGCGAAACCCTGCAACTCAAAGCGCCGAGCTGCGTGATGCGCTGGCTGCTGCCGCGCTTGCTGCAATGGCAGAAAGAACGCCCGGACCTGCCGGTAAAACTCACCGCCTCGCTACAACACGGCGTGGACTTCCAGCGGGAGCAATTCGATGCCGCGGTGATCTACGGCCCGCCCCCGGACAACTCGCCGGGCGCACTGCACTTGTTCGACGAGCAACTGACACCGGTCTGTTCAGCGGTTTTGCTTAAGGGCTCGCCAGCGCTGAATTCACCGGCAGATCTGCAACAGCATCTGCTGCTGCACCCCACTCACGATATTCAGGATTGGTCGGTGTGGTTGAACGCGGCTGAGCTGCGACTGAACAACCTCGGCAGCGGTCAGCATTTCGAAACGCTGGATCAGGCGATGTCGATGGCGTCGCATGGGACGGGAGTGGCGATCGGGGATTGGTCGTTGATTGGTGATGACTTGCGCGCCGGGCGGCTGGTGATGCCGTTTGAGTTGAAGGTGAAGACGGGGCTGGCGTATTACGTCGTCGTGCCTGCGGGAACCGAGCCTTCGCCGCAGTTGGAAGAACTGATGATCTGGCTGGTGGAGCAGGCGCATTTGCGGTGAGGCTTTTTTCCCTCACCCTAACCCTCTCCCAGAGGGAGAGGGGACTGACCGAGTTGTTTTGTCGAGCTACACCGACTTGAAATACCGAGTCGAACTCAGGACCTGAAAAGCTTGAAGATCGGCTCCCTTTCCCCCTCGCCCCCTTGGGGGAGAGGGCTGGGGTGAGGGGGAAAAGATCCAGAGCCAGACCAATCCCTCAGAAACGCCTCAATCAGTAACCAACAGTAAACCGCTGACGCGAATGCTTCGGCGCCTCCACTTCGTCGATCAACGCAATCGCGTAATCGGCAAAGGTAATCCAGCTACGCCCTTCAGCGCTCACCAGCAAGTGATCCTGGCCGACACGAAACTTGCCACTGCGCTCACCTTCAACAAACTCTGCCGACGGCGACAGAAAGGTCCAGTCCAGATCCTGCTCCTGACGCAACGCCTCAAGAAACGCCGCACCGGCACTGGCTTCAGCTTTGTACTCCGCCGGGAAACCCGCGCTGTCGATCACTCGCGTATCGTCCGGCAGCAACAGCGAACCGGCACCGCCCACCACCAACAGACGCTTCACCCCAGCCTGCTTCACCGGCCCGACAATCGCCGCCGCAGGCACGGTGGCGAAATGCGCAGCGGTGATCACCACATCGTGACCGGCTACCGCGTCTTGCAGCGCTGCGCCATCCAGCACATCGACATTCTTGCTGACCACACCGTTACGCGCGCCGATCTTCGAAGTGTCGCGGGCGATAGCGGTTACGCTATGGCCACGACGCAGGGCTTCTTCCAGCAGTTGGCTACCGGCACGGCCGGTGGCACCAATGATTGCGATCTTGCTCATGACATTCTCCAGTTGGCTTGAGAGTGCTGCGTTTTCAGATTCGGCTTACCACTGCATTTCGCCTTTGGCGACTTTCGCACTCAACTCCAGCGAGCTTTCCTCACCCAGTTTCGGGTAGCGTTTTTTCATCGCGGCGATCAGTGCGGCGGAGTCTTTGGCCTTGGCGGTTTCAGCGTCGAACGCCTTAATGTAGTCGGCGGTGAATTTCACGCTGGCCAGCGAACGGCTGCTGTTGCCGAGGTAATGCCCCGGCACCACGGTGTTCGGTTTGAGGGTTTCGATCGAGTGCAGGGTTTCCAGCCAGTCGGCGTGGGATTGCGCGGTCTGGGTGTCAGCCATCCACACATGGATGTTCTCGGCGACAACCACGCCACCGACCACGGCTTTGAGCGACGGAATCCACACAAAACTGCGATCCGGTTGTTTGCCGTCGAGGCCGACCACCTGCAATTTCTGCCCTTCGAGCATCAAGCTGTCGCCTTTGAGTACGCCCGGCACGATGGTTTTCGCTGGCACATCGGCGCCCATTTTCGGGCCCCAGAAAGCCAGTTTGCCGGCGACGGTTTTGTTGATGTGATCGACGGTCGGTTGCGAGGCGAGCACCTTGGCATCGGGGAACGCTTGGGTCAGGGTGTCGAGGCCGAAGTAGTAATCCGGGTCACCGTGGCTGATGTAGATGGTGGTCAGGTGCTTGCCGCTGGCGCGGATCTTTTCCACGACCTGTTCAGCCTGGGACTTGCCGAACTGCGCATCGACGAGGATCGCGTCTTTCTCACCGCTGACCAGCACCGAGGTCACCGGAAAAATCGCGTTGGTCCCCGGGTTGTAGACATCGAGGGTCAGGTTGGCAGCCGCTGCATGCGCGGCGAAACCCAGGGAAGCGGTGGCGAGCAGAACGCGTTTGAGTGTGGTGAAGCCGATCATCTGTTGCTCCGGTGTCCGAATGCCGTGCTTGGCGATGGGACAGAGCTTAGTTGCCTGACTCAGTACAAAAAATGCGATGCTTGAACATAGTTTGTTTCTGAAAGCGGGCAAATCATGGATCGTCTCCAAGCAATGCGGGTGTTTGTGACAGTGGTGGATCTGGGCAGCCAGTCGGCGGCGGCCGATCATCTGGACCTGTCGCGGCCGGTGGTTTCACGTTATCTGGCGGAGCTGGAAGACTGGGTCGGCGCACGTCTGATGCACCGCACCACACGCAAGTTGAGCCTGACCGCCGCCGGCAGTGAAATCCTGCCGCGTTGCCGGCAGATGATCGAACTGTCGACGGACATGCAGGCCGCCGTCAGCGAACCCCACGACGCCCCGCGCGGGCTACTGCGGATCAGCGTCAGTACCTCGTTTGGCCAGGCGCAATTGGCCGATGCGATGGCCGCTTACGTCAAACGCTACCCCGGAGTCAGCATCGACCTGCAAATGCTCGATCGCACGGTGAATCTGGTGGATGAGCGTATCGATCTGGCGATTCGCACCAGTAACGATCTCGACCCCAACCTGATTGCCCGACGCCTGACCGTTTGTCGTTCGGTGGTCTGCGCCGCGCCGGCTTATCTAAAGGAGCAAGCGGCGCCGTTGCGGGTCGAGGAATTGAGTCGGCATAACTGCCTGACGCACTCGTATTTCGGCAAGAGCCTGTGGCATTTCGAGGAGGATGGCGAACCGGTCTCTGTGCCGGTACAGGGCAATATCAGCGCCAACGAGGCCAGCACGTTATTGCGCGCGACATTGGCGGGCGCCGGGGTGGCGATGCTGCCGACCTATCAGGCCGGGGTGCATATTCACAGCGGTGAACTGGTGCGACTGCTGCCGCATGCGGAGCCGCGGCAGATGAGCATCTACGCGGTGTACGCCTCGCGCAAACACATGCCGGCGGCGTTGCGCAGCATGCTGGATTTTCTGGTGCTCAGATTCCCGGAAAACCCCGAATGGGATATCGGCCTGTAAACCCATTTAACTGTGGGAGCGAGCCTGCTCGCGAAAGCGGTGGGTCAGTCAACACTTGAGTCGAATGACAGGACGCTTTCGCGAGCAGGCTCGCTCCCACAGTGGCTATCGATATGCTGAATGGCCAGTTACAAGCTCAAGCGCACTCGCTGGCAACTCCCCGCCGCTGACCTATGCTGAAAGTAATACCGCAGGGTATGTCGTTCAGAGGTCAACGCCATGAACATCAAAACAAGAAGGTACGTCGCGATTTTCATCACCTGCGCCGCCACGCTGGCGCTGTACGGCACCGCTGCCTGGCGGGTCGAGCAGTTGCGACAGTTGCCGCGCGAGTATGCGAGCTGCAATTTCGAGCGCTGCATTCCGCACAATGCCACGCTGAATGCATTGCGCTGAATCATCTGGGCTGGAATGCGATTCTGTGTGGGAGCGAGCCGGCTCCGGGCGGCGATCCGACGAAAGCGGTGGGTCAGTCAACATTTGAGTCGAATGACAGGACGCCTTCGCGAGCAGGCTCGCTCCCACAAGGGTTTTGTGGTGTGAGTGGTTATTGCTCGGCCTTGAGGCTGTCGCGGAAAGCCTTTGGCGAGATTCCCACCCGGCGCCGGAACAGCCGCGTGAAGTTGGTCGGATCGGAAAACCCCAACAACTCCGACATCTCGTAAATCGTCATGCTGGTGTACGTCAGCAAGCGCTTGGCCTCCAGTAACTGACGTTCATGCATGATCTGCAACGCCGGTTGCCCGGCCAGCTCACGGCACGTGCCGTTGAGGTGCGACACCGAAATCCCCAGGCGATGTGCCAGGTCTTCGACCTTGACGTGCTGGCGGTAAGTCTCCTCGACCAACTGAATAAAGCCATTGAGATATTCGCGCTGACGTTGCGGCCGCTGACTGGCTTTATGGCGCACGATCGCCTGACGGCTGACCCAGACCATGATCACGCTGACCAGCGAATGCATGAGCATTTCTCGCGCCGGTTGATGACCGTTGTATTCGGCCTGCAACGCCGAGAACAGGCTGTTGAGGTAATCGCCGTCGTTGCCTGCCGGGTAGTTTTCTGCGCTGGCCAGCGCGTGTACTGAATCGCCCAGTTGCGCCTGCAAGTGGTTGATCAGCGGTGTGGCGAGGGTAACGATGAACCCTTCGACGTCTTCGGAAAAACGAAAGCCGTGCACCGACAACGGTGGCAGCACTTGAATGGCCGGGGTGTCGAGTTGCGTGCGCTGCCCTTCGATCTCAAGCTCTGCCTGACCTTTGAAGACGAAGAGTAACTGGCACAAATCAGCATGGCGGTGGGGTTTGATTTCCCACTCGTGTTCGCGACTGCGGGAGGAAATGGTTTCACAGTGCAGCAAGTCAGGGGTCGGCCAGTCCAGGCTTTCACCGTAGAGCTTGAACACTGGAATCGAAGGCAGCTCAGGCTTGTTCATCACTTCAATCCAGGCCTCGGGGTTGTGGGCGATAATCGCACCGATTGGCAGAATGTACAGGTATCGGCTCAGTTTTCACCTTCAATTGACAGACCCGCAAGGGAAAAATGCAAGCACTCGATCCATAAAAATCATTCACCGGTCTTGGCCGCGTGAAGCTTGCGAGTCATAAAAACAATGAAAACGCTGAAAACCCAAGTCGCCATTATCGGCGCCGGTCCGTCCGGATTGCTCCTCGGCCAGTTATTGCACAACGCTGGCATCGATACCCTCATCCTCGAACGCCAGACGCCGGATTATGTCCTCGGCCGCATCCGCGCCGGTGTGCTTGAACAAGGCATGGTAGAGCTGTTGCGTCAGGCTGGCGTGAGTCAGCGCATGGACGCCGAAGGGCTGGTGCATGGGGGTTTCGATCTGGCTCTGGACGGGCGTCAGGTGCACATCGATCTGCACGCATTGACCGGCGGCAAGAGCGTGATGATCTACGGCCAGACCGAAGTCACCCGCGACCTGATGGCCGCTCGTCGGGAGGCTGGCGCGCCGACGATTTACCAGGCACGCGATGTCGTTCCTCATGGCATGAAAAGCGACGAAGCTTTTGTCACCTTTGAAAAGGACGGCGAAACCTTTCGCGTCGATTGCGATTACATTGCCGGTTGCGACGGCTTCCACGGCGTCGCGCGGCAGTCGATTCCCACCGATTGCCTGAAAGTATTCGAGCGGGTTTATCCGTTTGGCTGGCTGGGCATTCTGGCGGACACGCCGCCGGTGCATGACGAGTTGGTCTACGCCCGCCATGAACGCGGCTTTGCCTTGTGCAGCATGCGTTCGGCCACCCGCACCCGCTATTACCTGCAAGTGCCGGCGGATGAAAACGTCGATGACTGGAGCGATCAACGCTTTTGGGATGAGTTGAAAAATCGTCTGCCAGTAGAGCTTGCCGAGAAACTGGTCACCGGCCCTTCGATCGAAAAAAGCATCGCGCCGCTGCGTAGTTTTGTCGTTGAACCGATGCAGTTCGGGCGGATGTTTCTGGTCGGAGACGCCGCGCATATCGTCCCGCCCACCGGCGCCAAGGGCTTGAATCTGGCGGCGAGTGACGTCAGCACGCTGTTCAATATTCTGCTGAAGGTTTACCGCGACGGCCGCACCGATCTGCTCGAGAAGTACTCGGAAATCTGCCTGCGCCGCGTGTGGAAAGCCGAGCGCTTTTCCTGGTGGATGACCTCGATGCTGCACCGCTTCGATGATCACGACGCTTTCAGCCAGCGCATCAGCGCCTCGGAACTGGACTACTTTGTCAGTTCAGAAGCGGGGCGAAAAACCATTGCAGAAAATTACGTTGGACTTCCGTACGAGGCTATCGAATAGCCTGCTACCGACTTACACTGGCGAGCATCCCCGCTCGCCTGACGATCTGCGGGACTCTCACTGCCCGCAGGTTTTGCCCGTGA
Organism: Pseudomonas tensinigenes; assembly: GCF_014268445.2. NCBI lineage: Bacteria > Pseudomonadati > Pseudomonadota > Gammaproteobacteria > Pseudomonadales > Pseudomonadaceae > Pseudomonas > Pseudomonas tensinigenes. Next base: position 5,457,340 of record NZ_CP077089.1, read on the forward strand.
CCAATCTCAATCACCCCGAAACGCCCAAACCGGCCATTCGCAACGTGCTGGTGGCGCTGATGATGGCGATCTTTCTCGGCGCGCTGGATCAAACCATCGTCGCCGTGTCGATGCCGGCCATCTCTGCGCAGTTCAAGGACGTCAGCCTGTTGGCCTGGGTGATTTCCGGGTACATGGTCGCGATGACGGTGGCCGTGCCGATCTACGGCAAGCTCGGCGACTTGTACGGGCGGCGCAAACTGATGCTGTTCGGCATGGGCCTGTTCACCCTCGCCTCACTGTTTTGCGGCATGGCGCAAAGCATGGAGCAACTGGTGCTGGCGCGGATCCTTCAGGGCATCGGCGCTGGCGGGATGATCTCGGTAAGCCAGGCGATCATCGGCGACATCGTGCCGCCGCGTGAACGCGGGCGCTATCAGGGTTACTTCAGCAGCATGTACGCGGTGGCGAGTGTCGCCGGCCCGGTACTCGGCGGTTACATGACCGAATACCTGTCGTGGCGCTGGGTATTTCTGATCAACCTGCCGCTGGGCCTCGGTGCCTGGTGGGTGGCGCGGCGCAACTTGCGCGGGCTGCCGATTCCGCAGCGCAAACCAGTCATCGACTACCTCGGTACGTTGTTGATGATCATCGGCCTCACTGCCCTGTTGCTGGGCATTACTCAGGTTGGTCAGGGTCATTCGTGGCGCAGCGGTGAAGTGCTTGGCCTGTTCGCCTGTGCGGTGGTGGTACTGGCGGTGTTTGTCTGGCACGAGCGCCGGGCGCGGGAGCCGTTGCTGCCGATGCACCTGTTTGCCAACCGCAACGCGTTGCTGTGCTGGTGCACGATTTTCTTTACCAGTTTCCAGGCGATTTCGCTGATTGTGCTGATGCCGCTGCGCTTTCAGACCGTGACCGGTGCCGGAGCTGACAGCGCCGCTTTGCACTTGTTGCCATTGGCGATGGGGCTGCCGATTGGTGCATTTTTCGCCGGCCGGCGCACGTCGATCACCGGGCGTTACAAACCACAGATTCTGACCGGCGCTCTGCTGATGCCGATCGCGATTCTCGGTATGGCGTCCAGCCCGCCCGAGGCGACACTGGTCAGTGGTCTGTTCATGTTGCTCTGCGGTATTTCCAGCGGCATGCAGTTCCCGACTTCGCTGGTCGGCACACAGAATTCGGTGGAACAACGCGACATCGGCGTAGCGACCAGCACCACTAACCTGTTTCGCTCCCTCGGCGGTGCGGTGGGCGTGGCGTTGATGTCGGCGCTGTTGCTGGCGTTGTTGCAGGATTCGAGTTTCGCCCATCTGGCGAGCAGTTCGCTGATGAGCGAGGGCCATTCGGGCAACGTCCTGCTGGATGGTTTGAACGCCGCGCCGGGGGATGCGCAGAACGCCTTGCGGGCGGAATTGCTGGTGACATTCCGGCATTTGTTGTGGGTGAGTGCGGCGGTTTCGTTGCTCGGGTTGGCAGCGGCGATTGCGATGCCGAACAACCTGCTGCGCGGTCGCGAGCACGGCGCCAAATAACCGCAACACCACAAAACCCTGTGGGAGCGAGCCTGCTCGCGAAAGCGGTGTGTCATTCAAACAGGATGTTGGCTGAGACGACGCCTTCGCGAGCAGGCTCGCTCCCACAGGGGGACGGTATTTCATTCAAGGGCTGTAGTAACCGACGGCGACAAGGAAATGCCCGGCCTTCTTCAGGTAAGCATGTTTGTCCTCGACCTTGCCGGTCACCGGGTTTTTCCAGCGGTATTCATACTCGCCTTCATCCTGCTTGCCGATCAGCGCCAGAATCGGCTCGCCCACCGGTTTGCCATCCGGATCCTTGATCTTGCCAAAGTCGGTGTTGATCAAGCGCAGATTGGTGCCGTGGGCGACGTAGCGCTGGGTGTCCAGATCGACCACAAACACATACAAGTCGTCCTGCAAGTAGCCACCCTTGAGCGAGTTGATCGCCGTCAGCGTGCCCTTCTCGTCTTTGCCCAAATCAGTCGCCGCTTTCTCGAGCAATGCCTTGGCCTGCTCCGCCGAGGCTCGCGGCAAGTAATACCCAACCGCAAGAATTCGCTGGCCGATGCGTTGATAAAACACATGCTTACGCTCGACCTTGCCATCGGCCCAGTTCTGCCAACGGTACTCGGCCTGCTGGATGCCATTGCCTTCCGGCACTTTCAACGCGTCCTTGAAGGTTTTCTGCAAATCCGGGCCAAGCACTTCACTGACGTCACGACCGATCAACGCTGATGAAGGCCCGCCGCTGGCGAGCATCACGCCCTTGGTATCGACCACGAACACGTAACGATCCTTGTCGACGAACTCGCCCTGACGACTGAACGCGGCGAACGCCTTGTCGCCGTTGTCGTGGTAGTAGGCCAGGGCTTTTTCCAGCAAGGCGATGGCGGCCTGACTGTCATCCTTGGCGGTAGTGGCGGCGCTGGCCTGGCTGAAACCGGCCAGTAACATCACGCCGAGCCAGGCCACTTTATGCAAAAAACCCATAGCGCATCCCTCGTTCTTGTTGGTGTTTCAAGAGCGTAGACGGCTTGGGGTGATGTACGAGTATTCAGAATGATGCAGGGGATTACAGAACCCCCTGCACTGATCAACAAAGCTTATGGGCGGGAATTGATCTGCTGCTGCAAATTCTGAATCTGCGCCTGAAGGGTGTTGATGTTGCGGGTCATCTGCGCACGGAAGGCGTCGAACTCGGCGGTATTGCCGCCGCCCTGCGGTGTTGCCGGGCGGTTGTCCTGTTCGCTTTTGAGCACGACGATTTCCTGCTCAAGACGATCGATCGCCGCGCTCGGGTTGCCCTGTTTCTTCAGTGCCGCGATATCGGCGCCGAGGCTTTTGAGCTGGGCGTCAAAGGCCTTCAACTGCGTGTCGACCTTGCTGGTGTCGGCCGGTGTGCTTTTCACGGTCGCCAGCTCAGCGCTCAAGGCTTTGACCTGTGCCTGCAACTGAGTGTTGGCGTTCTGCTGTTCGGTGGTCTGCGCGGTCATCTGTGCCAAGCGTTTGTCCAGATCGCTGGCCTGCCCCGCTACGCCTTGCTGCTGTTTGCTCTGATCGAGCAGCTTGCCTTCAAGCTGTTTGATTTGCAGCTTCAGAGCCTCGCTGTCACTGGTGACGTTGGACTGGCTGGCGACAACCTTGCCGGAAATGTCCTGCAAGCGCCCGGCGGCTTCTTCGCTGATCCGCGCAAAGCTTTCCTGGGTCGCGACCAGTTGTTGTTCCATCAGCGAGATCTGCTGGAAGCTCCACCAGGCGAGGCCGATGAAGGCGAAAAACAATGCGCCGACCAAGGCCCACAACGGCCCGGTGCTGGCTGCCTTGACCTTGACTACCGGCGGCGTGCGCGAGTGTACGGAGGTGCGGGCGGTGGTCGGAATGTCATCGTCGTCGAAGGCGTCGGCACGCAGGCTCGGGACATCATCGAAATCGTCGTGGGCATCATTACGCATGGACATTGAGGCAACCTTTGTGAAACGCGGTGATGGCTAAATGCTGCGAAGTATAACCGCCGCAGCCGCAGGGATTGACCCCCAAGCGGCTACACGGTTCATTGCCGCCCGGCCGAATCGTTTCAACGGATGTCCTGAGCTTTCCACCACGCACAGAACTCATCCAGCGCCGACCACAGGCAGACTTTCGGATCGTAGTCGAGATAATGCCGGGCGCGGCTGATGTCGAGGGTGAAATTTTTGTTCATTACCTGCATGCCCAGACGCGACAGGGTTGGCTCCGGACGCCCCGGCCAGAGCTTGCACGCACCCTCATTGAGCGCCGCGACGCTGTAGGCCAGCCCATACGAACGGTACTTGGTGACTTGCGGCACTTCCATTTTGCGCATCACGTAATTGACCACATCCCACAGCGGCACCGGCGCGCCATTGCTGATGTTGTAGGCCTTGCCCAGCGCGGAGCCGGCGGCCAGCAAGCTGCTGAGCATCGCTTCGTTGAGATTCTGCACACTGGTGAAGTCGACTTTGTTCAGGCCATTGCCGATGATCGCCAGCCGGCCCTTGCGCTGCATGTTGAGCAGACGCGGGAAGATGCTCATGTCGCCGGCGCCGGTGACGAAACGCGGGCGCAGGGCGATGGTCTCCAGGCCGAATTCCTGCGCACCGAAGACCTTTTGCTCGGCCAGATACTTGGTCGCGGCATAGTGATGCTTGAAGCGCTTGGGCACTTGCTCTTCGGTCAGGTTGAAATGATCGCGACCATCGAAATAGATCGATGGCGACGACAGATGCACCAAACGCCGGACGCGCTGTTTGAGACAGGCTTCGACAACGTTTTCGGTGACCTGCACGTTGCCCTGGTGGAAGTCCTGATAGCGTCCCCACAGTCCGACGGCGCCAGCGCAATGCACCACCGCTTCGACGCCGGAACACAACTCGCGGACCAGATCGGGATCGGTCAGATCGCCGGGGACAAACTCGGCACCACGGCGCACCAGATGCTCGACGCTCTCGGCCCGGCGACCGTTGACCCGCACGTCCAGGCCCTGCTCCAGTGCGAAACGCGCAAAGCGTCCGCCAATGAAGCCGCTTGCGCCGGTGACCAGAATTTTCATGCAAAGCTCCAATGAAACCAGCTGCGAGCTTCAAGCTTCGAGCTGCAAGATTAAAACAGTGTGCAAGCGCTTTAACTTGCCGCTTGCAGCTTGACGCTCATGGCTGCTTCCAGGGCACCAGCCATTGCGCCGATGAACGCAGCAATTGCTCGGTCAGCAAGCCCAGCAGCTGACCGCCATTGCGCCAATGATGCCAGTACAACGGCACGTCGATCGGTTTATCTGGCAACAGTTCGCGCAAAAACCCGCGTTGCAGTTGGTCGCGCACTTGCAGTTCCGGCACCAGCCCCCAGCCCAATCCGGCTTCGGTCAGGCGGATAAAGCCTTCCGAGGACGGGCACAAATGGTGTTCGAATCCACCGTCGACGCCCAACGAGGCGAGATAGCGATGCTGGAGAAAGTCGTCCGGGCCGAACACCAGCGCCGGGGTGCGCGGCAATTGTTCGGCACGCACGCCGTCGGGGAAATGCCGCTCGATAAACGCCGGGCTGGCCAGCGCGCGATACCGCATCGCCCCGAGCAACACACTGCGCGCGCCGGCCACCGGCCGTTCGCTGGCGCAAAGGCACGCGGCGACTTCACCGGCGCGCATGCGTTTGAGGCCGACGGTCTGGTCTTCGACAATCAGATCGAGCAGCAAATGTTGTTCGGCACAGAAGTCGCCAACCGCTTCGGCCCACCATGTGGCGAGGCTGTCGGCATTAAGGGCGATGCGCAAACGTTCCGGCAAACCCTCCTCGTCCAGCGCGGGCACAAGGGTTTGCAGGTCACGCTCAAGCAGACGCACCTGCTGCACATGGTTGAGCAGACGCCGGCCGATTTCGGTCGGCGACGGTGGCGTGCCGCGAATCAACACCGGCTGACCGACCCGAGCTTCAAGCAATTTGATCCGTTGCGAGATCGCCGATTGCGACAAGCCCAGTACCTGCGCGGCCCGTTCGAATCCGGCCTGCTCGACCACGGCGGCCAGAGCAGAAAGCAATTTGTAGTCGAACATCAGTTTTCCTAATGAGCGATCAGCACTATTGGTTTTTCTTATACAGGTTTCGCCCGGAGAATAGCCAGCAAGCACTCTTTATCAAGGAACACTTCCATGGCTGGCGAAACTTCTCTCTCGACTTTATTGCGCAGCATGAGCCCGCAACTCAACGCCGGCGAATACGTGTTCTGCACCCTGCGCGACGGAATGCTTCCAAGCGGTCTGGAGATTGTCGGCAGCTTCCGCGAACAGGAAGGTTTGACGGTGATTCTTGAACGTTCCCACGCCGAACAGGCTGGTTTGAGCTTCGACTATGTCGCCGCGTGGATCACCCTCAACGTGCATTCGGCACTGGAAGCCGTTGGCCTCACCGCCGCCTTCGCCACGGCATTGGGCCAGGCCGGGATCAGTTGCAACGTAATCGCCGGTTATTACCACGACCATTTGTTTGTCGGCCAGACCGACGCCGAACGCGCCATGCAAGTGCTGCGCGATCTCGCAGCCAACGCGGAGTAAATCTTATGTGGCAAAGCTATGTGAACGGCCTGCTGGTGGCGTTCGGACTGATCATGGCGATTGGTACGCAGAACGCTTTTGTATTGGCGCAAAGCCTGCGGCGTGAACATCATCTGCCGGTGGCGGCATTGTGCGTGGTCTGCGATGCGCTGCTGGTCGCCGCCGGGGTATTCGGGCTGGCGACGATTCTGGCGCAGAACCCAACATTGCTGGCCATTGCCCGTTGGGGCGGCGCGACGTTTCTGATCTGGTACGGCAGCCAGGCGCTGCGCCGGGCCTGTTCGAAACAGAGCATGGGTCAAGGCGAAAACCAGACGGTGCGCTCGTTGCGGGCGGTGATGCTCAGTGCGTTGGCGGTGACGCTGCTCAACCCGCATGTTTATCTGGATACGGTGTTGTTGATCGGCTCGCTCGGTGCGCAGCAATCGGTACCGGGGGCTTATGTGGTTGGTGCTGCGAGTGCTTCGCTGTTGTGGTTTTTCACGCTTGCGCTGGGTGCGGCATGGCTGGCGCCGTGGCTGGCACGTCCGAGTACCTGGCGGATTCTCGATCTGGTGGTGGCGCTGATGATGTTTACCGTGGCTGGGCAATTAATTTTCGCCAGCTGATTTATTCCAAACGGCTCTGGAACCTCTATCCCACACAGTTGTTGCGTGGTTATGGCGCAACCCCGGTGCTATGATCGAAACCCTGCGCCGCAAAGAGTAAAAACTCGCCGGTGCATTTCTGGCCGCCCGTGATCGGCCTTGCGCTCACCGCAACAGACCTGATTAGGAGAATCATCATGGCTTTCGAATTGCCGCCGCTGCCTTACGCACACGATGCCCTGCAGCCGCACATTTCCAAGGAAACCCTGGAATACCACCACGACAAGCACCACAATACCTATGTCGTGAACCTGAACAACCTGGTGCCAGGCACCGAGTTCGAAGGCAAGACCCTGGAAGAAATCGTCAAGACTTCCTCGGGCGGTATCTTCAACAACGCCGCTCAGGTCTGGAACCACACCTTCTACTGGAACTGCCTGGCGCCAAACGCCGGCGGTCAACCAACCGGCGCGCTGGCTGAAGCCATCAACGCAGCCTTCGGTTCGTTCGACAAGTTCAAGGAAGAGTTCAGCAAAACCTCGATCGGCACCTTCGGTTCCGGCTGGGGCTGGCTGGTGAAAAAGGCTGACGGTTCCCTGGCCCTGGCCAGCACCATCGGCGCCGGCAACCCGCTGACCAGCGGCGACACCCCGCTGCTGACCTGCGACGTCTGGGAACACGCTTACTACATCGACTACCGCAACGTTCGTCCGAAGTATGTCGAAGCGTTCTGGAACCTGGTCAACTGGAAGTTCGTTGCTGAGCAGTTCGAAGGCAAAACCTTCACCGCTTAAGCTGCGCGCCAGTCAAAAAACCCGGCTTCGGCCGGGTTTTTTTTGCCCGGACAAAACCCCGGACGATGATCGTTCCCACGCTCCGCGTGGGCATGAAGCCCGTGACGCTCCGCGTCACTGGACGCAGAGCGTCCCTAGAGGCATTCCCACGCGGAGCGTGGGAACGATCAAAGACAGTAAGCTCAGGCTGCTTGCCGCAATGCCACAGCGGGCTACCATCAAAAAGACGAAAAAATGCTGCGAACCGCTCAAGTTGAGAGCCGAAACTACCGACACAGTACAAATAGGGCTAATACTCCAAAACGCAGCATTTCGGGCGAGACCACGGGCAAATCAACCCCGGTCTGATTGTCCCTTTGACTGCCAACACGGGATTGCCAATACTCATGGCAACTTGACGCTACCCGCACGGAACAAGGAATAACCCTTTGAAGCTGGAACTCAAGAACAGCTTGTCGGTGAAGTTGCTCCGGGTCGTGCTCCTGTCGGCATTGATCGTCGGCGTAGTCTTGAGCTGCGCGCAGATTGTTTTCGATGCCTACAAAACCCGTCAGGCGGTTGCTGGCGACGCCGAACGCATCCTCGACATGTTCCGCGACCCGTCGACCCAGGCCGTTTACAGCCTGGACCGGGAGATGGGCATGCAGGTGATCGAAGGCCTGTTCCAGGACGATGCCGTGCGTCAGGCCTCCATCGGCCATCCCAACGAAGCCATGCTCGCGCAGAAATCCCGCGACCTGCAGCAGTCCAACAGCCGCTGGCTGACCGACCTGATCCTCGGCCAGGAGCGCACCTTCACCACGCAACTGGTGGGGCGTGGGCCGTACAGCGAGTATTACGGCGATTTGAGTATCACCCTCGACACCGCCACTTATGGCGAAGGGTTTATCGTCAGCTCGGTGATCATCTTCATTTCCGGGGTTCTGCGCGCACTGGCCATGGGGCTGGTGCTGTATCTGGTCTATCACTGGCTGCTGACCAAGCCGCTGTCGCGGATCATCGAGCACCTCACCGAGATCAATCCGGATCGCCCCAGCGAGCACAAGATTCCGCAGCTCAAGGGCCACGAAAAAAACGAACTGGGCATCTGGATCAGCACCGCCAACCAGTTACTCGAGTCAATCGAACGCAACACTCACCTGCGCCACGAAGCGGAAAACAGCCTGCTGCGCATGGCCCAATACGACTTCCTCACCGGCCTGCCGAATCGCCAGCAATTGCAGCAGCAACTGGACAAGATTCTGGTCGACGCCGGCAAGCTGCAACGGCGGGTCGCGGTGTTGTGCGTGGGGCTGGATGATTTCAAAGGCATCAACGAGCAGTTCAGCTACCAGACCGGCGATCAATTGTTGCTGGCCCTGGCCGACCGCCTGCGTGCCCACAGCGGCCGCTTAGGCGCCCTCGCCCGCCTGGGTGGCGATCAGTTCGCCCTGGTACAGGCCGACATCGAACAGCCTTATGAAGCAGCGGAACTTGCGCAAAGCATCCTCGATGACCTGGAAGCGGCGTTTGCCCTCGACCATCAGGAAATCCGCCTGCGCGCGACCATCGGCATCACTCTGTTCCCGGAGGACGGCGACAGCACCGAGAAGCTGTTGCAGAAGGCCGAGCAGACCATGACACTGGCCAAGACCCGCTCGCGCAACCGCTATCAGTTCTACATCGCCAGCGTCGACAGCGAGATGCGTCGCCGCCGCGAACTGGAAAAAGACCTGCGCGATGCCTTGCTGCGCGATCAGTTCTATCTCGTCTATCAACCGCAGATCAGCTACCGCGATCACCGCGTGGTCGGCGTCGAGGCGTTGATTCGCTGGCAGCATCCGGAACACGGTCTGGTGCCGCCGGACCTGTTCATTCCGCTGGCCGAGCAGAACGGCACGATCATCGCCATCGGCGAATGGGTACTCGATCAGGCCTGCAAGCAATTGCGCGAATGGCACGATCAGGGTTTCGCCGACCTGCGCATGGCGGTCAATCTGTCCACCGTGCAACTGCACCACGCCGAGCTACCGCGCGTGGTCAATAACCTGCTGCAGATGTACCGCCTGCCACCGCGCAGCCTGGAACTGGAAGTCACCGAAACCGGCCTGATGGAAGACATCAGCACCGCCGCCCAGCACTTGCTGAGTCTGCGTCGTTCCGGCGCACTGATCGCCATCGACGACTTCGGCACTGGCTATTCATCGCTGAGTTATCTGAAAAGCCTGCCGCTGGACAAGATCAAGATCGACAAGAGCTTCGTGCAGGATCTGCTCGATGACGACGACGATGCGACCATCGTTCGCGCGATCATTCAACTGGGCAAGAGCCTCGGCATGCAGGTGATCGCCGAGGGCGTGGAAACCGCCGAACAGGAAAGCTACATCATTTCCGAAGGCTGCCACGAAGGTCAGGGCTATCACTACAGCAAGCCGTTGCCGGCGCGCGAGCTGGGCGCTTATCTCAAGCAGGCGCAACGCACTAATGCGGCCATTCTCTAAAAGATCAAAAGATCGCAGCCTGCGGCAGCTCCTACATTTGGAATGCGTTCCCCCTGTAGGAGCTGCCGCAGGCTGCGATCTTTTGATCTGCGTAAATAAGAAATATTTCCAGCCACAACCCTTTACACATAATGCGAAAGATTTGCATTATGTCGCAGTTTTGCGCACCCCCAGCGCGAGTCCACTCAACTATCGAAGCAGGATGTTCGCCATGATTCGTATGCCTCTGGCTACCGCCAGTCTGCTGGCCATCGCTATTTCCCTCGCCGGTTGCGGCGAAGGCAAAGACAAGGCTGCCGCTCCGGCCGCACCGACGCCAGCCGCCAGCACCACCGCTCCAGCGGCTGCGCCTGCCGCTGCCGGTAAAGTCGACGAAGCCGCCGCCAAGGCTGTGGTCGCGCACTATGCCGACATGGTCTTCGCCGTCTACAGCGATGCCGAATCCACCGCGAAAACCCTGCAGACCGCCGTCGACGCCTTCCTCGCCAAGCCGAACGCCGACACCCTGAAAGCCGCCAAGGCTGCTTGGGTCGCCGCGCGCGTTCCGTACCTGCAGAGTGAAGTGTTCCGCTTCGGCAACACCATCATCGACGATTGGGAAGGTCAGGTTAACGCCTGGCCGCTGGACGAAGGTCTGATCGACTACGTCGACAAATCCTACGAGCACGCACTGGGTAACCCGGGTGCCACCGCCAACATCATCGCCAACACCGAAGTTCAGGTCGGCGAAGACAAGGTCGACGTCAAAGACATCACCCCGGAAAAACTCGCCAGCCTCAACGAGCTGGGCGGTTCCGAAGCCAACGTCGCCACCGGCTACCACGCCATCGAATTCCTGCTCTGGGGCCAGGATCTGAACGGCACCGGCCCTGGCGCTGGCAACCGTCCTGCCTCCGACTACCTGGAAGGCGCCGGCGCTACCGGCGGTCACAATGATCGTCGTCGTGCCTACCTGAAGTCCGTGACCCAACTGCTGGTCAGCGACCTCGAAGAAATGGTCGGCAACTGGAAGCCGAACGTGGCTGACAACTATCGCGCCACCCTGGAAGCCGAGCCGGGCGAAACCGGTCTGCGCAAAATGCTCTTCGGCATGGGCAGCCTGTCCTTGGGCGAACTGGCGGGCGAGCGCATGAAGGTTTCCCTCGAAGCCAACTCCCCTGAAGACGAGCAGGATTGCTTCAGCGACAACACGCACAACTCGCACTTCTACGATGCCAAAGGCATTCGTAACGTTTACCTGGGCGAGTACACCCGTGTTGACGGCACCAAAATGACCGGCGCCAGCCTGTCGTCGCTGGTGGCCAAGGCTGATCCGGCTGCCGACACCGCACTGAAAGCCGATCTGGCCGCTACCGAAGCGAAGATCCAGGTCATGGTTGATCACGCCAACAAGGGTGAGCACTACGACCAGCTGATCGCTGCCGGCAACACCGCTGGCAACCAGATCGTTCGCGACGCCATCGCCTCGCTGGTCAAGCAGACCGGTTCGATTGAAGCCGCTGCCGGCAAACTGGGCATCAGCGACCTGAACCCGGACAACGCTGATCACGAGTTCTGATCAACCGCGTCTGCGTCAAAAAAGGCGACCTTCGGGTCGCCTTTTTCATGCCTGCCAAACACAACCCCCTGCTTCAGGGTGTATCCAATATCAAGTGCGCCACCCATCCCTGTGGGAGCGAGCCTGCTCGCGAAGGCTATATCGGCCGCCACATTTTCAGCGCGTCGGACACCGCTTTCGCGAGCAGGCTCGCTCCCACAGGGTTTCCATGGGGTTCAAGGCTTGCGCCATATCAAGCAAACGATAATTCCTCTTATTCAAACCCCCTCGCCCTGTTAGACTTTGCGCCTTTGTTTTCGCCCGTCCGCAGGATGTCTGATGCCCTCGCTGCCTCTTCGCTTGTCCGCACTGTTGCTGGCCCTGGGCCTGAGTGCCTGCGATGACGCCCCGCGCTTCACCAAGGCCGAGCCTGGTGAAGCACGTTCGGGCGGTGCGGCGACCGTGCGCAAGACCGATCAGAATGCATTCTCCCTGCCCTCGGCCAACCTGCCGCCGTCGCGGCGGGTGGATTTCAGCGTCGGCAACAGCTTCTTCCGCAGCCCTTGGGTGATTGCGCCGTCGACCACCACCGCCCGCGATGGTCTCGGCCCGTTGTTCAACACCAACGCCTGTCAGGGCTGCCACATCAAGGACGGTCGCGGTCATCCGCCGCCACCGGATGCGCCTAACGCGGTGTCAATGCTCGTGCGCCTGTCGATTCCCAACACGCCGGAATTCGCCAAAGTCATCGAGCAAGTCGGCGTGGTGCCGGAGCCGGTCTATGGCGGCCAGTTCCAGGACATGGCGGTGCCCGGTGTCGTACCGGAAGGCAAAGTCCGCGTTGACTACACGCCAGTGCCGATTCGTTTCAAGGACGGCACCGAAGTCGAATTGCGCAAACCTGTCTTGCAGATCACGCAACTGGGCTACGGCCCGATGCACCCGGACACGCGTTTTTCCGCACGCGTCGCGCCGCCGATGATTGGTCTGGGCCTGCTCGAAGCGATCCCCGAAGAGGCGATCCTCGCCAACGCCGCCGCGCAAGCCAAAGACAACAAAGGCATCAATGGCCGCCCCAATCAGGTCTGGGATGACGCGTTGCAAAAAACCGTCATGGGCAGATTTGGCTGGAAAGCCGGACAACCGAACCTCAATCAACAAAATGTTCATGCGTTTTCTGGTGATATGGGCCTCACGACCAGCCTGCGTCCCTTCGATGACTGCACCGACGCGCAAACCGCCTGCAAACAAGCGCCAATCGGTAATGGCCCGGACGGCGAGCCGGAAGTCAGCGACAACATCCTGCGTCTGGTGTTGTTCTACAGCCGCAACCTCGCTGTGCCGGCACGTCGTGGCGTTAACGATGCCGACGTCATCGCCGGCAAGAACCTGTTTTTCCAGGCCGGCTGCGATTCCTGCCACACGCCGAAATACACCACCGCCGCCAACGCCGCCGAACCTGAACTGGCCAATCAAGTGATTCGCCCGTACAGCGATCTGCTGCTGCACGATATGGGCGACGGCCTGGCCGACAACCGCACGGAATTCCAGGCCTCCGGCCGCGACTGGCGCACGCCGCCGTTGTGGGGAATCGGCCTGACGCAAGCGGTCAGTGGCCACACCCAGTTTTTGCATGATGGCCGTGCGCGCAATCTGCTCGAAGCGGTGCTCTGGCACGGCGGCGAAGCGCAAGCCGCACAGCAACAGGTTTTGTCTTTCAATGCCGAGCAGCGCGCTGCGTTGCTGGCGTTTCTGAACTCACTTTAAACACTGATAAAGAATCGGGAGCCCGACATGTTCCGTCCCAAGCTACTGTTCACCAGCCTTGCTGCGCTCGCCCTCGGCGCCTGCTCGCCGCAGGATCCGCAAGCGGTCACCTCGGCGGCCATCGCCAAATCGGTGATCCTGCCGACCTACACCCGTTGGGTCGAAGCCGACAAGCAACTGGCGGTCAGTGCCCTCGCCTACTGCCAGGGCAAAGAAACCCTGGAGACCGCCCGCGCCGACTTCCTCCACGCGCAGAAAGCCTGGGCCGAGCTGCAACCGCTGCTGATCGGCCCGCTGGCCGAGGGCAACCGCTCGTGGCAGGTGCAGTTCTGGCCGGACAAGAAGAACCTCGTCGGCCGTCAGGTCGAGCAGTTGGTAGTCGCGCAGCCGCAGATCGATGCAGCCGCGCTGGCCAAATCGAGCGTGGTCGTGCAAGGCCTGTCGGCTTACGAATACATCCTGTTCGATGCCAAGCCTGACGTCGCCAACGCCGAGCAGAAAGCCAAGTATTGCCCACTGTTGATCGCCATCGGCGAGCGTCAGAAGCAACTGGCGGAAGAGATTCTGCAGGGCTGGAACAACACCGACGGCATGCTCGCGCAGATGAGCAAGTTCCCTAACCAGCGTTACGCCGACTCCCACGAAGCGATCGCCGATCTGCTGCGTGTGCAAGTCACCGCACTGGACACCCTGAAGAAAAAACTCGGCACGCCAATGGGCCGCCAGAGCAAAGGCGTGCCACAGCCGTTCCAGGCCGACGCATGGCGCAGCCAGTCGTCCCTGACCGCGCTGGAAGCCAGCCTCGCCGCTGCCAAAACCGTGTGGGAAGGCGTCGACAACAAAGGCCTGCGCGGTCTGTTGCCCGCTGAGCAAAAGCCACTGGCCGACAAGATCGATGCCGCTTATGCCGCGTCGCTGAAACTGTTCGACAGCACCCAGCGCTCGCTCGGCGAAATGCTCGAAGACGACGCCGGTCGTCAGCAACTCAACGACATCTACGACAGCCTCAACGTCGTCCATCGCCTGCACGAAGGCGAACTGGCCAAGGCGCTGGGCATTCAACTGGGCTTCAACGCCAACGACGGTGACTGATGAGGGCAAGTGCCATGCTGCGACGTCAGGTTCTGACTTTAGGTAGTGCACTGCTGGGAGCAGTGACGCTGGGCGGCTGGACGCTGTTCAAACGCAAGGATCAGAGCCCGCTGTTGCTGTCGGCGCGCGACGACACCGACGGCAAGCACTACGCCGTCGGCTATCGTCTGGATGGCACGCGGGTGTTCGCCACCGAAGTCGGCCAGCGTTGCCACGACATCATCAATCACCCGACGCAGCCGATTGCGCTGTTTGTCGCACGTCGCCCGGGCACCGAAAGCTACCTGATCGACCTGCGCGACGGTAAGTTGCTGCAGACGGTGACGTCGCAGCCGAACCGGCACTTCTACGGCCACGCCGTGGTGCACAAGGACGGCGAGTACCTGTACGCCACCGAGAACGACACCACCGATCCCGGCCGTGGTTTGCTCGGCGTGTACAAGTTCGAAGGCGCGCGGCTGCTGCACACCGGCGAGATTTCTACCCACGGCCTCGGCCCGCATCAAGTGTCGTGGATGCCCGACGGCGAGACGCTGGTGGTGGCCAATGGCGGGATTCGTACCGAGGCGGAAAGCCGCGTCGACATGAACCTCAACGCCATGGAGCCAAGTCTGGTGCTGATGCAGCGCGACGGTACGTTGTTGAGCAAGGAAACCCTCGCCCAGCAGATGAACAGCGTGCGCCATCTGGGCATCGCCAGCGATGGCACCATCGTTGCCGGTCAGCAATTCATGGGCGCCTCGCATGAGCGTTCGGAACTGTTGGCGATCAAGCGTCCGGGTCAGCCGTTCGTGGCCTTCCCGGTGCCGGAGCATCAGTTGCAGTCGATGGGGCATTACACCGCCAGCGTTGCCGTGCACAGCGACTTGCGTCTGGTCGCCCTGACGGCGCCGCGTGGCAACCGCTTCTTTATCTGGGATCTGGACAGCGGCGAAGTGCGCCTCGATGCACCATTGCCTGATTGCGCTGGTGTCGGTGCGGTGAAGGACGGTTTTGTCGTGACCTCCGGGCAAGGACGTTGCCGGTACTACGATTGCCGTCAGGATGAACTGCTGGCCAAGCCGCTGGAATTGCCGGCGGGGCTCTGGGACAACCATCTTCAGTTGATGGCGTAAAACAGCCTTAAAAGATCGCAGCCTGCGGCAGCTCCTACATTGGAATGCACTCCCCTGTAGGAGCTGCCGCAGGCTGCGATCTTTTTGCGCCCCCCTGTAAGAACTGCCAGTTGGAATCCCCCCTCCACTCGGAGTAATGTGCCCGCCTGTCTCACCTGATTTATCCAAGGAACTGGAAATATGCTGCGTCGCCGCATGCTGATCATGTTGGGTGTTGTTTTGCTGATCGTCCTGGTGCTGGGCGGGTACAAAGCCTTTTCGATCTACACGATGATCCAGGGCTTTTCCAAGCCGAAACCGCCGATCAGCGTCGCCGTGGCCAACGCCACCGAGCAACCGTGGCAGCTGCGCCTGCCCACCGTCGGCACGCTCAAGGCGCTGCAAGGCGTCGAGCTGAGCCTGGAAGTCGCCGGCACCGTCACCGAACTCAAGTTCGAATCCGGACAGAAGGTCAAGGCCGGGCAACCGCTACTGCAACTCGACAGCGCCGTCGAAACCGCATTGCTGGAAACCGCCAAAGCCGATCTGGGTCTGGCGCAACTGGACTTCGGCCGTGGCGCGCAACTGGTCGACAGCCGCGCGATCTCCAAAGGCGAGTACGACCGCCTCTCCGCCGTTCTGCAAAAGAACAAGGCCACGGTCAATCAGCTCAACGCCTCGCTGGCAAAAAAACGCATCCTCGCGCCGTTCAGCGGCACCATCGGCATCCGTCAGGTCGACGTCGGCGACTACCTCGCCAGCGGCAGTAAAATCGCCACGCTGCAGGACCTGAGCAGTCTCTACGCCGACTTCTATCTGCCCGAGCAATCGGTGCCGAAACTGGCCATCGGTCAACCGGTGCAAATCTCGGTCTCCGCTTACCCCGGGCAAAACTTCGCCGGCAAGATCAGCGCGATCAACCCGATCGTCGAAAGCACCACGCGCAACATTCTGATTCGAGCCACCCTGGCCAACCCCGACGGCAAACTGCTGCCGGGCATGTTCACCAGCCTTGAAGTGCTGCTGCCCGACCCGCAGAAACATATCGTCGTGCCGGAAAGCGCGATCACCTACACCCTCTACGGCAACTCGATCTACGTGGTCGGGCAGAAGAAAGCCGAGGACGGCAGCGTCGAAAAGGATGACAAGGGCCAACCGGTGCTGATCGCCGAACGCCGCTTCATCGAAACCGGTGAACGCCGCGGTGGCCTGGTGATGATCAACAAGGGCGTGCAGAGCGGCGAACAAGTGGTGACGGCCGGCCAGATCAAACTGGACAACGGCGCCCACATTGCCATCAGCGACGACAAGACCCTCGGCGAGCAGAACAGTCCGCCCCGCGCCGACTGATCAAGGAATCCCCATGGCTTTTACTGATCCGTTCATCCGCCGCCCGGTGCTCGCCACCGTGGTCAGCCTGTTGATTGTGTTGCTCGGCTTTCAGGCCTGGAGCAAGTTGCCGCTGCGCCAATACCCGCAAATGGAAAACGCCCTGATCACGGTGACCACCGCCTACCCCGGGGCCAACGCCGAAACCATTCAGGGTTACATCACCCAGCCGATGCAGCAGAGTCTGGCCAGCGCCGAGGGCATCGACTACATGACCTCGGTCAGTCGGCAGAACTTCTCGGTGATCTCGATCTACGCACGCATCGGCTCCAACACCGACCGTTTGTTCACCGAGTTGCTGGCCAAGGCCAACGAGGTGAAAAACAAATTGCCGCAGGACGCCGAAGACCCGGTGCTGAGCAAGGAATCGGCCGACGCCTCGGCGCTGATGTACATCAGCTTCTTCAGCAAGGACTTGAGCAACCCGCAGATCACCGATTACCTGTCCCGGGTGATCCAGCCAAAACTGGCAACCCTGCCGGGCATGGCCGAGGCGGAGATTCTCGGCAATCAGGTGTTCGCCATGCGCCTGTGGCTCGACCCGGTGAAACTCGCCGGTTTCGGCCTCAGCGCCGCCGACGTGACCAATGCGGTGCGCCAGTACAACTTCCTCTCCGCCGCCGGCGAAGTGAAAGGCGAGTACGTGGTCACCAGCATCAACGCCAACACCGAACTGAAATCCGCTGAAGCCTTTGCGGCGATTCCGCTCAAGGTCAGTGGTGACAGCCGCGTGCTGCTCAGCGATGTCGCGCGGGTGGAAATGGGTGCGGAAAACTACGACTCGATCAGCTCGTTCGGCGGCACGCCGTCGGTGTACATCGGCATCAAAGCCACACCCGGCGCCAACCCGCTGGATGTGATCAAGGAAGTGCGCAAGCTGATGCCCGAGCTGGAAGCACAGCTACCGCCGAACCTGAAAAGCGAAATCGCCTACGACGCCACATTGTTCATTCAGGCTTCGATCGATGAAGTGGTGAAAACCCTGTTCGAAGCGGTGCTGATCGTGATTGTCGTGGTGTTTCTGTTCCTCGGCGCCCTGCGTTCGGTGGTGATCCCGGTGGTGACCATTCCGCTGTCGATGATCGGCGTGATGTTCTTCATGCAGATGATGGGCTACTCGATGAATCTGCTGACGCTGCTGGCGATGGTGCTGGCCATCGGTCTGGTGGTGGACGATGCGATTGTCGTGGTGGAGAACATCCACCGGCACATCGAGGAAGGCAAAACGCCGTTTGATGCGGCGCTGGAAGGCGCACGGGAAATCGCCATGCCGGTGGTCTCGATGACCATCACCCTGGCGGCGGTGTACGCGCCGATCGGTTTCCTCACCGGGCTGACCGGGGCGCTGTTCAAGGAGTTTGCGCTGACCCTCGCTGGCGCCGTGGTAATTTCCGGGATCGTCGCCCTGACCCTGTCGCCGATGATGTGCGCATTTTTGCTGCGCCATGAGGAAAACCCCAGCGGCCTGGCACATCGGCTCGACCGTATCTTCGAAGGTCTCAAGCGCCGCTATCAGAGCATGCTGCACGGCACGCTGAACACGCGGCCGGTGGTGCTGGTGTTCGCGGTGATCGTGTTGTGCCTGATCCCGGTGTTCCTCAAGTTCACCAAATCGGAACTGGCCCCGGATGAAGACCAAGGCATCATTTTCATGATGGCCACTGCGCCGCAGCCGACCAACCTTGATTACCTGAGCACCTACACCGACGAATTCATCAAGATCTTCAAGGAATTCCCGGAGTACTACTTCTCGTTCCAGATCAACGGCTACAACGGTGTGCAGGCGGGGATCGGCGGCTTCCTGCTCAAGCCGTGGAACGAGCGCAGCCGCACGCAAATGCAGATCCTCCCGGAGGTGCAAGGCAAACTGGAAGGCATACCGGGCCTGCAGATTTTCGGCTTCAACCTGCCCTCCCTGCCCGGCACCGGTGAAGGCTTGCCGTTCGAGTTCGTGGTCAACACCGCCAACGACTATGAACTGCTGCTGCAAGTGGCTGAGCGGATCAAGAAACGTGCGATGGAGTCGGGCAAGTTCGCCTTCGTCGATCTTGATCTGGCGTTCGACAAACCCGAGGTGGTGGTCGATATCGACCGCGCCAAAGCGGCGCAGATGGGCGTGTCGATGCTCGATCTGGGCAGCACGCTGGCAACGCTGCTGGGCGAGGCGGAAATCAACCGCTTCACCATTGATGGGCGCAGCTACAAAGTGATTGCTCAGGTCGAACGGCCGTATCGCGATAACCCGGACTGGCTGAACAACTACTACGTGAAAAACACTCAGGGCGAGTTATTGCCGCTGTCGACGCTGATCAAGGTCAGCGACCGCGCACGACCGCGCCAGCTCAATCAGTTCCAGCAACTTAACGCCGCGAAGATTTCCGGTTTCCCGTTGGTGAGCATGGGCGAAGCCATCGACACCGTATTGCAGATTGCCCGCGAAGAAGCACCGGCCGGGTTTGCTTTCGACTATGGCGGCGCCTCACGCCAGTTTGTGCAGGAAGGCAGCGCGTTGTGGGTAACCTTCGCACTGGCGCTGGCGATTATCTTTCTGGTGCTGGCGGCGCAGTTCGAGAGCTTCCGCGATCCGCTGGTGATTCTGGTGACGGTGCCGTTGTCGATCTGCGGGGCGCTGATTCCGTTGTTCCTTGGCTGGTCGAGCATGAACATCTACACCCAGGTCGGGCTGGTGACGCTGATCGGTCTGATCAGCAAGCACGGGATCCTGATCGTCGAGTTCGCTAACCAGTTGCGCAAGGACAAAGGCCTGACGGCGCGTGAAGCCGTTGAGGAAGCGGCGGCGATTCGCTTGCGGCCGGTGCTGATGACCACGGCGGCGATGGTGTTTGGCATGGTGCCGCTGATTCTCGCCACGGGTGCCGGTGCGGTCAGCCGCTTTGATATCGGCATGGTGATTGCCACGGGGATGTCGATCGGCACGTTGTTTACCCTGTTTGTGCTGCCGTGTGTTTACACCCTGCTGGCGAAACCCGATCCCAAGCCAACCGCATAACCCTGTGGGAGCGAGCCTGCTCGCGAAGGCGGTGTGTCAGACACCATAAGTATTAACTGACAGACCGCTTTCGCGAGCAGGCTCGCTCCCACAGGGGGCCAGACCCGAATTCCTGGCATAAAAAAAGGCCTCGCATCTGCGAGGCCTTTTATGTGGGCTTCAATCGTTTCAACTTTGCGGCCTCATCCCTTGAGAGAGTCCGAACATGAACAACAACAGATCATGATCGGGTTGGGTCGCCACGGAGGCTTTCGCCACCCGTGGGACTGCGCAGTGGGCGTCGTCTACGGACGCGCCAACCACCTGCATGCGGGGCTGCTCCCAGGCAGCCACCGCCAATGACGCAACTGCCAAGGCTCCAACCAAAAACAAACCTCGTGCAATTTCTAGTTTCATCGCTATAAACCTTTGATAGCGCTGCCAAACGCCGTCTCATAAAAGTAGACGAGTTTCTTCCAGTCCGCGTCGCGGAACGACGAGTGGCGGCGCAATTGCTTCATGTCATGGGAGGCAGCGCGATAGGCGGTCAGACGCTGGCGGCATTTCTCCAGATCGATCAAAGCGACCTCGACCTTGGCCGACTCGCCTTCACCGGTCACCCGCACAAACACGTGTTTGATGTAGATGCAGCTGTGCTGCCAACGGCCCTTGTGCATGCGCGCCAGGTTCTCGGCGAGGTCCTTGAGCACACGCTCATACACCCCGTCGCCACACTGATCGCGACCGCCGGCCGCCGCCAGCCAATGTTCCAGTTCCTGGAAACCGTCCAGCGATTTGGTGACCAGCAGTGCACGCCATTTGTGCTGCGGATCAGGCTGGGCGCCGCAGAAAACGATTTCCGGCACGCGCACACCGAGCTTGCTCACGCCGGTCAGTGCGTCGAGTTCGCGCAATACGGTCGGACGGCCGAACGGATGCAACCAGCTGCGGTAGATATGTCCGGTCTGACGCTTGGCGTACAGCAGTTGTCCATCGCGCCCCACGACCCTTTGCACACCGCTTTCGCCACCGCGTCGAACATTGGGTTCTTCTACCCACTCGCCGCGCTGGTTCCAGTAATAGTCAAAGCGATCTTGCGAAGCGACTTCCGTTTCTGCTGCCAATTGCACTGCCATCCTGTTACCTCTTGCGTAATACGTAAACTCGCCACATGGCATAGAGCGGAATAAAGTCCAGTTGTTCCTGAATTCGAAAACCTGCCTCCTCGAACTCCTTTTCGACCGTAGCGGCCGGTAACACAAAGCGATTCTGATACTCGCGTTTGTCACGGTTGCGCTCGGCACGCTGGCGTTTCCAGGCCTTGAAATTGCCGTCGACCCACAGCGAAACAATCACACTGTCCCGGGTGACACGCTCGAACTCGCGCAGAATCGCCCGGCGGTGCTCGGCTTCACCGATGTGATGAAGCAGACGCATGCAGAAGATGCTGTCGACGGCGTTATCCGGCAAGGCAATGTCGAACGCAGATGTGTGCAAGGGTTGTACCCGTTTCACCACATCGGCCGGTTGCGCTTGCATGGCCGTCGTGATCATCGACTCGGAATTGTCCGCGCCGATGATCACCCGGTTGGCCTTTTCGCCCAGCAATGGCCAGAACCGCCCTGCACCGCAAGGCAGATCCAGCACCAGCCCCGGTTCGCCGACCAGCGCCAGCGCCTTGCGAGCCAGTTGTTCATCACGCCAGTGAGAGAGCCGACGTCCAAGGCTTTCCTTGTGCTTGCGCAGATATTTCTGCGCGTGCTGATCGTCGTACTTCTCGGAAAAATCGAGTTTGATCGGGCCGGCCATCACCAGGACTCCTGAATTGCTGATGGCACCACCTTAGGGAGCGGCGTGTCAGCGTCAGGTCATCCATTTGTGAAAAAAATGTCAGGTAAACAGACAAATTATTACAGCGTTATACAGGATTCAGACAGGTTAGAGGGAGTAGCCTTGCGCCACCCCCTGCGTCAGATTTTGCCAAGATCCACTTCGAAGCGGCAGCCATTCGGTTCCATCGTGCTCAGACTGACGGTCCAGCCCTGGTTCTCGCAGATCCGCTGCACCAGCGACAACCCCAGCCCCAGCCCTTCGCCGCGCTTTTCGCTGCCACGCACGAAAGGCTCGAACATGGCTTCGCGCTTTTCTTCCGGGATGCCGACGCCGGAGTCTTCGACCGCGAAGCCGTTGGCAGTTAGTGTCAGGCGAATGAAGCCTTTTTCGGTGTAATGCAGCGCGTTGCGCAACAGGTTGCCCATCACGGCACTCAACAGGGTCGCGTTGTAGCGAATGTCTGATGGACTGCCCGGTTCGAAGACCAGTTTCAAGCCCTTGCTCTCGATCGGCCCGCGCCACAGACACAACAGATTTTCGGCGACTTGTGAGAGGTTTTGCTGAAGTGCCATGCCGGCATCTTCATGCTGGGCGCGCGCCAGCATCAGGAAGGTTTGCACCAACTCGCGCATTTCCTCACTGGCGCGAGCAATACGCTCGACCTGGGAGCGACCACGCTGGTCGATCCCCGGGTTTTCCAGCAGCAGCTCGCAGGAACTGGCCAGCACCATCAGCGGCGTGCGCAATTCATGGCTGACGTCGCTGGTGAACAAACGCTCGCGTGTCAGCGCCTGACGCAGGCGCCCCAATGTGGCATCGAAGGCCACCGCCAGCTCACCCACTTCGTCAGCCGCATAATCCGGTGCCAGCGGTGGTGCCAGCCCAAGTAACTGGTCGCGGTGGCGCACCTGCCGGGCCAAGCGCACCACCGGCGCCATCACCTTGCGCGCGAGCACCCAGCCAAGGAACACCGCCAGAGCCAGGCTGAGCACGAACCCCACCAGCACCACGGCAAACAGGACACGCTCACGCTCTTCGAAATCGCTTTGATCCTGCAGCAATACGTAACGTCGACCGTCGACGATTTCGACCATCGCGTGATACGACAGCTGCTCGCGAAACACTTCATGGAAACCTGAATCGAGGTGGCGCAGATCCTTGGGCAACTCGAAATCGCCCGGTCCGCCGCTGAAATAGAACAACTGATCCGGCTCCGGACGGTGGCTCCAGTCCGAGACGTTGTCCATCAGTAGCAGACGCTGCAAATCACCGCCCAGCCCCGCCGAAATCAGCTTTTCTTCGACAAGGTGCACGGTCGCGACGATGCCCATGGCAAAGGCACCGGCGACCAGGGCGCTCATCAAGGCGAAGGCGATGATGATCCGCTGGGAAAGGCTTTGCTTAAACTCCATTACACATCGGCCAGCCGGTAACCCACGCCGTGCACGGTGTGCAGCAATGGTTTGGTGAACGGTTTGTCGATCACCTGACGCAATTGGTGAACGTGACTGCGCAGGCTGTCGCTGTCCGGGCAATCATCGCCCCACAGCGCTTCTTCGAGAATTTCCCGACGCAGGACGTGCGGGCTCTTCTGCATCAACACCGCCAGCAACTTGAGGCCGACCGGGTTGAGCTTGAGCAATTTACCGTCGCGGGTCACTTCCAGCGTGTCGAGGTCGTAGCTCAGATCGGCGACCTGCAGCGCCCGACGGCCACCACCCTGCGCACGGCGCATCACCGCTTCGACCCGCGCAGCCAGCTCGGACAAGGCAAATGGCTTGATCAGATAATCATCAGCCCCGGACTTGAAACCCTGCAGACGATCGTCGAGCTGATCACGAGCAGTGAGCATGATCACCGGCGTGTCGCGGCGGGCATCTTCACGCAGGCGCTTGCACAGGGTGTAGCCGTCGATGCCCGGCAACATGATGTCGAGCACGATCAGGTCGTAATGCTCGGTGGCGGCCAGATGCAGGCCCGACAAACCGTCCTGGGCGCAATCGACGGTATAGCCTTTGAGGCCCAGATAATCGGCCAGATTGGCCAGGATGTCGCGGTTGTCTTCGACCAACAGAATTCGCATGGGCACCTCCTCCGTACGGGGTAACGGCCTACTTGGCCCGCGCAGCTTACGGCCAAGTGTGGCTCAGGGCTAGGCGTGTGTCGGGTTGTTTAGCGATAAAAATGCTCATTGCGCACGCCAACGTTTTTTTCACTTTCGGTTAACAAATCGGCGACGCCCGCACGCGCAGACTCCGCGCGGTTGCGCTCCTCAGAACATACTTACCGACCAAGGAATTGCCCATGGCGTCGACTTCTGCCCGTCCCGTTTCCAGGCCACTGAATTTCTGGTTGTGTCTGGGAATACCCGCCGTCGCGGCGGTCATTCTGGTACTGCTCGAATTGACCGAGCTGGACATGTATCTGGCCCGCCTGTTCTACGACCCGGTTGCCGGCGACTTTATCGGGCGGCACAGTTTTTTTCTTGAAGACATCCTTCACGATCGCGCCAAGCAGGTAGTGATCGCGTTCTCGGTGTTTGCCATCCTGGGCTTCATCGGCGCGTTTTTCCTCGACAGACTAAAACCGTTCAAGCGTGAGCTGGGCTGTCTGGTGCTGTCGCTGGGCCTGGCGACCTCGTTTGTCACTCCGGTCAAAGCCGTGACTGCGGTGCAATGCCCGTGGAGCCTGGAGCAATTCGGTGGCCATGAAACCTATAGCAAGTTGATGGAGCATCGCCCACAGACCGACAAGCCCGGGCGTTGCTGGCCGGGTGGTCATGCGGCGACGGGGTTTACTTTGTTTGCGTTGTTCTTTGTCCTGCGTGATCGCCGTCCGCGTCTGGCCAGACAGGCGTTTATCTTTGCCTTTGCATTGGGTTCGGTGTTCTCGATCAGCCGGATGATGCAGGGCGCACACTTCTTCTCGCACAACGTGTGGACGGCGATTTTCTGCTGGCTGATTTGTCTGGGGTCGTATTACTGGGTGCTGTATCGCCCGGCGGTGAAGGCCGAGGCCGTGGTCAAGGCACACCCCATCAGCGCCTGAATATAGATCCCATTGTGGGAGCGAGCCTGCTCGCGAATGCGCTGTGTCATTCAACATTAATGCTGGCTGATCCGCCCCCTTCGCGAGCAGGCTCGCTCCCACAGGGGTTTGGGGGTGACGCTGATATTTGGGCAATAAAAAACCCCGCTGACTTTCGCCAGCGGGGTTTTGCGTTACAGGGGTAAGGCTGGCTTACATCATGCCGCCCATGCCACCCATGCCGCCCATGTCTGGCATACCGCCGCCAGCAGCGCCGTCTTTCTTCGGCGCGTCAGCTACAGCGGCTTCGGTGGTCAGGATCAGACCGCCGATCGACGATGCAGCTTGCAGAGCGGAACGAGTCACCTTGGTTGGGTCCAGGATGCCCATTTCGATCATGTCGCCGTACTCGCCAGTCGCAGCGTTGTAACCGAAGTTACCCTTGCCGTTCTTGACTTCGTTGACTACAACGCTTGGCTCGTCGCCGCTGTTGGCAGCGATCTGACGCAGCGGAGCTTCAACAGCGCGGCGCAGAACAGCGATACCGACGTCCTGATCAGCGTTGTCGCCTTTCAGGTCAACCAGGGTTTGCAGAGCACGGATCAGCGCAACGCCACCGCCAGGTACCACGCCTTCTTCAACGGCTGCGCGGGTTGCGTGCAGGGCGTCTTCAACGCGGGCTTTCTTCTCTTTCATTTCAACTTCGGAACCAGCGCCAACCTTGATCACTGCAACGCCGCCGGACAGCTTGGCCAGACGCTCTTGCAGTTTTTCACGATCGTAGTCCGAGGAAGTTTCAGCTGCCTGGGCACGGATCTGAGTGATACGCGCCTGGATATCAGCTTCTACGCCAGCACCGTCAACGATGATGGTGTTTTCCTTGGAGATGGTCACGCGCTTGGCGCTACCGAGGTTTTCCAGGGTAGCGGCTTCCAGGCTCAGGCCGATCTCTTCGGAGATAACGGTACCGCCGGTCAGAACAGCGATGTCCTGCAGCATGGCCTTGCGACGGTCGCCGAAGCCTGGCGCCTTGACGGCTGCGACTTTAACGATGCCACGCATGTTGTTCACAACCAGAGTCGCCAGGGCTTCGCCTTCAACGTCTTCGGAAACGATCAGCAGTGGGCGGCCGGCTTTGGCAACGGCTTCCAGCACTGGCAGCATTTCGCGGATGTTCGAGATCTTTTTGTCGACCAGCAGGATCAGCGGGCTGTCCAGCTCGGCAACCATGGTCTCTGGCTTGTTGACGAAGTACGGGGACAGGTAGCCACGGTCGAACTGCATGCCTTCAACAACCGACAGTTCGTTTTCCAGGCCAGTGCCTTCTTCAACGGTGATCACGCCTTCTTTACCGACTTTTTCCATGGCTTCGGCAATGATGTCGCCGATGGAGCTGTCGGAGTTGGCCGAGATGGTGCCGACCTGAGCGATGGCCTTGGTGTCAGCGCAAGGCTTGGACAGGTTCTTCAGCTCTTTGACGATAGCGATGGTCGCTTTGTCGATACCGCGCTTCAGGTCCATCGGGTTCATGCCGGCAGCGACGGCTTTCAGGCCTTCGTTGACGATCGACTGAGCCAGAACGGTAGCGGTGGTAGTACCGTCACCAGCGTCATCGTTGGCACGGGAGGCAACGTCTTTGACCAGCTGCGCGCCCATGTTTTCGAAACGGTCTTCGAGTTCGATTTCTTTGGCGACGGAAACGCCGTCCTTGGTGATGGTCGGAGCGCCGAAGCTCTTCTCGATGATCACGTTACGGCCTTTCGGGCCCAGGGTCGCTTTTACTGCGTCAGCCAGGACGTTGACGCCCTTGAGCATTTTTTTACGGGCGGAATCGCCAAACAGAACTTCTTTAGCAGCCATGATCGATATTCCTTGAATACTTTGTAGTAGCGGGAAAATGAACGGGGGTATCAGCCTTCGATAACAGCGAGGATTTCGTTCTCGCTCATTACCAGCAGGTCTTCGCCGTCGACTTTCACAGTGTTGCTGCCGGAGTAAGGACCGAACACAACCTTGTCGCCTTCTTTAACGGACAGTGCGCGCACTTCGCCGTTTTCCAGAGCTTTGCCCGGGCCTACAGCGAGAATCACACCGTGGTTGGCTTTTTCAGCAGCCGAACCTGGCAGGACGATACCGCCAGCGGTTTTCTTTTCTTCTTCGCTGCGACGGATTACGACGCGGTCATGCAGAGGACGAAGCTTCATTGTCGATCTCTCCTAATTGTGGTTTTCATCGGCCGGTGTATTCCCGGCGGGTTTAACAAATCCGGCCTGCGCCGGTTGCGGATCGTCAAGCGAGCCGCGGAAGTCTGACTGGCTCAAATGCCAGAAACCTTTCGGTGACCGATACATAAGGGCGCATAAGCTTATTACAAGGGCGAGGCGAAAAATTTTTCACCGATATGTTGCACAAAAGCAGCCCATAAACGAACACGGCACCCGAAGGTGCCGTGTCGATGCAGATGTTACTTGGAGTCGCGGTGTTCGAACTCGCCTTCGATCACATCACCCTCACGGCCGAGCGGCTGGCGCGGTGCAGGACCGCCACGGGGTTGCAGGTCGTCGGCGAACGCACGCTGACGCATGGCCTGCTCTTCGGCGCGCTGGCGCATTTTATTCGCCAGCAGACGACGCGTGAACGGCAGCAGCATGACCAGACCGACTACATCGCTGATGAAGCCAGGCAGGATCAACAGGCCACCGGCCAATGCCAGCATCAGCCCTTCAAGCATGGTTTGCGCAGGCAGTTCGCCACGGTTCAGGCTTTCACGGGCACGCAGGGCCGTAGCCAGACCGGCGACGCGCAGCACGAACACGCCGAACATCGAGCCGAGAATGATCAGCAGCAGGGCCGGGAAAAACCCGATGGAACCTGCCACTTTGACGAATACGAACAGCTCCAGCACTGGAAACAGCAGAAAGAGCAACAGAAAAGGGCGCATCAAAGTTTCCTCAACGCAAGAAATGCCTTGCAGTAAGCCTTAGATGACGTCGCCCTTTCGTGAATTCAAGCGTCGACCACTGCATTTTTTGGCCAGACCTGTGCGTGAGCCAATGAAACCAAGGCTTCGCGCACTTGTGTCGGCGTATGACAAGGGGCTTGAAACGGCAACCAGTACAGCGCCTGACCGATGCGCAGGTGCATGCCTTCGCTGTCGATCCCGGCCAGTTGCGCCGGCACGCTTTTCGGCAGACCGGCGAGGTCGACGTAGTGCGCGATGGCTTTGCCGTGGTCGGCGTTCATGTGCTCGACCATGCTGATTTCAGCCTTGCCAGCGAACGGATTGGCCAAGGTCAGTTGATCGACCCAGTGAATCGCGCCAAAACCGCCGATGTAGCGATGACGCACCGGGCTCAGTACCCAGAAATCGAAGTCGTGGGCCTTGTGATAGTTCTGCGAGTCAGGGAAATAGCGGTAATAACGCTCGGCCGCCGCTTCAATGCGGGCCGTGTCTTCGAGCTTTTGCGCCTCGGCCAGATAGGTCAGGCGACCAACGGCTTGCACGTCATCGGCCTCACGTTCGCCCACCAACATCGAGCATTTCGGGTCTTTTTGCAGGTTGTGGGTGTGCTGGGCAATACGGCTGATCAGGATCAGCGGCCGGCCCTGCTCGTCCAGGCAGTAAGGCACCACGGAGCCAAAGGGAAAACCGGGCATCGATTTGGAGTGGGTCGACAGCACTCCACGGTATTCCTTGAGAAGCAATTCTCGGGCATTCTTCGCCACTTCAACGCTCAATTTATGACTCCTTAAATAGAATCCGTCGAAAAAACGGACAGGCGCCGGGTATCAAGTCCCGGTCAGCCGGCGGGCAATTCTCATGTGCAACCCAGCCACGGCCGGTGCAGATCGGGAGTCGCTGAAAACAAAAACCACTCAGACCTGCTATCGGGGCATGCGAATGCAACTCAACGACAAAGTAATCATTATCACTGGCGGTTGCCAGGGTTTGGGCCGCTCGATGGCCGAGTATTTCGCCGGCAAAGGCGCGAAGCTGGCGCTGGTCGACCTCAATCAGGAAAAACTCGACGACGCGGTCGCGGCTTGCAAGGCCAAGGGCGTCGAGGCGCGCAGCTATCTGTGCAACGTCGCCAATGAAGAGCAGGTCGAGCACATGGTCGCTCAGGTTGCCGCCGACTTCGGTGCCATTCATGGCCTGATCAACAACGCCGGGATCCTCCGTGATGGCTTGCTGCTCAAGGTCAAGGACGGCGAGATGACCAAGATGAGCCTGGCACAGTGGCAGGCAGTGATCGACGTCAACCTGACCGGCGTGTTCCTCTGCACCCGTGAGGTGGCGGCAAAAATGGTCGAGCTGAAGAACAGCGGCGCGATCATCAACATCTCGTCGATCTCGCGTGCGGGCAACGTTGGCCAGACCAACTATTCGGCGGCCAAGGCCGGTGTTGCTGCGGCGACCGTGACTTGGGCCAAGGAACTGGCGCGTTATGGCATTCGTGTAGCGGGGATTGCACCGGGCTTCATCGAAACCGAGATGACCCTGGGCATGAAACCGGAAGCGCTGGAGAAGATGACCTCGGGGATTCCGCTCAAGCGCATGGGCAAGCCGGAAGAGATTGCGCACTCGGCGGCGTATATCTTCGAGAACGACTATTACACCGGGCGGATTCTGGAGATGGATGGCGGGTTGCGCATCTAAGCCACACCGCAAAACCAAATGTGGGAGCGAGCCTGCTCGCGAATGCGGTGGATCAGCCAACTAATGAGTTGAATGACACTCCGCTTTCGCGAGCAGGCTCGCTCCCACAGTTTTGCCCGGCGTTTACAGATAGATTTAATCGTCGCTGATGGTGATATTCGGCATCGCCGGCGTCGCCGCTTCCTGCAACACGATCCGCGCGCCGACGTGGCGGGCCAGTTCCTGATAGACCATGGCAATCTGGCTGTCCGGCTCGGCGATCACCGTTGGCTTGCCGCCATCGGCCTGCTCGCGGATCAGCATTGACAGGGGCAGCGACGCCAGCAGCTCTACGCCGTATTGGGTCGCGAGTTTCTCACCACCGCCCTCGCCGAACAGATGCTCGGCATGCCCGCAGTTCGAGCAGATGTGCACGGCCATGTTTTCCACCACGCCCAACACCGGAATGTTGACCTTGCGGAACATTTCCACGCCTTTGCGCGCATCCAGCAATGCCAGATCCTGCGGAGTGGTGACAATCACCGCGCCGGCCACCGGGACTTTTTGCGCCAACGTCAGCTGAATGTCACCGGTGCCTGGCGGCATGTCGATGACCAGATAGTCCAGATCGCCCCATGCGGTTTGCGTGACCAGTTGCAGCAACGCGCCCGAGACCATCGGCCCGCGCCAGACCATCGGCGTGTTGTCGTCGGTCAGGAATGCCATCGACATGACTTCCACGCCGTGCGCCTTGAGCGGCACAAACCACTTCTGATCCTTGACCTCTGGGCGGGTGCGCTCGGGGATGCCGAACATGATGCCTTGGCTCGGGCCATAGATATCGGCGTCGAGAATGCCGACCTTGGCGCCTTCACGGGCCAGGGCCAGCGCGAGGTTGGCGGCGGTGGTCGACTTGCCCACACCGCCCTTGCCCGACGCCACGGCGACCACGTTCTTGACGTTGGCCAGCCCCGGGATCTGCGCCTGGGCTTTGTGCGCGGCGATGACTGTATTGATCTCTACTTTCGCGGCCGCGACACCGTCAAGGTTCTCGATGGCCAATTGCAGCATTTGCGCCCATCCGCTTTTGAACAGGCCGGCGGCATAACCGATTTCCAGCTGCACGGTGACGCGATCACCGACGATCTCGATGTGCTTCACGCAACCGGCGCTGACCGGATCCTGGTTCAGGTAAGGGTCGGTGTATTGGCTGAGGACGGCTTCCACCGCTGCGCGAGTGATGGCGCTCATGGGCAACTCCGATAACAAGACTGGGAAAAGATGGCGGGTATCCTACCTGAAAAAGATCGCAGCCTTCGGCAGCTCCTACAGGGGATTATGTGTAGGAGCTGCCGAAGGCTGCGATCTTTTGATCTTTGCTGTTTCTCATCCAATGAAACAGGTGCACAGGGTGAAAAATATGCGCCAGCGCTTTATAGTGGCCGACCTCCGTTTCATCAAGTAGCGAAGCCCCACATGTCCGAACCACGCAAGATCCTCGTCACCAGCGCCCTGCCCTACGCCAACGGTTCGATTCACCTTGGCCATATGCTGGAATATATCCAGACCGATATGTGGGTGCGCTTCCAGAAGCATCGCGGCAATCAATGCATTTACGTCTGCGCCGACGACGCCCACGGTTCGGCGATCATGCTGCGCGCGGAAAAGGAAGGCATCACCCCGGAACAACTGATCGCCAATGTGCAGGCTGAACACAGCGCCGACTTTGCCGAGTTCCTGGTTGATTTCGACAACTTCCACTCCACTCACGCCGAAGAAAACCGTGAGCTGTCGAGCCAGATCTACATCAAGCTGCGTGACGCAGGGCACATCGCCCAACGCTCGATCACCCAGTATTTCGACCCGGAAAAGAAAATGTTCCTGGCCGACCGCTTCATCAAGGGCACCTGCCCGAAATGCGGCACTGAAGACCAGTACGGCGACAACTGCGAAAAATGCGGCGCGACCTACGCCCCGACCGACCTGAAGGATCCGAAGTCGGCTATCTCTGGTGCCACCCCGGTGCTCAAGGATTCCCAGCACTTCTTCTTCAAACTGCCAGACTTCCAGCAAATGCTGCAGACCTGGACCCGCAGCGGCACCCTGCAAGACGCCGTCGCCAACAAGATCGCCGAATGGCTGGACGCCGGCCTGCAACAGTGGGACATCTCCCGCGATGCGCCGTACTTCGGTTTCGAGATTCCGGGCGAGCCGGGCAAGTATTTCTACGTGTGGCTGGACGCGCCAATCGGCTACATGGCCAGCTTCAAGAACCTCTGCGAGCGCACGCCGGAACTGGATTTCGACGCGTTCTGGGGCAAGGACTCCACGGCCGAGCTGTACCACTTCATCGGCAAGGACATCGTCAATTTCCACGCGCTGTTCTGGCCAGCGATGCTCGAAGGCGCAGGCTACCGCAAGCCGACCGGCATCAATGTGCACGGCTACCTGACCGTCAACGGCCAGAAGATGTCCAAATCGCGCGGCACCTTCATCAAGGCCCGAACGTATCTGGATCACCTGTCGCCGGAATACCTGCGCTACTACTACGCAGCCAAACTCGGTCGTGGCGTCGATGACCTCGACCTGAACCTCGAAGACTTCGTGCAGAAGGTCAACTCCGACCTGGTCGGCAAAGTGGTCAACATCGCCAGCCGTTGCGCCGGTTTCATCCAGAAAGGTAACGCTGGCCTGCTGGTCGGCACCAATGCCGCGCCAGAACTGACCGAAGCGTTCCTCGCTGCCGCGCCAAGCATTGCCGATGCTTATGAAGCCCGCGACTTCGCCCGTGCCATGCGTGAAACCATGGCCCTCGCCGACCGCGCCAATGCCTGGATCGCCGACAAGGCGCCGTGGTCGTTGAACAAGCAGGAAGGCAAGCAGGATGAAGTCCAGGCGATCTGCGCCACCGCCATCAACCTGTTCCGCCAACTGGTGATCTTCCTCAAACCGGTGCTGCCGTTGCTGGCCGCCGATGCCGAGGCGTTCCTCAACGTCGCCCCGCTGACCTGGAACGACCACACCACCCTGCTGGCCAACCACCAGTTGAACGAATTCAAACCGTTGATGACCCGCATCGACCCGGTAAAAGTGCAAGCCATGAGCGACGCCTCGAAAGAAGACCTGACCGCCAGCCAGACCGACACCGGTGCTGCTGCGCCTGCCGGCAACGGCGAACTGGCCAAGGATCCGCTGTCGCCGGAAATCGACTTCGACGCTTTCGCCGCGATCGACCTGCGCGTCGCGCTGATCGTCAAGGCCGAACACGTTGAGGGCGCAGACAAGCTGCTGCGCCTGACTCTCGATATCGGTGACGAGCAACGCAACGTGTTCTCGGGCATCAAGAGCGCTTACCCGGATCCGTCCAAACTCGACGGTCGCCTGACCATGATGATCGCCAACCTCAAGCCACGGAAAATGAAGTTCGGTATCTCCGAAGGCATGGTGATGGCGGCCGGCCCTGGCGGTGAAGAAATCTACCTGCTGAGCCCGGACAGCGGCGCCAAGCCGGGTCAGCGCATCAAGTAAGCGACTGTTGCAGATCGATCCCACCGGCGTGCCTCGCATGTCGGTGGGATTTTTCATATCTGGCCCACACACCGCGGCTGCCGGATAATGCCTAACCTTATGAGACACCCGCCCGTTTCACCGGCAGAACCATGACCGAACTCGTGCTAACGCTTGTCAGTGCCGCGCTGCTCAACAACTTCGTGTTGCACTGGCCGCTGGGCGTCGATCCGCTGTTGGCGGGCAGTCGTCGCCAGGTGCATGCGCTGGGACTGGCGACGTTGTGCCTGATGCTGGTCGTCGGTGTACTCGGTTACGCGCTCTGGCATTGGCTGTTGGTGCCATTGCAACTGGAAGCCCTGCACCTGTTCGTCTTCCTGCCGCTGAACGTGCTATTGATCGCACCGATCCTGAAACTGTTGGCGCACGGGCTGCCCGCTTGGCCATTCGACGGGTTGTGGGCGCTGTTGCTGGGCAATGCCGGCGTACTCGGGCTGGCACTGATCAATGTGCAAGACGATCAAGGCCTGTTGCACGCGACGGCTTTGAGCCTCGGTGCCGGGCTGGGCTTCTGGCTGGTACTGAGCCTGTTCCAGGATTTGCGTGAACGCACGGTCGATAACGATATTCCCCTGCCCTTCCGTGGCCTGCCGATCGATCTGATCGGCGCCGGACTGATCGCAGTGATTTTTCTCGGATTCAGTGGACTGATCAAAACATGAGTCTGATTCAACGCATCGATGCCCTTCTGCCGCAGACCCAATGCGGCAAGTGCGGCCATCCCGGATGCAAGCCGTACGCACAAGGCATCGCCGAGGGCGAGCCGATCAACAAGTGTCCGCCGGGCGGTGAAGAAACCATTGCGGCGCTGGCCGAGCTGTTGAAAGTGCCGGTGCTGGAACTCGATATCAGTCGCGGTTCGGCGCCGCCGCAGGTTGCCTATATCCGCGAAGCCGAATGCATCGGCTGCACCAAATGCATTCAGGCCTGTCCGATCGATGCCATCGTCGGCGCGGCAAAATTGATGCACACCGTGATCATCGATGAATGCACCGGCTGCGACCTGTGCGTCGCCCCATGCCCGGTGGATTGCATTGAAATGCACCCGCTGCCGCTCGGCACGCTGCCGGTGGTGGGAGGTCTGGCCTTCAATCTCGACGAGCAACGCGCTCGCGCAGTTAAACGTGATCACGCACGTCAACGCTTTGAGCGACGTAATGACCGTCTTCAACGCGAAGAACAACAGAAACAGGCTGAGCGTGAAGCCCGAGCGAAACGGGCGGCGCAACCTGAAGTGTCCGCAACCGACCCGGTGCAGGCGGCGCTGGAACGGGTGCGTGCGCAAAAAGCGGCGACCGCAGATGCGGCGTTGAAGAAAGCCAAGATCGATGTGGCCATGAGCCGTGCACAATTGCACAAGTCGTTGAAAGCTTTTGGCCATCCGCCGACGTTCGAGCAACAGTCGCAACTGATCGTGCTGCAGCAGCAGTTCGAGGTCGCGGAACACGCTTTGGCAAAACTCGAAACCAGCGCCCCGCCGGCCCCGATCGTCACGGCGCCGGCGAAAGATGCTGATTTGAAACGGGCGAAGATCCAACTGGCCATGCGCCGCGCCGAACTGAAAAAAGCGCAGACCGCCGAAGCCGCGCCGGAGCAGATCGCTACCCTGGAACAGGCTTTGCGCGATGCCGAGCAGGCTTTGCATGATGCTGAAGCGGCCAGCGAGCAGCCTTTGCCTGACCTGGTGCGAGTAGAAAAACGCCCTATCGACAGCCACCTTCGCCAGTTGAAAACCGAATTGGCCTACGCTCGCGCTAATCTGAACAAACTCGAACGCCGCGCCGACACCCCGGCCGAAACTCTCGACAAGGCCCGCGCCCGCCTGCAAGACGCCGAGCGCCAGGTGCAAGACCATGCCGCCCCTTGAGGCCCCGGACGATCGCCTGCAACAGGCGATGAAGCTGGTACTGCTGGCGACGTTGCCGGGGCTGCTGGCGCTGTTCTGGTTTTACGGTTGGGGCTTGTTGATCAATCTGATCCTGTCCGCCAGCACTGCGTTGGTGGTCGAGGCCGGTATTACCCGCCTGCGCCGGCAACCGTTGCGGCCCACCCTGAGCGACGGCAGCGCGCTGGTCAGTGCAACGCTGCTTGCCGCAGCCTTGCCGCCATATTGCCCTTGGTGGCTGACAGTGGTCGCGATCGCTTCGGGCCTGCTGTTTGGCAAACACCTGTACGGCGGCGTAGGCAAAAACCCGTTCAATCCGGCCATGCTCGGTTTTGCCCTGGCGATCGTGATGTTCTCGCAGCCGATGACGCAGTGGCCTGTCCACGGTATGAGTCTGCTCGACGCCGTCCAGCAGGTATTCAACCCACGGCAGGCGCCGGATGCCTGGGTTCAGGCCACGGCGCTGGACACCTTGCGCATCAACAAAAGCCTGACCATCGATGAACTCTTCGCCGCCAACCCGGCCTTCGGGCAATTCGGCGGACATGGCGTGGAATGGGTGAATCTGGCGTTTCTGGTTGGCGGGCTGTTTTTGCTGCAACGGCGAGTGTTCGGCTGGCACGCGCCGGTCGGTATGCTCGCCAGCCTGTTTCTGGTCAGTCTGCTGTGCTGGAATGGCTCAGGCTCCGACTCTCACGGCTCGCCAGTGTTCCACCTGCTGAGCGGCGCAACCATGCTCGGCGCATTTTTCATCATTACTGAACCGGTGTCCGGCGCCAAAAGCGCGCTCGCCCGCCTGCTTTTCGGTGTTGGCGTCGGGTTGCTGACTTATCTGATTCGTACGTGGGGTGGTTACCCGGACGGTGTTGCGTTTGCCGTATTGCTGATGAATCTCTGCGTACCGGCACTGGAACGCTTTGCCGTAAGCCGACAGGCACGGACGACGCCATGAACCGATTGACGAGTGCACTCACCCTGCTGCTGTTGACCATTGTCGGCGCCGGTACGACGTATCTGGTGCAACGCAGCAATGCCCCGCAGATTGCCGCCGAGCAACGCCTGATCGACAGCCACAAACTGCTCGATGTGCTCGCAATCAATAGTTACGACAATCAACCGCTGGAGCAGCCGCTGGCATTGGCGGATATTGTCTTGCCCCATAGCACGCTGACCGGCGGCTATCGCGCGACCCAGGCTGGGCGACCGGTAGCTGTGTTGTTGCGTAGCCAGTCCCAAGGTTATGCGGGCACTATCGAGTTACTGATCGCCATTGATGCCCAGGGAAAACTGCTGGGTGTGAAGTCCCTCAAGCAAAATGAAACTCCAGCGCTCGGCGGGCATTTGGGTGACTGGCCGAATGCCTGGCTTGGGACATTCACCGGCAAATCCAGTGATGAGCCGACGGATACCGGTTGGGCTTTGAAAAAGGATCAAGGCCAATTTGATCAGATAGCCGGGGCGACGATTACGTCCCGCGCGGCGATCAACGCGATCCATGACGCGTTGCGCTACTTCGATGCCCATCGAACGGTGCTGCTGGGGAGCGAACCATGAAGCGGATGGCAAAGCTGTCGAACTCATTGACGCTGGTAATCCTGCTGGGCACAACCAGCTCACTGGCGGGCGCGCTGGTAGCCGCTTTGATGTTCATCACTGTGGCCGGTGCATACGGCTTTTGTATGGCACCTTTGCGATGGCGTACGTCGGGGGCAAGGACATTGCTGGCGAGTTTGTTGCTCGCGGCTACGTTGACCAGTTGTGCGGAGATCTTCGCGCGACGCTGGTTCCTGCCATGGCACCATGCGTTTGGTCTTTACGCTGGCCTGATCGGGCTGCAGTGCGTGGTGCTGGAGCACCATGGATTTTTCCGCCAGACACTGACCGAGCGCCTCAGACTCAGCGCCGGATTTGGCGTTTTGATGCTGATACTTGCCGGGTTACGAGAGCTCGCGGGCCGCGGAACCCTCGGTCAGGGCCTGTTCGAACACTGGCAAGGTCTGGTCTTATTCAGTGCCGGGTTGCATTTGGCAACCGTGGTTCCCGGCGCTTTGATTTCGTTGGGGCTGCTGCTCGCAGCTCGTCAGGCGTGGACCGGCTCGAACTCTATTTTCAAGGAAACGCATCGCCCATGAATGCCGCAAAACGTCTTGAGATTTTTCGTCGACTGCATGAGGACAACCCCGAGCCGAAAACCGAACTGGCCTATACCTCGCCGTTCGA
This sequence comes from Pseudomonas tensinigenes, assembly GCF_014268445.2. Taxonomy (NCBI): domain Bacteria; kingdom Pseudomonadati; phylum Pseudomonadota; class Gammaproteobacteria; order Pseudomonadales; family Pseudomonadaceae; genus Pseudomonas; species Pseudomonas tensinigenes. Next base: position 5,494,301 of record NZ_CP077089.1, read on the forward strand.
ATTGCTGATTGCGGTAATTCTTTCAGCGCAATCGACCGACGTCGGTGTCAACAAAGCGACAGCGAAGCTGTTTCCGGTTGCCAACACGCCTTCAGCGATCCATGCACTGGGCGTCGAAGGGCTGTCCGAATACATCAAGACCATCGGCCTCTACAACAGCAAGGCCAAGAACGTCATCGAGACCTGCCGCTTGCTGGTCGAACGCCACGGCGGTGCAGTACCACAAACGCGTGAAGAGCTCGAAGCCTTGCCCGGCGTCGGTCGAAAAACTGCCAATGTGGTACTCAATACAGCTTTTCGCCAGTTGACCATGGCCGTCGATACGCACATCTTCCGCGTCAGCAACCGGACCGGCATCGCTCCCGGCAAGAACGTTGTCGAAGTGGAAAACAAGCTGATGAAGTTTGTACCCAGGCAATTCTTGCTCGACTCCCATCACTGGCTGATTCTCCACGGGCGCTATGTGTGTCTGGCCCGCAAGCCGCGGTGCGGTAGCTGCCGAATTGAAGACTTGTGCGAGTACAAACACAAAACATCGGACGATTGACCGGCTATTGGAATTATTGAATGGTCGATTGAAAAAATCTTTTTTACCCGACGCGGGAATGTCGATATAAGGAGCGCCAAAGGCAGTCTTAGTGTGGGAGTGATTTATGAGTACTGACAAAGAGGAACTGGAACTGGATGACGACACCACGGAGGCAGGTGACACTGAACCGGCGGTTGAAGTTGCCAAGACCAATCTGAGCAAGCGCCGCACTATCGACAACCTGCTTGAGGAGCGCCGACTGCGAAAGCAATTGGCCGAGTACGATTTTGATCTGTGAAACTTGAAAGCCTCCCGAACCGGAGGCTTTTTACTTTCTGCGACTCACTGAATTCGATCGGCCCATGACCCCGTCAGCGACTGAAAGATTCAGACGAGCCCATTGCGCTGCGCCAACTCGATCAGATCTACCAGCGAGCGCGCATTGAGTTTCAGCAACAAGCGGGTCTTGTAAGTGCTCACGGTCTTGTTGCTCAGGAACATGCCATCGGCGATTTCCTTGTTCGTCTTGCCCCGCGCCAACTGCTGCAACACCATCATTTCGCGACCGGAAAGGCGATCCACCATATCGGCTTCACTGGCATTACCCAAACTGGTCCGCACTGTGTGGAGTGCCTGATTGGGAAAGTAACTGTATCCGGACAAAACCGCCTTGATCGCACTCAACAACTCGGTGAGATCCTGCTGTTTACAGACATAACCCGCCGCCCCTGATTGCATGCAGCGCATCGAAAAGTGCCCAGGGGCTTGCGAAGTCAACACCAGCACTTTAATAGGCATGGTTGTCGAAGTCAGGCGAGCAATAACCTCAAGCCCATCAAGTTTCGGTATTCCAATATCCAGAATGACTATATCCGGCATTTGCTCGCGAGCAAGTTGTAATGCATCTACACCATTATCAGTTTCTGCAATGACTTCGTAGCCATGACGTTCCATCAGCATACGTACCGCGAGACGAATGACGGGGTGGTCATCCACGATCAGCACTTTATTCATGGGCAAGTCCAGTTTCGCTGTTCGAGTTTTTAGAACACGCACAATAGCCCAGTCACTTGCCCCTTAGTATGCCAAGCCTTTCACGGACTCGCATCGCAAGACATCCCCTACAGTGATTGAGGATTATTCCTACAAAAAATCATTGCCCTCCTAAATATCCGACGACATACCGCTCTAGATACTGCGCAACCCGTCCGTTGCTGATTTGTAACCGCGTGCGCCTGCAAAGGCCGAAAAGCCTGCCAGAGCCTACGGTCACTGCATTACAAGCGTACGAACCGGATCAATACCCGTCCCGCTAGTTAATAAACACTGAAACAAGATATTTACGGCCTTACAAAAACTTTTTGCTATAAATACAAACTCCAATCAACCACCTTACTAACAACCAAACAAAACGACGCCATCAAATGAGAAAACCAAAACAAAAGAACAAGACCATGTTAAGGATAAAAAACAAGATCAACAACCCAATGACAGTCATCGCAATATTCGCTGGACTCTCCGAGGCCTCGGCCGCTATTTCTCTACCCTTCCTCAATAATGAGGACCGGGCCGTATACGTGTGGTTCTTGATCAGTTTTCCGTTTTACTTGTTATTTCTTTTTTTTATAACGCTTAATTTCAACTACCGCTCCCTCTATTCGCCTTCCGACTTCGGCAAAGACGAGAGCTTTTTAAAAGCAATGGACAGTAATGATCATGACAACAAACGAAATACGTTAACGCAGGAACCAGGCACACTCGATACGTTTGAAATATCAAGCCACATCGTGCCCTGCGAGAGCGCGGCTGCACTGTGCAAGGATTCGTGCAAAATCCATAACGTCCCCGACCCTCCGCCACGCGTCGATACGAATCAAAACCTTACCGTTCAACACAATATTCGCTTACCCGCATCCATCAGCAACCTTCATATTGTTGATGCACGCAATATTGAGGCGTCGAGAGAGTTCGCCACGATTCTGGAAAAAATCCGAAATTCCGATAAAAATACCGACCGGGTCATCGTGTTTCTTTCCAATCATGTGTCAGATGCTTCACTGACTAAAAATGCACTCCTGCAGATCAAGCACGCAAAGAAAGGTTCGAGCACAACACTTTGCATTGTTTACAACCTGTGCTCACAAGCGGTGACGCTGCTGGGTCGCAATTGAACAGTCTGTCCTCGCCGCACATGCAGCCAGGCACTGGCATCACTCGACAACAAACTGACAACGAACTTAAAAAAAGGGCGGCCTTGTCTCGAAGACAAGGCCGCCCTTTCATTGCGCCTCAGCCTGAAAAATCTCAGAACAGCTTGCGGCCCTTGTTGGCAGCAATGCGCATGCGCAGCGCGTTGAGCTTGATGAAGCCCGCCGCGTCGGCCTGGTTGTAAGCACCGCCGTCTTCTTCGAAGGTCGCGATGTTGGAATCGAACAGCGAATCGTCGGACTTGCGGCCAGTGACGATCACGTTGCCTTTGTACAACTTCAGGCGCACAACGCCGTTCACGTTGACCTGCGAAGCGTCGATCATCTGCTGCAGCATCAGACGCTCTGGGCTCCACCAGTAACCGGTGTAGATCAGGCTGGCGTATTTCGGCATCAACTCGTCTTTGAGGTGAGCGACTTCGCGGTCCAGGGTGATCGATTCGATGGCGCGGTGAGCGCGCAGCATGATGGTGCCGCCCGGGGTTTCATAGCAACCACGGGACTTCATGCCGACGTAACGGTTCTCGACGATGTCGAGACGGCCGATACCGTGAGCACCACCGATCTTGTTCAGCGTCGCCAGCACGGTGGCCGGAGTCATCTCGACGCCGTCCAGTGCAACGATGTCGCCGTTGCGGTAGGTCAGTTCCAGGTATTGCGCTTTATCAGGAGCGTTCTCCGGGGAGACGGTCCATTTCCACATGTCTTCTTCGTGCTCGGTCCAGGTATCTTCCAGCACGCCGCCTTCATAGGAGATGTGCAGCAGGTTGGCGTCCATCGAGTACGGGGACTTCTTCTTGCCGTGACGCTCGATCGGGATCGCGTGCTTCTCGGCGTAGTCCATCAGCTTCTCGCGGGACAGCAGGTCCCACTCACGCCATGGCGCAATGACTTTCACGCCAGGCTTGAGTGCGTAGGCACCCAGTTCGAAGCGCACCTGGTCGTTGCCCTTGCCGGTGGCGCCATGGGAAATGGCGTCAGCGCCGGTTTCGTTGGCGATTTCGATCAGACGTTTGGCGATCAGCGGACGTGCGATGGAAGTACCCAGCAGGTACTCGCCTTCGTAAACGGTGTTGGCGCGGAACATCGGGAACACGAAATCACGCACGAACTCTTCGCGCAGATCGTCGATGTAGATTTCTTTGACGCCCATGGCCTGAGCCTTGGCGCGGGCCGGCTCGACCTCTTCGCCTTGACCGAGATCAGCGGTGAAGGTCACCACTTCACAGTTATAAGTATCCTGCAGCCACTTGAGGATCACCGAAGTGTCCAGGCCGCCGGAATACGCCAGAACGACCTTGTTTACGTCCGCCATGCCATCACTCCACGGGGTTCTACGGAAAGCCGAGGAGTCTACCGCTCAAACGCGATAATTTACAGAGGCGCGACAGCTTAAGACGACAAAGCGACAGAATCTGTCGACAGCGCGACGATGACCGGCAGGTCAGGAAGTCGCTGCGGTGCTGGCTGGGGTGCTCGCCTGAGGCGCTGGAGCGGTGGTTGGCGCCACGCGTGCAAGCTTCACCGCAACCCGACGGTTCTTCGCCCGGTTGGCCGCATTGGTGTTCGGAACCAATGGGTATTGTTCACCGTGGAAACGTACTGTGATCTGCGATTCGGCGATGCCATTGGCCTTGAAGAAGTCGACCACTGCCAGCGCTCGGCGGCGCGACAGTTCGCGGTTGGTCAGACGATTACCGCTGTTGTCGGAATGGCCATCGAGTTCGATGTGATTGACCGTCGGATCGGCTTTCATGAATTCGAGCATCACTTGCAGCTTGGCCTTGGCGGCGACGTCGAGATCAACACCCTCGCCGGGGAAGCCGATCTGCGATTGCTTGATCTGGTCGAAATTCTGCGGCAGCAACTTCGCTACACAGGTCTGATAGTCGTTAAACGCCTTGCTGAATTTCACCGGCAATAAACGCACTTCCGAGACACGCCCATCGCCAGACGCGCGACGTACAACCGGGCTGCGACCGTCCAGCAGACCGCTGATCAGACCACCGGCCTGGGATTGCGAACTGCTGAACAGCACGTTGCCACTGCCGAGCCGGACGTTGCCCAGATTGATGTCACCACGACCCGGCTGCCACGGTGCCGCCGCCGCCAGCAACGTCGCCGAACCACCGCCAAGCATGGCGTTGTAGGCATTCAGACGGAAGATCGCCTGTTCGCCGGCCTTGCGCACGAACTCACCCGAGCCGAAATCGGTGATCGGTTGGGTCAGACGACATTCGAACTTGTCGCCGGCGACCGTCCACTCAATGTTCTCCAGACGGGTCTGGTACGTGAGCGCCATGGCCGGAAGGCTGGCAAACACACTGAGCAAGGCTAAATAACGCTGGCGCACGGGAGGCTCCATTGGCTTCTGAAACACAAAGACCGATTCACACTATGTTTACGGCATACCTACGGGATATCGGAAGGTTCCCGCAAAACTTGATAGCGAGTGCCTGCAAGAGTCTTTTCCGGTAGCATTCGCCTCAGTTTGACCCGCCTGGAAGCCCCTCATGTCCGACCGCCTGACCCTGCTGCGTCCCGACGACTGGCACATTCATCTTCGCGATGGTGCCGTGTTGACCAATACCGTTGCCGATGTTGCGCGCACTTTTGGTCGCGCCATCATCATGCCCAACCTGGTACCCCCGGTGCGCAACGCCGCTGAAGCCGACGGCTATCGCCAGCGGATTCTCGCTGCCCGCCCGGCCGGCAGTCGCTTTGAGCCGCTGATGGTGCTGTACCTCACCGACCGCACCCAGCCCGAAGAAATTCGTGAAGCCAAGGCCAGTGGTTTTGTCTACGCCGCCAAGCTGTACCCGGCCGGCGCGACCACCAACTCCGATTCCGGCGTGACCAGCATCGACAAGATTCTGCCGGCAATCGAAGCCATGGCCGAAGTCGGCATGCCGCTGTTGATCCACGGTGAAGTCACCCGTGGCGACGTCGACGTGTTCGACCGCGAAAAGATTTTCATCGATGAGCACATGCGTCGTGTCGTCGAGCGCTTCCCGACGCTGAAAGTGGTGTTCGAACACATCACCACCGGCGACGCCGTGCAGTTCGTCAACGAAGCTTCGGCCAACGTTGCCGCGACCATCACCGCGCATCACCTGCTCTACAACCGCAATCACATGCTGGTTGGCGGGATTCGGCCGCACTTCTATTGCCTGCCGATCCTCAAGCGCAATACGCACCAGGAAGCCCTGCTCGACGCCGCTACCAGTGGCAGCGCGAAGTTCTTCCTCGGCACCGATTCGGCGCCGCACGCCCAGCACGCCAAGGAAGCCGCTTGCGGTTGCGCCGGCTGCTACACCGCGTACGCCGCCATCGAGATGTACGCCGAAGCCTTCGAACAGCGTAACGCGCTGGACAAACTCGAAGCCTTCGCCAGCCTCAACGGCCCGCGTTTCTACGGCCTGCCGGCGAACACCGATCGCATCACCCTGGTTCGTGAAGAATGGACTGCCCCGACCAGCCTGCCGTTTGGCGAGCTGACCGTTATCCCGCTGCGCGCCGGTGAAAAACTGCGCTGGCGCCTGCTGGAGGAACACGCGTGAGTGAAGACCATTTCGACGACGAACTGGACGGTCAAAGTGGTGGTGGCGGTTCCCGTCACCCGATGGCAGCACGCTTTCGCGGCTATCTGCCGGTAGTCGTCGACGTAGAAACCGGTGGTTTCAACTCGGCCACCGATGCGTTGCTGGAGATTGCTGCGACCACCATCGCCATGGATGAAAAGGGCTTTGTTTACCCCGATCACACCTACTTCTTCCGCGTTGAGCCGTTCGAAGGCGCCAACGTTGAAGCGGCAGCGCTGGAGTTCACCGGGATCAAGCTCGATCATCCACTGCGCATGGCGGTCAGCGAAGAAACCGCGCTGACTGACATTTTCCGAGGTATCCGCAAGGCGCTGAAGGCCAATGGCTGCAAGCGCGCGATTCTGGTCGGTCACAACAGCAGCTTCGACCTCGGCTTCCTCAACGCCGCAGTTGCGCGACTGGACATGAAGCGCAACCCGTTCCACCCGTTCTCCAGCTTCGACACCGCGACGCTGGCGGGTCTGGCCTACGGTCAAACCGTGCTGGCTAAAGCCTGCCAGGCTGCCGACATCGATTTCGACGGCCGTGAGGCGCACTCGGCGCGTTACGACACCGAGAAAACCGCAGAGCTGTTCTGCGGCATCGTCAACCGCTGGAAACAGATGGGCGGCTGGGAAGACTTCGAAGACTGATTGATGGTCGTCGGGTAAATCCCGCGCATAAAAAAACCGGCCACTTGGGCCGGTTTTTTTGTACCTCGACGTTGCGCCTTACAGGGCAGCAGCGTTCTCGGTCAGGTATGCAGCAACGCCTTCTGGCGAAGCGTTCATGCCTTTGTCGCCTTTTTTCCAGTTGGCAGGGCAGACTTCGCCGTGCTCTTCGTGGAATTGCAGAGCGTCGACCAGACGAATCAGCTCTTCCATGTTACGGCCCAGCGGCAGGTCGTTGATGATCTGCGAACGGACAACGCCTTTGTCGTCGATCAGGAACGCGCCACGGAAAGCCACGCCGCCTTCGGATTCAACGTCGTAAGCCTTGGCGATGTCGTGCTTCATGTCGGCAGCCATGGTGTATTTCACCTGGCCGATGCCGCCATTGTTCACTGGAGTGTTGCGCCATGCGTTGTGAGTGAAGTGCGAGTCGATCGACACAGCGATCACTTCAACGTTGCGTGCCTTGAAGTCGGCCATGCGGTTGTCCAGAGCGATCAGCTCGGACGGGCAGACGAAGGTGAAGTCCAGTGGGTAGAAGAACACCAGGCCGTATTTGCCTTTGATGGCCGAGGACAGGGTGAAGCTGTCAACGATCTCGCCATTGCCGAGTACGGCCGGGACGGTGAAGTCAGGGGCTTGTTTGCCTACGAGTACGCTCATTGATATCTCCTGGTGTAAAAACTTGAAGTTCAGGGTCCGCGCCAGCCTGCCATCCTCAGACGACAGCCCTGTGACACGAACCCCCTTCGCAAGGGCCGACCATCATACACTGCGAATTTGGCCTGTCCTTAACGGTTTTTTAAAGCAGGCGCAGAACGGCGCTGCATTTACGGGGCCAGGCAAATCGCCAGTAAATACCGTTCGTCAGTCATGGCTGTTAATCAGCTGAAGCCTTCCGAAAGCACTTTGACAATCATTCTCGTTAACATTAAGATCCATCGCAATTGAGTCACAACCAGCGACGGTTCTCACTTATGTATGTTTGTCTCTGCACTGGCGTCACCGACGGACAGATCCGCGAAGCGATCTATGAAGGTTGCTGCAGCTATAAAGAAGTTCGCCAGGCCACCGGCGTCGCCAGCCAATGCGGCAAATGTGCCTGCCTCGCCAAGGAAGTGGTCCGCGAAACCCTGACCAAGCTGCAAACCGCTCAGGCCGCGATCCCCTATCCGGTAGAATTTACTGCCGCGTAATAACACCCCATTTCAAAGAACCGGACTTATGTCCGGTTTTTTTATGCCTGTAAATCAATTGCTTAGGCTCCAGACGCGGAACACAAACATTCTTATTCCGATTAATTTTCATATATTATTCAATAACTTAGGTTTGACACTTATAAGTACGAAGCTCAAACTCCGCCTTATATACAGCTATTACAGGGCAGGACTCCGATCATGAAAGGCGACATTACAGTCATCCAGCATCTCAACAAGATCCTTGCCAATGAGCTGGTCGCGATCAATCAGTACTTCCTGCATGCGCGCATGTACGAAGATTGGGGTCTGAACAAGCTCGGCAAACACGAATACAAAGAATCCATCGACGAGATGAAACACGCGGACAAGCTGATCAAGCGCATCCTGTTCCTCGAAGGCCTGCCAAACGTGCAGGACTTGGGCAAGCTGCACATCGGCGAGCACACCAAGGAAATGCTGGAGTGCGACCTGCGTATCGAGAAGACCGGCCACGCTGACCTGAAGACCGCGATCGCGCATTGCGAGACCGTCGGTGACTTCGGTAGCCGTGAACTGCTTGAAGACATTCTCGAATCCGAAGAAGAACATATCGACTGGCTGGAAACCCAACTGGGCCTGATCGATAAAGTCGGTCTTGAGAACTATCTGCAATCGCAGATGGGCGAAGAGTAAGTTAGCGCCCGCTAAACTCGAGACACTAAAAAGCCCCGCCCTCTTTCGAGGCGCGGGGCTTTTTATTGCCCGGATTGCGGTCAATACCGCAATCCCTGTGGGAGCCAGCCTGCTGGCGATAGCGTCATGTCAGCCGACAACGTCGTCAGCGGCAGAAAGCATTCGCGAGCAGGCTCGCTCCCACAAAAGCTGATCAGGCTTCGGACTTGTTCGCCGCTGCCGCTTCAACAGCCGACTTGATGGTGGTTTGCAGCGAACCGTCTGCAGCCATCTCGGTCATGATGTCGCTACCGCCGACCAATTCACCGCCAACCCACAGTTGTGGGAAAGTCGGCCAGTTGGCGTACTTCGGCAGGTTGGCGCGGATTTCCGGGTTCTGCAGGATGTCCACGTACGCAAACTTTTCGCCACACGCCATGACAGCCTGCGCAGCTTTCGCGGAGAAGCCACACTGTGGGGCATTCGGCGAGCCTTTCATGTAAAGCAGAATGGTGTTGTTGGCAATCTGCTCTTTAATCGTTTCGATGATATCCATGGAGCACCTCGGCTGAACTTTCCGACTCATGGGTCGGCACGGTGGCGCATTGTAACGGAATCCCGAGCGCCATGCTCGGTCTCCCCGACAGACTAGATCAAGCCGCCGCCACCGTCACCGGCACACCATTGAGCGCGGCGTTGCCGGATAGCTCGTCGAGCTGGCATTCATCGGTCAGGTCATTGGCACTTGACCCCGGCTGACCGCTGGCAATCGCCATTTGCACGCCCGGGCGCGCATGGCCCCAACCGTGCGGCAGGCTGACAACGCCTTTCATCATGTCGAGGCTGCCGAGTACTTCGACTTCGATTTGCCCGACCCGCGAACTGACGCGCACCAATTGACCATCGTTGAGACCACGACTGGCAAGGTCATCCGGGTGCATCAACAACTGGTGACGCGGCTTGCCCTTCACCAATCGGTGATAGTTGTGCATCCAGGAGTTGTTGCTGCGCACATGACGGCGGCCAATCATCAACAGCTCATCGGCGGCCGGTGCTTGCAATGCGGCGAAACGCGCGAGGTCAGCAAGGATCTCCGGCGGAGCGGCCTGTACATGCTGATCAGGCGTTTTCAGGCGCGGCGCCAGATTAGCTTTCAACGCCCCCAGATCAATACCGTGCGGATGATCAAACAGCGTCGCTAAAGACAGCTTTTGCTCAGACGCGTCACCGTACATGCCCATGCGAAGGCCCATGTCGATCATCTTCGCCGGCGGCATGGTCGGTTTCAGCTCCTTGCCGGTCTTCTCGGCAAACGCCTTGGCCAGGCCCACGAAGATCTCCCAATCATGCAAAGCGCCCTCGGGCTTGGCGAGGATCGCGCGATTGAAGCGGGTGACGTTACGCACCGCGAACAGATTGAACGTGGTGTCGTAGTGGTCATTTTCCAGCGCCGAGGTCGACGGCAGGATCAGATCGGCGTAGCGCGTGGTTTCGTTGATATACAAGTCGATGCTGACCATGAACTCCAGACCGTCCAGCGCCTGCTCCAGTTGCCGCCCATTCGGCGTCGACAGCACCGGATTACCGGCGACGGTGATCAGCGCACGGATCTGGCCCTCGCCTTCGGTGAGCATCTCTTCGGCAAGCGCCGAGACCGGCAACTCGCCGCCGTATTCAGGACGTCCCGAGACACGGCTCTGCCATTTGTTGAAATGCCCGCCCGAGGTCGACGCCACCAGATCTACCGCAGGTTCGGTGCACAGCGCGCCGCCAACCCGGTCGAGGTTGCCGGTGACCAGATTGATCAACTGCACCACCCAATGGCACAACGTGCCAAAGGCCTGGGTCGAGACGCCCATGCGCCCATAACACACCGCACTCGGCGCAGCAGCGAAGTCACGCGCCAGCTGGCGGATCTGCTCGGCAGGCACGGCGCACAACGGACTCATGGTTTCAGCGGTAAACGATGCAACTGCCGCGCGCACTTCATCCAGACCATCGACCGGCAGATGACTGTCGCGGGTCAGGCCTTCACTGAACAACGTGTTGAGCATGCCAAACAACAGCGCCGCATCGCCACCGGGACGCACGAACAGGTGCTGGTCAGCCATGGCCGCCGTCTCGCTGCGCCGTGGATCGACCACAACGACTTTACCGCCGCGCGCCTGGATTGCCTTTAAACGTTTCTCAACATCTGGCACGGTCATGATGCTGCCGTTGGAGGCCAGCGGATTACCGCCGAGGATCAGCATGAAGTCGGTGTGATCGATGTCCGGAATCGGCAGCAGCAAACCATGGCCGTACATCAGATAACTGCTCAGGTGATGCGGCAACTGATCGACCGAAGTCGCCGAGAAGCGATTGCGCGTCTTCAGCAATCCAAGGAAATAATTGCTGTGGGTCATCAGCCCGTAGTTGTGCACGCTCGGGTTGCCTTGATAGACCGCCACAGCGTTCTGGCCATGACGCTCCTGAATCGCCGCCAGTTTATCGGCCACCAGCGCAAACGCCTCGTCCCACTCGATCGGCAGCCATTCACTGCCAACGCGGCGCATCGGCTGGCGCAAACGATCCGGATCGTTCTGGATGTCTTGCAGGGCCACGGCTTTGGGGCAAATGTGGCCACGGCTGAAGGTATCGAGGGCATCACCTTTGATCGAGGTGATCGCGACGTGGCCATCGGTTTCGGTGGTTTCGATGGTCAGCCCGCAAATGGCTTCACACAGATGGCAGGCACGGTGATGGAGAGTCTTGGTCATGGCCAGTCTCTGTCTTGTTCTGGGCGGGCAATAACGTCCGCGGGAACAAAACTATGGCCCCGGCGCCGTTCAGGCGCCAGCGACGTTCGTCTTGTGAATCGACGCCTATCAGGAGAGCCGATAAACCGCCATGATCAGTTCGACGGCAACTGCGGCGGCGCGGCCAGCTGAATTTCCTGGATGGTTTCGATCTGCTCGTGGGCGACGTGCACGCCGGTGAGTTCGCCGATCAGGCGCCAGTGCTCGTCGAGGCCGGCACTAATGGTCGCCATGCGATCAATCATGTGCCGGCCGGCGGTCTTCACCACTTCGTCTTCGCTGCGCAGCAGTTCGAAAGACATTGAGGTGACCGACGCGGTGAGATGGGTCAGTGAGCGAGCCGTGTGGCCCAGCAATTCCATTAACAGTTTTTCTTTCGATTCCATGCGGAGGCTTCCTGCGTCGCTCGAAAGTTATTTATAACCCAGCGCTTTGCTTTAGCAAATGTTTCAGCCTGAGCATCCGACCAAATGATGGCATGGCGCCACGGTCGTAAACCGACCCAAGCGACTCGATCCCCGCCACACCGCATTGCCAAGCCCTGCGAGGCCAGTGTACAAAGAGGCTCGCGACGCACCTGAACCCGGCTGCAAATGCGCGACTGCAACATCCAGTGCACCCTTCGATTCCCGCAAAAACCGTAGCCTATTGGAAAAACGCGACATTTAGTGTCAATATCGCGCCTCCCCCTATTTCGTCGCCCCGTGCGGCTTACGCCGCAGGTCTCGCCCGTTGTTCCGTTAAACAAGGCTTTGAGCATCTGCGGTTTGTAGCAAAAAGGTAGTCAATGATGAGCGCAAGGCACTTTCTCTCCCTGATGGATTGCACGCCCGAAGAGCTGGTCAGCGTGATCCGTCGAGGCGTTGAGCTCAAGGACCTGCGTAACCGCGGCGTACTGTTCGAGCCTCTGAAAAACCGCGTGCTGGGCATGATCTTCGAGAAGTCCTCGACCCGTACCCGGATCTCCTTCGAGGCCGGCATGATCCAGCTCGGCGGCCAGGCGATCTTCCTCTCGCCCCGCGATACCCAACTGGGCCGTGGCGAGCCGATCGGCGACTGCGCAATTGTCATGTCGAGCATGCTCGATGCGGTGATGATCCGTACCTTTGCCCACAGCACCCTGACCGAATTCGCCGCCAATTCGCGCGTGCCAGTGATCAACGGCCTGTCCGATGACCTGCACCCGTGCCAGTTGCTGGCCGACATGCAGACCTTCCTGGAACACCGTGGCTCGATCCAGGGCAAGACCGTGGCCTGGATCGGCGACGGCAACAACATGTGCAACAGCTATATAGAAGCGGCGATGCAGTTCGACTTCCAGTTGCGCGTTGCCTGCCCGGAAGGCTACGAACCAAACCCTGAGTTCGTCGCGAAGGCTGGCGATCGCGTGACCATCGTTCGCGATCCGGCCGACGCCGTGCGCGGCGCGCATCTGGTGAGCACCGACGTCTGGACTTCGATGGGTCAGGAAGAGGAAACTGCCAAGCGCCTCAAGCTGTTCGCGCCGTTCCAGGTCAACCGTGCCCTGCTCGACCTCGCTGCCGAGGACGTGCTGTTCATGCACTGCTTGCCTGCGCACCGTGGCGAAGAAATCAGCCTCGACCTGCTTGATGATCCGCGCTCCGTCGCCTGGGATCAGGCAGAAAACCGTCTCCACGCACAGAAGGCCCTGCTCGAGTTCCTCGTCGAACCGGCATATCACCACGCATGAGCCATGAATTACTGCTGAACCTGCGCAACCTCGCTTGCGGCTATCAAGATCAACGTGTGGTGCAGAACCTCAATCTGCACCTCAACGCCGGTGACATCGGCTGCCTGCTCGGCTCGTCCGGCTGTGGCAAGACCACCACCCTGCGCGCCATCGCCGGTTTCGAGCCGGTGCATGAAGGTGAAATCACCCTCGGCGGTGAGACCATTTCCAGCGCCGGCTTCACCCTGGCGCCGGAGAAACGCCGGATCGGCATGGTGTTCCAGGATTACGCGCTGTTCCCGCACCTGAGCGTTGCCGACAATATTGCCTTCGGTATTCGCAAGCATCCGAACAAGGAGCGCGTCACCGAAGAGCTGCTCGAACTGGTCAACCTGAAGAACCTCGGCAAGCGCTTCCCGCACGAGTTGTCCGGCGGCCAGCAGCAGCGCGTAGCCCTCGCCCGCGCCTTGGCGCCGGAACCGCAATTGCTACTGCTCGACGAGCCATTCTCCAATCTCGATGGCGAACTACGCCGCAAGCTCAGCCACGAAGTGCGCGACATCCTCAAGGCCCGTGGCACCAGCGCGATTCTGGTGACCCACGACCAGGAAGAGGCCTTTGCCGTCAGCGATCACGTCGGCGTGTTCAAGGAAGGTCGACTGGAACAGTGGGATACGCCGTACAACCTGTATCACGAGCCGGCAACGCCTTATGTGGCCAGCTTCATTGGTCAGGGTTACTTCATTCGCGGCCAGCTTGGCAGCCCGGAATCGGTGCAGACTGAACTGGGTGAGTTGCGCGGTAATCGGGCTTATACCTGGCCGATTGGCGGGGCTGTGGATGTGTTGCTGCGTCCTGATGACATTGTTTATGCGCCGGACAGTGGTTTGAAAGCACGGATTGTCGGCAAGACCTTCCTTGGCGCTTCGACGCTGTATCGCCTGCAATTGCCGACGGGTGCGCAGCTGGAATCGATTTTCCCGAGCCATGCTGATCATCAGGTTGGCGCGGAAGTCGGGATTCGTGTCGCCGCCGAACACCTCGTACTGTTCCAGGCATCGGGCAGCACCGCCGCACAGATCCCGGCAGTGGAAAACGGCGTCCGCCGCTACAGCGCCACGCTTTAAAGATCAAAAGATCGCAGCCTTCGGCAGCTCCTACAGGGATCAATGTAGGAGCTGCCGAAGGCTGCGATCTTTTAGCTTTTAACCGAGGATCAGGGTTCCACTGGCAACCAGCGTCGCATTGCCGCCAATCTTCACCCGCTCACCTTCCAGCCGACAGAACAACTCCCCACCCCGCGCCGAACGCTGATACGCGGTCAGGCTCGACTTGCCCAGTCGCTTCGACCAATACGGAATCAAGCTGCAATGCGTCGAACCGGTCACCGGGTCCTCATTGATGCCGATCGCCGGCGCGAAATAGCGCGAAACGAAATCGTGCTGATTGCCCCGCGCCGTAACGATCGCGCCCAGCCACGGCAGTTTGGCGAGTGCAACCATGTCCGGCTTGCAATCAAGCACTGCCTGCTCTGACTCCAGCACCACAAACAGTTCGTTGGAGCCGAGCACATCAACGGCTTCAACGCCCAATGCTCGTTCGACGTCCAGCGTCACACCAATCTCTGACGGCACGATCGACGGGAAATCCAGCCACAACCGATCACCTTCCCGCGTGACGCTCAGCGGACCGGATTGACAGGTAAAGTCGATACGCCCGGCGCTTTCCTTGTAAATTTCGAACAGCACATAAGCGCTGGCCAGCGTGGCGTGGCCGCACAGTGGCACTTCAGTAGTCGGGGTGAACCAGCGGATATGCCAGGCCGATCCCTCACGCACCAGAAACGCTGTTTCCGCCAGATTGTGCTCGCCGGCGATCTTCTGCATGAGCTCGTCCGCGAGCCACGCATCCAGCCGATAAATCATCGCCGGGTTGCCACTGAACGGCCGATCACTGAACGCATCGACCTGATGAAACTCGAGCTGCATAACCTTCTCCCTAAGTCAGTCGGCAGAGCATGCAACCGCGAGGCGATCAACGCCAGTGACAGAACCGGCCAATTTTCTGCATACAGTGATAACGACTACGCACGGCCAATATCGGCAAATTTCGCCTGGGTGTGTTCGGCGAGCACGGCGGGTGCCAGTTCCACCTCAAGGCCTCGCCGGCCGGCGCTGACATAAATAGTCGCAAAACCCTGAGCCGAGTTATCGATGAAGGTGCGCAGGCGCTTCTTCTGCCCCAATGGGCTGATACCACCTAACAGGTAACCGGTCGAGCGCTGTGCGGCCGCCGGGTCCGCCATCTCGACTTTTTTCACGCCTGCCGCATGCGCCAGACCTTTGAGGTCGAGGCTTCCGACGACCGGCACCACTGCCACCAGCAACTCGCCCTTTTCGCTGGCCGCCAGCAGGGTTTTGAACACCTGCGCTGGCTCAAGCGCGAGTTTCTCTGCGGCCTCCAGCCCATAGGACGCGGCCTTTGGGTCATGTTCGTAACTGTGCACGCGATGTTCGGCACGAACTTTTTTCAACAAGTCCAACGCAGGGGTCATGGCAGCTCCGGGCTCGGCAGTGATGGAAAAACACTGTGCCGGATTCTAGGTGATCAGCCCCTAAAAGGCTCTATCCCAAGCCACGATTCCCGTGGCTTGCAGACATTCTGCAAACACCATCGCGCGTGGACGACACAGGATCATTCACACAACGAATAGTTTTATTGTGACCGACGGTTCACTTTCGACCTTTGACAGGTTTGTTTCTTGTCTATATTTTTTCGAATCTGAATAATGTAAGAATTATCATCACCGCAGCACTCAGCAGTAAACCGGGAAAGGAATGGGGATTCCTGACCGGGGAAAATCGCGCCATGCCCTGACGGCATCGCGCCAGACAACAACAAAAAACGAGGTTTTCAATGACAACTGCTTTACAGCAACCAACGCTCTCGAGCCAATGCATGGCCGAGTTTCTGGGTACTGCCCTCCTGATCTTTTTCGGCACCGGTTGTGTCGCCGCGCTCAAAGTCGCGGGCGCCAGCTTTGGCCTGTGGGAAATCAGCATCATCTGGGGCGTCGGCGTGAGCATGGCGATCTACCTCACTGCCGGCGTTTCCGGCGCGCACCTGAACCCGGCCGTGAGCATCGCTCTGGCAATCTTCGCTGACTTCGAAAAGCGCAAACTGCCGTTCTACATTCTTGCGCAGATCGCCGGCGCCTTCTGCGGCGCGCTGCTGGTTTACACGCTTTACAGCAATCTTTTCTTCGATTACGAACAAACTCATCAAATGGTCCGCGGCTCGGCCGCCAGCCTTGAGTTGGCCTCGGTGTTTTCGACCTTCCCGAATCCCGTTCTGTCGACTGCTCAGGCGTTCCTGGTCGAGATGATCATCACCGCGATTCTGATGGGCGTGATCATGTCGCTGACCGACGACAACAACGGTCTGCCGAAAGGCCCGCTGGCGCCGCTGCTGATCGGTTTGCTGATCGCGGTGATCGGCAGCTCGATGGGCCCACTGACCGGTTTCGCGATGAACCCGGCGCGTGACTTCGGTCCGAAACTGATGACTTTCTTTACCGGCTGGGGTGAAATTTCCTTCACTGGTGGTCGCGATATTCCGTACTTCCTGATTCCGATTTTTGCACCGATTGTCGGTGCTTGCCTCGGCGCTGCCGGGTATCGCGGGCTCATCGCCCGTCACCTGACCGGCGCCACACCTGCTACAAAGGATGCAGAACCGGCCATTGACGGCAAACCAAGAACTTCTTGAAACAGTCGGCGCGGGTTCCTGCCCTTTAGAGCCTGCGCCACGGCCCACTCTCCCTTATTTCGTCCAAGGCAATCGACATGACCGACATTCAGAATAAGAACTACATCATTGCCCTTGATCAGGGTACGACCAGCTCCCGCGCGATCATTTTCGACCGCGACGCGAACGTGGTCTGCACCGCGCAACGCGAGTTCGCCCAGCATTACCCACAGGCCGGTTGGGTCGAACACGATCCGATGGAAATCTTCGCCACCCAGAGCGCGGTAATGGTTGAAGCGCTGGCCCAGGCCGGTCTGCACCACGACCAGGTCGCTGCCATCGGCATCACCAACCAGCGCGAAACCACCGTGGTCTGGGACAAGACCACCGGCCGCCCGGTGTACAACGCCATCGTCTGGCAGTGCCGCCGCAGCACCGAGATCTGCCAGCAACTCAAGCGCGATGGCCACGAAGAGTACATCCGCGATAACACCGGCCTGGTCACCGACCCGTACTTCTCCGGCACCAAACTGAAGTGGATCCTCGACAACGTCGAAGGCAGCCGCGAGCGTGCGCGCAACGGCGAACTGCTGTTCGGCACCGTCGATAGCTGGCTGATCTGGAAATTCACCGGCGGCAAGGTGCACGTCACCGATTACACCAACGCCTCGCGCACCATGCTCTTCAACATCCACTCGCTGGAGTGGGATTCGAAGATGCTCGAGATCCTCGACATCCCGCGCGAAATGCTTCCGGAAGTGAAGGCTTCTTCGGAAATCTACGGTCGCACCAAGAGCGGCATCGCCATCGGCGGTATTGCCGGCGACCAGCAAGCGGCGTTGTTCGGGCAGATGTGCGTCGAGCCGGGCCAGGCGAAAAACACCTACGGCACCGGCTGCTTCCTGCTGATGAACACCGGCGACAAAGCGGTGAAATCCCAGCACGGCATGCTCACCACCATCGCTTGCGGCCCGCGTGGCGAAGTCGCTTACGCGCTGGAAGGCGCGGTGTTCAACGGCGGCTCTACCGTACAATGGCTGCGCGATGAACTGAAGATCATCAACGACGCCCATGACACCGAATACTTCGCCAATAAAGTGAAGGACAGCAACGGCGTGTACCTGGTACCAGCGTTCACAGGTCTCGGCGCTCCCTACTGGGACCCGTATGCCCGTGGCGCGCTGTTCGGTCTGACGCGTGGTGTGCGTGTGGATCACATCATCCGCGCCGCGCTGGAGTCGATCGCCTACCAGACCCGCGACGTCCTCGACGCCATGCAACAGGACTCCGGCGAACGCCTCAAGGCTCTGCGTGTGGACGGTGGCGCGGTGGCGAACAACTTCCTCATGCAGTTCCAGGCCGACATCCTTGGTACCCAAGTCGAGCGCCCGCAAATGCGCGAGACCACGGCACTCGGCGCGGCGTATCTGGCCGGTCTGGCGTGCGGTTTCTGGGGCAGCCTGGACGAACTGCGCGGTAAAGCGGTGATCGAGCGCGAGTTCGAGCCGAGCCTGGACGAAGTGGAGAAAGAGAAGCTGTACAAAGGCTGGAAAAAAGCCGTCAGCCGCACCCGTGACTGGGCGCGTGAAGACGCTGAATAAGCCAACCTTAGGACTGGCTGAAGCGGTCCAAACAGCGTGAAAGCGTAGCGAGCGAAGGCAAGCCAAGGCAAAAACAGGCGAGGACCGGCTGGGGTCGCACTCGACTTTACGGGTTTGTAAATGAGCAGTCCGAGCCTGTTTTTAACGCAGGATGGCTTGCGTAACGCCGTAGGCGCCCAGCACGAAGTAGCTTTCACGTTGTTTGGAAACTGGTCGGGAGCGGATTCCTGCGTCATCATGGGCAAATTTTGCACGGCAGCCCAAAGGAAGCCCCATGAATCTGCCTCCCCGTCAGCAGCAAATCCTCGAGCTGGTCCGCGAACGCGGCTATGTGAGCATCGAGGAAATGGCCACGCTGTTCGTTGTTACCCCGCAAACCATCCGCCGCGACATCAATCAGCTCGCGGAAGCCAATCTGCTGCGTCGCTACCATGGCGGTGCTGCCTATGATTCCAGCGTCGAAAACACTGCCTATGCGATGCGCGCCGATCAGATGCGCGATGAAAAACAACGCATCGGTGAAGCCATCGCCGCACAGATCCCCGATCACGCCTCGCTGTTCATCAATATCGGCACGACCACCGAATCGATTGCCCGCGCCCTGCTCAATCACAATCACCTGAAAATCATCACCAACAACCTGCACGTAGCGTCGATGCTCAGTGCCAAGGATGATTTCGATGTGTTGCTGACCGGCGGCAATGTCCGTCGTGATGGCGGTGTGGTCGGTCAGGCGAGTGTGGATTTCATTAATCAGTTCAAGGTTGATTTCGCCCTCGTCGGGATCAGCGGCATCGATGAAGACGGCAGTTTGCTGGATTTTGATTATCAGGAAGTGCGGGTTTCGCAGGCGATCATTGCCAATGCGCGGCAAGTGATTCTGGCGGCGGACTCGAGCAAGTTCGGGCGTAACGCCATGATTCGGTTGGGGCCGATCAGTCTGATTGATTGCCTGGTGACCGATCAGCAGCCGGTGCCGGCGCTGGCGCAGTTGTTGAGTCAGCACAAGATTCGCCTGGAAGTCGTTTAACCCCCCAAACATCAAAAGATCGCAGCCTTCGGCAGCTCCTACATGGGTTCATCTGACCTGTAGGAGCTGCCGAAGGCTGCGATCTTTTGCTTTTAATGTTCGAAAATTTTCCTTTCTCTGCCCTTCGATGAGTTTTTTCAATCGAACGTGACTGGCTGCGCGCGTCTTTATGGGCTACCATTTTCGCAAATGAACATTCATGTTCGATTTCCAATATAGAAAATCAAAAGAACCCGAGGCCAGCCGATGTCCACCTCTACCTTGCGTACGCCCCCACTCTCCGAGATCTACGACATCGCCGTTATCGGCGGCGGGATCAATGGCGTGGGGATCGCAGCGGATGCCGCCGGTCGCGGGCTTTCGGTGTTCCTTTGCGAAAAGGACGATCTGGCCAGCCACACCTCGTCGGCCAGCAGCAAGCTGATCCACGGTGGCCTGCGCTACCTCGAACATTACGAATTCCGTCTGGTGCGTGAAGCGCTGGCCGAACGCGAAGTGCTGCTGGCCAAGGCGCCGCACATCGTCAAACCGATGCGCTTCGTGCTGCCGCACCGTCCGCACCTGCGCCCGGCGTGGATGATCCGCGCTGGCCTGTTCCTCTACGACAACCTCGGCAAGCGCGAAAAACTGCCAGGCTCGAAAAGCCTGAAGTTCGGTGCCGACAGCGCGCTGAAAAGCGAAATCAAGAAAGGCTTCGAATACTCCGACTGCTGGGTCGACGACGCCCGCCTCGTGGTGCTCAACGCCATGGCCGCCCGCGAAAAAGGCGCCCACGTGCACACCCAGACCCGTTGCGTCAGCGCCCGCCGCGCCAAAGGCTTGTGGCACCTGAACCTGGAACGTGCCGACGGCAGCCTGTTTTCGATCACTGCCAAAGCGCTGGTGAACGCCGCTGGCCCATGGGTTGCCAAATTCATTCGTGACGATCTGAAGATGGAATCGCCGTACGGCATCCGCCTGATTCAGGGCAGCCACATCATCGTGCCGAAGCTCTATGAAGGCGATCACGCGCACATTCTGCAAAACGAAGATCAGCGCATCGTTTTCACCATTCCGTACCTGAACAACCACTTCACCCTGATCGGCACCACCGACCGTGAATACACTGGCGATCCGGCGAAAGTGGCAATCACCGACGCCGAAACCGATTACCTGCTGAAAGTGGTCAATGCGCATTTCAAGCAGCAGCTCAGCCGCGACGACATCCAGCACAGCTACTCGGGCGTACGTCCACTGTGCAACGACGAATCCGACAACCCGTCGGCCGTGACCCGCGATTACACCCTGGCGTTGTCGGCCGGCGGCGAAGAAGCGCCGCTGCTGTCAGTGTTTGGCGGCAAGCTGACCACCTACCGCAAACTCGCTGAGTCGGCGATGGCGCAGTTGCTGCCATTTTTCACCCAGATGCGCCCGAGCTGGACGGCCACCGCCACCCTGCCCGGTGGCGAAGACATGACCACCCCGCAGGCTCTGTGCGCGCAGATTCGCGACAAGTTCGACTTCGTGCCGACCGAGATCGCTCGTCGCTGGTCCACCACCTACGGCAGCCGCACCTGGCGCATGCTTGAAGGCGTGGAAACCCTGGCCGACATGGGCGAACACCTCGGCGGCGGGCTCTACACCCGTGAAGTCGACTACCTGTGCAGCGAAGAGTGGGCAACCACTGCCCACGACATTCTGTGGCGCCGCAGCAAACTGGGCTTGTTCACCACCCCGGTCGAGCAGGAAAAACTGGCGGCTTATCTGGGCAAGGTTGAACAGAACCGCAAGATCGAAGCGGCCTGATCAACGCTTAAACGAAAGCCCCTGAATTGTGAGATTCAGGGGCTTTTTGTTGTGCCATGAGATCCAGCCCCCCTCACCCCAGCCCTCTCCCCCCAAGGGGGGCGAGGGGGAAAGGGAGCAGATCGGGGCTCGCTCAAATACCGCGCTGGGAAAAAGGAGCCGATCGAGGGCTTTTTCAATCCTGAGTTCGACTCGATATTTCAGGTCGGCATCACTCGCAAGGACAACACGATCAGTCCCCTCTCCCTCTGGGAGAGGGCTAGGGTGAGGGCTTTGGAGCCGGCATCACTGCGCCAAATGCAACAACAGAAAATCAATGAACGCCCGCGACTTGTGCGGCAGATGCGGGGTGTTGGGAAATACCACATTGATTGACTGCGAAGGCAGCGAATACTCCGGCAACAAGCGCACCAGACGTCCGGCGGCAATGTCATCTGCCACCACCCACGCCGGCAGAACCGATACGCCCAGCGACGACAACGTCATCGAGCGAATGGCCGTCGACGAGTTCGATTCGAAGTGGCTGGTACCGCCAACCTCGACGCCCTGCCCTGACCCATGACGCAATGTCCACTGGGTCGGCGCCTGCAAATTGCTGTTGGCAATCCACGGCACGTTGTTCAAATCCTGCGGTTGACCCACAGGGTGTCGGGCGAGAAATTGCTCGGTGGCGACCAGCACAATTTCATAATCAGCCAACTTGCGGCTCTTGAATGCCGAATCCGCCAAGTTGCCCAGACGAATCACCAGATCAAGCTTTTCCGCCACCAGATCATTCAACGAAGAGTTGAAGTTGTAGCACAGGCGAATTTCCGGATAACGCTCGGAGAACAGTGGGATCAACGGCAGAATATACTTTTCACCGTATTCACTGGTTGAACTAATCCGCAACTTTCCGGATACCCGATTATTACCTTTCAGAACATTATCAAACGCATTGTCGATGTCCGCGACAATACCCTTGAACTCCTCATAAAACTCCTGACCTATTTCGGTCAGCGATATATTGCGGGTATTGCGGATCAACAGCGTCGCCGACAAAACCTCTTCCAGCGCCTTGACATGCAGGCTGGCCATGGCTTTGCTGATACTCAGATAATTCGCGGCTTTGGTGTAAGAACCAAAATCCACCACCGCAAGGAACGTCTGAACCCGATTAAGATGAGAATGCATGGCGCTATGGCTCACTGTTAAATCCTGTCAAACATTGTTTTAAGCATAGTCGTATCGACACTTCAAGTCCATCGCCCCTATGCTGCGCGGCAAAGGGGATACAACATGAACTATCGCTACAAGATTGCGCTGATCTTTTTGATCGGCTTTTTTATTGACTGTATAAACATATTCATGTCGGCTGTGGCTTTGCCGAGTATATCGGCAACTTTACAGGTCAGTACTTCATCAGTGGCGTGGGTCGCCAATGCTTATATTCTTGGCCTGACCCTGATTATTCCGGTCAGCACCTGGCTGGCCGGGCGTTTTGGCAGTCGCGAGATTCTCACCGCTTCGATGCTGGTGTTCACCGGCTCTGTGTGGATGTGCGGCATGGCCGACAGTTTCCATGAACTGGTGATCTGGCGGTTCGTGCAGGGCGTCGGTGGTGGCTTGCTGATTCCGGTCGGTCAGGCGCTGACCTTCAATCTGTTTCAGGGCGAGCAGCGGGCGAAGATCTCCACACTGGTGATGGCCGTCGCGCTGATTGCCCCGGCCATTTCGCCAACGGTCGGCGGCATCATCGTCGACAGCAGCTCCTGGCGTTGGGTGTTCTACAGCAACATTCCGTTCTCGCTGATCGCCGCCGGACTGTCGTGGTTGTGGATCAAGGAAAGCAAACCAGCGGACCTGCCACGTCCGGACATCAAAGGCCTGCTGTTGGTCAGTGCCGCACTCGCCAGCCTGCTGATGGGCATGTCGCTGTACGGCGGCGACTACCCGGCGCTGGCCGCGTTGAGCTGTGTCGCGGCGGGCTTGCTGTTCATCGTGCTGTACCTGCGGCACTACCGCCGCTGCAGCAACGCGATCATCGAATTGAGCCTGCTCAAAAGCAAAAAACTCAGCACCTCAATCTTGATCTATTACGCGATTCCCGGCGTGTTCACCGGGGTCAACCTGATGAGCATTTTCTTCCTGCAGAACACCCTGCACTTCAGCGCCCGGCTGACCGGGATGTTCATGATCCTCTACGCCATCGGCGCGTTCGTTGCGATGACGATTTGCGGCCGGGTCTACAACCGCGTCGGCGCGAAACGTCTGTTCACCCTCGGCATGCTGCTGCACAGCGCCGGCATCGCCACGCTGATGCTGGTCAACGCGCCGACGGACCTGTGGGTGATCGTCATCGCTTACAGCCTGATGGGCATCGGCGGTGGCATCGGCGCCAACACCGCACAGACCACCTCGTTGATGGATTTCGCCGGCGGCGATACGCACAAGGCCAGCGTGATCTGGAACATCAATCGGCAGATGTCTTTCAGCCTCGGTGCTGCGTTGTTTCTGATGATCTTCAATGTGCTGCTCAAGCAGTTCGACACCACACAGGCTTACCACGCGACGTTCGCGATTGCGGCACTGGTCGGGCTGTTCCCGCTGTTTCAGATGAGTCAATTGAACCCTCCAAAGGAATGCCATGAACAACAACCTGGTTGAACGAGCGCAACACAGTATTCACCACGTGCACGATCTGATTCACCGCGTCTTCACCGATGCCGACGGTGCTGGCGCAGAGGCCATCGCGCCGCTGATGGCGGTGTTCGCCGAACACTTCAGCATGGTCACCACGTCGGCCGCCGTGATCGGCCGGGCGCAAGTCGAGCAACTGTTCAGCGGTGCCGTCGGTGCCCGCAAAGGTCTGGAGATTCTGATCAGCGACCTGCAAACGGTCTGGCACGAAGGCTCGACCGTGGCCCTGCGCTACAAGGAAAGCCACCGCCTGAACCAGATAGAAACGTCGCGCATCTCGGTCGCGATCCTTCGCGTCCAGCACCATGACGTCCAATGGTTGTACCTGCACGAAACGCCGATCAGTCAGGAACAGCCTGCATGAAATTCACCGTCACTCAATGCCGGATGCTCTCGGCGTCGATCAAGGAAGTTACCGTCAGCGGTCCGGCCACCCTGGCGGACATGACCCACGCGGGTGCGCATTTCAAATGGCTGATCCCGGGGCTGGACGAGTGCCGTCATTATTCGACAGTTCATGTGGACGAGGTGGCCGAAGGTTGCTTCACCTTCGCCATCCGCCTCTCGCCGAATTCCGTCAGCGGCCGCTACGTCAACGCACTGGCCGTCAATGACTGGGTGGAACTCGAAGGCCCGTTCAACACGTTCAACTACCCGCTCGACGTCAGCAGCGGCCGCGATATCGCGATTGCCGGCGGCATCGGGATCACGCCGCTGACCGGCATCCTGCGCCATCTGCAATCGCTTGAGCGAATGCCGCAGCTTCACTACTTCGCCAAAAGTGACGTCGACGCGGCCTACGCCCAGGACCTGCAAGCGCAGCTGCAGGAACGCATGCAGCTGCACTTTTCCGGCAGCCGTCCGGCGATCAGTCAGCTCCTTGCCGACCTGAGCGCCGATGACCGTCTGTATGTCTGCGGCCCGGCGGCGATGCTCAGCGCCGTGCTCAGCCACGCCGAAAGCGTTGGCCTGGCGCGGGAGCAGATCCATCTGGAAGTGTTCAACGTTGCCCGCGATGACGCCGCGCAAGGCTTTGTCATCGAGGCGGCCGACTCCGGCGTCAGCGTCAATGTCGGCCCGCAACAGTCGCTGCTCGAAGCCTTGGAGGCGGCCGGACTCGATCCGCTGTACGACTGCCGTCGTGGTGAATGCGGAGTCTGTGCGCTGGACGTACTGGAAGGTGAAGTCGACCACCGTGATTTCATCATGAGCGAACAAGAAGCTGCCTGTAGCGCACGGATCTATCCCTGCGTCTCCCGCGCCAAAAGCCCGCGCCTGAAACTGGCAATCTGAGAGAGGACACCCCGTTGGACAACTATTTCAATGGCAGAGAAGTGCATAAATCTCTGTTCCTTGATCAGGCGCTTTTCGAACAGGAACAGCAGCGCGTGTTTGCCGCGAGCTGGTGCTACCTGGGTCACGACAGCCTGATCCCCGAGACCGGCGATTACTTCACCACCACCCTCGCGCAACAGCCGCTGGCGATGGTGCGGCAGAAGAACGGCGCCATCGTCGTGCTGCACAATCGCTGCCCGCACAAAGGCGTGAAAGTGCTGGCCGAAGCACGCGGCAATGTCGGCCGCTTCATGCGCTGCCCGTACCACGCCTGGACGTTCAAGACTGACGGCGAGCTGCTGAGCATTCCGCTGAAAAAGGAATACGACGACTGCGACCTCAGCAGTTGTTCTGCGCACAAAGGCATGCGCCCGGTGAACGCGGTGCACAACTATCGCGGCTTCGTCTTTGTCCGTTTGACGGAACAAGGCATCGGCTTCGAGGCGTTTTTCGGCGAGTCGCTGTCGACGCTGGACAATATGGTCATGCGCTCGCCGCTTGGTCAGCTGAAAGTGATCGGCCAGCCATTGCTGCACCGCCATCGCTGCAACTGGAAAATGGTCGTCGACAACCAGACCGACACCTGCCACCCGATGATCGCCCACGAATCTTCGGCCGGCGAAGCCATACGCCTGTGGCAGGAAACCGGCGCTCAGGGCAAGCCACCGATGGCGGTCGAACTGTTCTCGCCGTTCATGGCCTCCTACGAGTTTTTCGCCGGCATGGGCATTCGCGTCTGGGCCAACGGCCACGGGCACACCGGGGTCAGTAATTCGATCCACAAGGCGTACACCGACATCCCCGGCTACTGGGAACAGATGGTCGAAAGCTACGGTGAAGAGCAGGCCCAAGCAATCCTCGATGACACCCGCCACAACACCGTGTATTTCCCCAACCTGATGGTCAAGGGACCGATCCAGACCTTGCGCGTGATCAAACCGGTCAGCGCCCGCGAAACCATCGTCGAGTCGTGGATCTTCGAACTGCAAGGTGCGCCCGTGCAGTTGCTGGAAAGAACCGTGCAGTACAACAACCTGATCAACTCGCCGTGCTCGATGGTCGCCCACGACGATGTGGAAATGTACGAACGGGCCATGGAAGGCCTGGGCAGCGACGCCAACGAATGGGTCAACGTCGCCCGCCTGTTCAGCCCGAACGAATCCTATGCGCAGACCCAAGTGGTGTCCGGCACCAGCGAAATGGCCATGCGTAATTTCTATAACAGTTGGCAGCACTTGATGCGGGACGACCATGCAACACGATCAATCTAATCACCACGCCATCGAGCAACTGATCGAAACCGAACTGCACTTGCTCGACCAGCAGGATTTCGACGCCTGGCAACAACTGCTCAGCGATGACTACCACTACTGGATTCCCATGACCCGTGAGCAGGTCAGCCCGTTGCACGAATCGTCGCTGGTGTATGAGGACCGTTTTCTGACCACGCTGCGGATCAACCGGCTGTCCAATGCGCGCAACTTTTCCCAGCAGCCCAAGAGTCGCAGCCTGCACATCGCCCAGCGCCCGCGGATCACCCTCGACGCAGCCTCATTCAGCGCTTTCGCCAGCTCCAACATGCTCTATTGCGAAGCCCGCGGCGACAACGAATGGCACTACCCGGTGACCGTCGAACATCAACTGATCAACATCGATGGCACGTGGAAAATCCACGGCAAGAAGATCCTGTTGCTCAACCCCGCACGCGCCCTTGAAAGCCTGCAGCTCATTATCTGATCGACCGAGAAATCCCCTGTGAAGTCTATTCCCCATGATTCCAGCCAGGCGTCCGCGTGCCTGTCTTTTCCCTACGTCGATCTGCTGTATGACTATGGCCAGTTCCTGCGCAGTGCCGATGAGGCCATCGGTTACCTGCCGGCGGAAACTGCCGAGAAACACATCGGCATCGTTGGCGCCGGCCTCAGCGGTCTGGTCGCCGCTTACGAATTGCTGCGCGCCGGTGCGCGTCGCGTGACGTTGTTTGAAGCCGAACCTGAGCATGTTGGCGGGCGTCTGCTGACCCAATGTTTTGACGAAGAGCAGCCGCAATTCATCGCCGAAATGGGCGCCATGCGCTTTCCGCCGAGTGAAGTCGGGCTGTTTCACTACCTCAATCGTTTCGGCATCCAGACCACCGAAGCGTTTCCCGACCCGGGCGTCGTCGACACTGAAATTCACTACCGCGGCGAAGCCCATCACTGGGCAGCCATGCAACCGCCGCCAGCGCTGTTCAGCACCGTGCACCAGGGCTGGATCGCGTTTCTCAGCGAGGGCGTCACCCTCGATGACGGCACGTGTCTGGCGCCACCGCTGCTGATCACCGAATTGCTCAAGCAGCACAATTACTGCGAAGTGCAGCCCGAGTGGCAACGCTATCTGGACTGCTTCGGCGACAGCTCGTTTTACTCGGCGATGGTGCGTATCTTCACCGGCAAAAAGCCGCCCGGCGGCAAACCGTGGCGCAAGCCCGAAGACTTCCACCTGTTCGGCTCGCTGGGCATTGGCTCGGGCGGTTTCCAGTCGGTGTACCGCGCCTCGTTCACCGAGATCCTGCGGCTGGTGGTGAATGCGCTGGAGGTCAATCAGCGTCTGGTGCCCAACGGCATTTCTTCGCTGGCCGAGCGGATTGCCGACAGCGAATTCAACGGTATTCAGGTGCGCGACATGATTTGCCGCACGCGCATCGAGTCGATCAACAAAGGTGCGCACGGCGAGATTCTGCTGGCCGGCAGCAATGGCGAAACCTACGCCTGCGACCGGGTGATCACCACCACCACGACCCGCGCCCTGCAAGTGAACCTCAAGCTCACGCAGAACCAGGCCTTCGTCAATCGCGACGTCGCGCGGGCGATCAACGAAACGCACATGGTCGGCTCATCCAAGCTGTTCATCCTGACCAAGGACAAGTTCTGGCTCAAACATGGCCTGGCGCAAAACATCCAGACCGACACCCTGGTCAAGGGTGTGTATTGCCTCGACTACGCGCCGCACGATGCGGATTCCTGGGGCGTGGTGCTGATCAGTTACACCTGGGAAGACGACTCGCACAAGATGGTCTCGATGACCGACAAGGTGCAACGCTGCCTGCGGCTGGTCGATGAATTGGCGATGAGCGCGCCGGAATTTGCCAGCCATCTGCTGCCGCTGGACGGTGACTACCAGCGTTACGTTCTGGAATACGACTGGCTGACCGACAAGCACGCGTTGGGCGCTTTCAAGCTGAATTTCCCCGGCGACGATATTTATTCCGAGCGCCTGTTCTATCAGTTCCGCACCGCACTCGATCCGCAACAGGACACCGGTTTGTACCTGGCCGGTTGCGGCGCCTCGTTCACCGGTGGCTGGGCCGAGGGCGCGATTCAAACCGCGCTGAATGGCGCGTGCGCGGTGATCAGCAGCCTGGGCGGCGATTTGATTGCCGGTAACCCGCTCGACGACTTGCACTCGCAGTACCGCTACTGCTGACCCAGTCCCTTTTTACGCCGAGAATCATCCATGTACAGCCAGCTTTCTATTGAACAGCTCGTCAATGGCTTTCGCAGTGGCCAACACTGCCCGGACACCTGGCAGCGCGCCCTGCGCGAGCGCCACGGGCAGATGCAGCACCTGAACAGTTTCATCACCTTCGACCCGTCAGCGTTCAAGGCAAATGCCGCCGAACGCGAGAACGCGCTGTATGGCCTGCCAGTGTCGTTCAAGGACAACATCAACGTCAGCGGCATGCCCACCACCGCCGGAACACCCGGGCTGGCCGACTATGTGCCGCAGGTCGATGCCGGCATCGTCGAGCGCTTTCGGCAATTGGGCGCGCAGATTGTCGGCAAGAACAACATGCACGAATTGTCGTTCGGCGTGACCTCGGCCAACCATTCTCATGGTGCCGTGCTCAACCCCGTCAACGAACGCTACAGTGCCGGCGGCAGCAGCGGTGGTTGTGCCGCGGCTGTCGCTGCCGGACTGGTGGCGTGCGCAGTCGGCACCGACACCGGCGGTTCGGTGCGGATACCGGCGGCGTTCTGCGGCATCGTCGGGTTTCGACCCACCACCGGCGTGTATCCGGTCGACGGCATCGTCCCGGTGTCGCAAACCAAAGACACTCCGGGCCTGCTGACCCGCACCGTGGAAGATTGTCAGTTCGTTCACGCGCAACTGACCGGCAGCCTGCATCAGCCTGAAACCCGGCCGTTGCGCATTGGCATTCCCGAGCGTTTTCTCTGGGCCGAGCTCGCCGACAATGTGCAGCGTGATTGCCACGCGGCCATTGATACCTTGGCCGATCGCGGTGTGATCATCGTGCCGGTCGACGATGCAATGATTGGCGAGATCAACGAGAGCATTCAGTTTCCGCTGCCGATCTACGAGTTCTTCATCGACTTTCCACGCTTCCTGATGAAAGCAGGACGCGGCGAACAGTTCCTCGACATCCTCGCGCAGATTCGCGACCCGGCGATCAAGAGAATCCTCACCGCGCAACTGGAAAGCCCGGCGATTTCCTACACCGACTACGTGCAGGCATTGATGAGCAAACTGCGTCTGGAGAAGGAATACCGCGCCCTCTTCAGCCGCCATCAACTGGATCTGCTGGCTTACCCGACCGTCACTTGCAGCGCGCCACTGCTCAGCGCTTGCGCGGATGAGAGCAACTTCGAAACCTTCGTGCGCAACACCGACCCGGCGAGCAACCTGGCGGCGCCGAGTATCAGCGTTCCGGTCGCGGCGGCGGGTGAGTTGCCAGTGGGTTTGTCGTTCGATGCGTTGCCGGGGCAGGACGGCTTTTTGCTGGCGAATGTTCAACGGTTAGCTCGTTTGCTCAACATCGCCTGAACCACGATCCCTGTGGGAGCGAGCCTGCTCGCGAAGGCGTCGTGTCAGTCGACATCAACTTCGTCTGCCAGACCGCTATCGCGAGCGGGCTCGCTCCCACAAGGGCTCTGCGTCGATGCACCTATAACAATTCAGATTGCAGGCCTTGCCATGCGCGTCACCTCAATATCCTCCATTCCCGCTGTCGAACGCTCGCCGTCGATTCTCGGCGGCGCCATGATCATCGGCGGCACCATCGTCGGTGCCGGCATGTTCTCGCTGCCAGTGATCATGTCCGGACTATGGTTCTACGGCTCCGTCGCCGTGCTGCTGTTTGCCTGGTTCTGCACCTTGCACTCAGGCTTGATGATCCTCGAGGCCAATCTCAACTACCGCGAAGGCGCGAGTTTCTCCACGATCACCCGCGATCTGCTCGGCCGTGGCTGGAGCCGTTTGAACGGTTTGAGCATTGTGTTTGTCCTCTACACCCTGACGTACGCCTACATTTCCGCCAGCGGCTCAGTGATTCATCACACCGCGCAATCCTTCGGGCTGGAGTGGTCATCGCGCGCCGGCGGTTTCGGGTTCACGCTGCTGGTGGCGTTCATTGTCTGGTTGAGCACCACGGCGGTGAGTCGCATGACCACGCTGGTGTTCGGGGCAAAAATCCTCGCATTCTTTTTGACCTTCGGCGGTTTGCTCGGCCATGTGCAAAGCACCACGCTGCTTGATCTGAACGGCGGCGACAGTCATTACTGGCCCTATCTGTTGGTGACCCTGCCCTTCTGCCTGACTTCGTTCGGTTTTCACGGCAACGTGCCGAGCCTGATGAAGCATTACGGCAAGGACCCGCAGCGAATTCGCGCCTGTCTGGTTGGCGGCACCTTGATCGCACTGGCGCTGTATCTGGTGTGGATGCTCTGCAGCATGGGCAACATTCCCCGCGACACGTTCAAGGACATCGCCCAGCGCGGCGGTAACATCGATGTGCTGATCAGCGCCCTGGGGGCACGGCTCAACAGCGCCAACGTCGATCTGCTGCTGACGTTTTTCTCCAACTTCGCCGTGGCCTGTTCATTTCTCGGGGTGACCCTGGGTTTGTTCGATTACCTGGCCGATGTGCTGGGTTTCGATGACAGTCCCCTCGGTCGCTTGCAGACCGCCGCCGTGACCTTCGTGCCGCCGATGCTTTGCGGCTTGCTCTGGCCGGAAGGCTTTCTGCATGCCATCGGCTTTGCCGGTCTGGCGGCAACGTTGTGGGCGGTGATCACCCCGGCGCTGCTGGCGCGGGCTTCGCGCAAACGCTTCGGCAGCCCGCGCTATCGCGTGTGGGGCGGCACGCCGATGATCGCGCTGGTGCTGTTTTTCGGAGTGATCTGCGCGGTATCCCATTTGTTGTTCGTGTTTGATTGTCTGCCGGTGTGGCGCTGAAGTGTCTCGTTCGGTTTTCCGAACGCGACTTCACGGTCGATTCGGTTAACCGGATCAGCCAAGGTGAAAAATACCGCCACAAAACTTTAATAACGTTATAAATCATCAGGTTAGCTATCAGCGACTGGTCTGGCACGACTCATGCTCTACACTCTCTCGACGAATGCCTGTTGTGCCAACACTTCAGGAGCCGTCAGGCATTCGAAGCACAAAAGGGCCGACGAACTGGCTCCATAAAAAAAACAATTCGAGGAAAATTTGATGCGCATCGTTCCCCATATCCTGGGCGCAGCCATTGCGGCCGCTCTGATCAGCACGCCAGTTTTCGCCGCCGAACTCACCGGCACCCTGAAGAAAATCAACGATTCGGGCACCATCACACTCGCTCACCGCGACAGCTCCATTCCGTTTTCCTACATTGCCGATGCTTCCGGCAAACCAGTGGGCTACTCCCACGACATTCAAGTGGCCATCGTTGAAGCCCTGAAAAAAGACCTGAACAAGCCAGACCTGCAGGTCAAATACAACCTGGTCACCTCGCAAACCCGTATCCCGCTGATCCAGAACGGCACCGCGGATATCGAGTGCGGCTCCACCACCAACAACGCCGAACGCGCTCAACAAGTCGACTTCACCGTCAACATCTTCGAAATCGGCACCCGTCTGCTGGTCAAGAAAGACAAGGATGGCAAGCCGTCCTACGCTGACTTTGCCGACCTCAAAGGCAAAAACGTCGTGACCACCGCCGGCACCACGTCCGAGCGCATCATCAAAGCGATGAACGCCGACAAGCAGATGGGCATGAACATCATCTCCGCCAAAGACCACGGCGAATCCTTCAACATGCTGGAAAGCGGCCGCGCCGTTGCCTTCATGATGGACGACGCCCTGCTGGCCGGCGAAGAAGCCAAGGCGAAGAAACCGGCTGACTGGATCATCACCGGTACTCCGCAGTCCTTCGAAGCCTATGCGTGCATGGTTCGCAAAGACGACCCGGCCTTCAAGAAGGCGGTCGATGCCGCCATCGTTGGCCTGTACAAGTCTGGCGAGATCAACAAGATCTACAGCAAGTGGTTCGAGAGCCCGATTCCACCAAAAGGCCTGAACCTGAACTTCCCGATGAGCGACAAGGTAAAAGGACTGATCGCCAACCCGAGCGACAAGCCGGCGCCTGACGTAAAAATCTGATTACTGACTAACCTTATCTCCTGAGGGAGCCACCCTCCCTCAGGCGTCTGTTACTACCTGCTGGCTATACAGTGGAACACTCGACCTGGCGGTTTTCGAGCCGATCGCGTGTGCCTGGCGTTCAACGTCAGGCGGGAAAGGATCTTCCCCACGCGGGTGCTTGTACATCGATCGATTTCGAGGGGAGACCCTAATGAATTACAACTGGGACTGGGGCGTGTTCTTCAAGTCCACCGGCGTCGGCAGCGAGACTTATCTCGACTGGTACGTCTCCGGTTTGGGCTGGACCATTGCCATTGCCATCGTGGCATGGATCATCGCCTTGCTGCTGGGCTCCATTCTGGGGGTCATGCGCACGGTGCCAAACCGCATCGTATCGGGCATCGCCACCTGCTACGTCGAGCTGTTCCGTAACGTGCCGCTGCTGGTTCAGCTGTTCATCTGGTACTTCCTGGTACCCGACCTGCTGCCGCAGAACCTGCAGGACTGGTACAAACAGGACCTTAACCCAACCACCTCGGCTTACCTGAGCGTTGTCGTCTGCCTGGGCCTGTTCACCGCTGCCCGTGTCTGCGAACAAGTGCGTACCGGCATCCAGGCGCTGCCACGCGGCCAGGAAGCCGCCGCCCGCGCCATGGGCTTCAAGTTGCCGCAGATCTACTGGAACGTGCTGCTGCCCCAGGCCTACCGGATCATCATTCCGCCGCTCACCTCGGAATTCCTCAACGTCTTCAAGAACTCCTCCGTGGCGTCCCTGATCGGCCTGATGGAACTGCTGGCGCAAACCAAACAGACCGCTGAATTCTCGGCCAACCTGTTTGAAGCGTTCACCCTGGCCACGCTGATCTACTTCACCCTGAACATGAGCCTGATGCTGCTGATGCGCATGGTCGAGAAGAAAGTCGCAGTGCCCGGCCTGATCTCCGTGGGGGGTAAATAATGGACTTCGATTTCAGCGGCATCATCCCCGCCATTCCGGGCCTGTGGAACGGCATGGTCATGACCTTGCAGTTGATGGTCATGGGCGTGGTCGGCGGCATCGTGCTCGGTACCATCCTTGCGCTGATGCGCCTGTCGTCGAGCAAACTGCTGTCGCGGGTGGCCGGCGCTTATGTGAACTACTTCCGTTCGATCCCGCTGCTGCTGGTGATCACCTGGTTCTATCTGGCGGTGCCGTTCGTGCTGCGCTGGATCACCGGCGAAGACACGCCGATCGGTGCGTTCACCTCCTGCGTCGTGGCGTTCATGATGTTCGAAGCCGCGTACTTCTGCGAAATCGTCCGCGCCGGTGTGCAGTCGATCCCCAAAGGCCAGATGGCTGCCGCGCAAGCGATGGGCATGACCTATGGCCAGACCATGCGCCTGATCATCCTGCCCCAGGCGTTCCGCAAGATGACGCCGTTGCTGCTGCAACAGTCGATCATTCTGTTCCAGGACACCTCGCTGGTTTACACCGTGGGCCTGGTGGACTTCCTCAACTCCGCCCGCTCCAGCGGCGACATCATTGGCCGGTCCAACGAGTTCCTGATCTTCGCCGGTGTCGTCTACTTCATCATCAGCTTTTCCGCCTCGCTGCTGGTCAAGCGTCTGCAAAAAAGGTTCGCCGTATGATCTCTATCAAGAACATCAACAAGTGGTATGGGGACTTCCAGGTGCTGACTGATTGCAGCACCGAGGTCAAAAAAGGCGAAGTGATCGTGGTCTGCGGCCCGTCGGGTTCCGGCAAATCGACCCTGATCAAATGCGTCAACGCGCTGGAGCCGTTCCAGAAAGGCGACATCGTCGTCGACGGCACCTCGATTGCCGACTCGAAGACCAACCTGCCGAAACTGCGTTCGCGCGTGGGCATGGTGTTCCAGCATTTCGAACTGTTCCCGCACCTGACCATCACCGAAAACCTGACCATCGCGCAGATCAAGGTGTTGGGCCGCAGCAAGGAAGAGGCGACCAAAAAAGGTCTGCAACTGCTCGATCGCGTTGGCCTGTCGGCGCACGCTCACAAGCATCCGGGGCAACTCTCCGGTGGTCAGCAACAGCGTGTGGCGATTGCCCGTGCGCTGGCGATGGACCCGATCGTCATGCTGTTCGACGAACCGACCTCGGCGCTCGACCCGGAAATGGTCAACGAAGTGCTCGACGTGATGGTGCAACTGGCCCACGAAGGCATGACCATGATGTGCGTGACCCACGAAATGGGCTTCGCCCGCAAAGTGGCCGACCGCGTAATCTTCATGGACGCCGGCAAGATCATCGAAGACTGCCCGAAAGAGGAATTCTTCGGCGACATCAGTGCTCGCTCGGAACGCGCGCAGCACTTCCTCGAGAAAATCCTGCAGCACTAAAAGCAACACACCCGCCGGGGCATTGCTCCTTCCCTGTGGGAGCGAGCCTGCTCGCGAAGAGGCCATTACATTCAGCCTGGATGTTGAATGTCAGTGCGCTTTCGCGAGCAGGCTCGCTCCCACAAGGGCCGGCGTTGCCCTCGCAACAAGTGTGGTGGTTGACCCAAGGCAACTGTGATGAAATGCGACCCCAATCTCTATCGCGCCGCGCCGCCATCACTTGCCGTGAAGCCTCGTCTGATTCGTCATTTGTTCCTGCCGCCGCTGGTCATCATCCTGATGATCGGCTTGGGTTTTATCGGCTTCTGGACCAGTGAGCATTTCGGCATTCGCAGCCTCGGCGAGAACGGTCAGCGTCAGCTGGAACTGCATGCCCGCGCGGTCGAAAGCGAGATCAGCAAATACACCTACCTGCCCAGCCTGCTGGAACTCGAAACGAGTGTGTCGCAGTTGCTGGCCGACCCGACCCCGCAATACCGGGAAACGGTCAACGCTTACCTCGAAGGCCTGAACCGGCGCAGTCGCAGTCGGGCCATCTACGTCATGGACACCACCGGCCGCGTCATGGCCACCAGCAACTGGCGCGATGTCGACAGTTACCTCGGTGAAGACCTGTCCTTCCGCGCCTATTTCCAGAAAGCCGTACGCGGCGAACCCGGGCGTTTCTACGGCATCGGCAGCACCAACGGCGAACCCGGTTACTACCTCGCTCATGGCCTCGAAGAGCATGGCAAGATCATTGGCGTCGCCGTGGTCAAAGTGCGCCTGGAAGCCATGGAAGAACGTTGGCAACGGGCGCGTCTGGAAGCCTTCGTCAGCGATGAAAACGGCATCATCATTCTCTCCAGCGATCCGGCCCGGCGCCTGAAAGCAGTGATTCCCTTGAGTGAAGCCACCAAGGAAAAACTCGCCCGCAGCCTGCAGTACTACTGGTTCCCGCTCAACGAACTGCAACCGTTGGCTCGCGAAACCCTGTCCGAAGGCGTGGAGAAACTCACCTTCCCGGCCAACAGCGAAGTGCAGTCCGGCGAGGATGACATCAGCTATCTGGCGCAGACCCGACCGCTGAGCGACACGCCGTGGAATTTCACCCTGCTCACGCCATTACAGGACTTGCGCCGCGAAGCGATCAACCAAGGCATTCTGGTTGCCGTCGCGTTCGCCTTGGTGGCCTTCCTGCTGATCGCCTGGAACGAGCGGCGCAAGGTCATCGCCACTCGGCTTGCCGCCCGCGAAGCCTTGCAGGAAGCCAACAATCAACTGGAGCGTCGGATTACCGAACGCACCACCGACCTGCGCGCCAGCAACGAGCGACTGAAAAGCCAGATCCGCGAACGCCGCCAGGCCGAAGAGACTTTGCGCCGCGCGCAGGATGAACTGGTCCAGGCTGGCAAACTCGCCGCCATCGGCCAGATGTCGACCAGCATTGCCCATGAATTGAACCAGCCGCTGGCCGCGATGCGCACGCTGTCGGGCAACACCATACGCTTCCTCGAACGCGGTCAGCTCGACGTCGCCAGCACCAACCTGAAGACTATCAATGACCTGATCGACCGCATGGGCCGGATCACCGCCAGCCTGCGCTCGTTCGCCCGCCGTGGGGACGATCAGGGCCAGGCCAGTCTTGGCAAAGCGGTCGATGCCGCGTTGCAAGTGCTCGGCGCGAGGGTGGAAACCTCGGGGCTGGACGTGCATCGCCAGTTCGTCGACGTACAAGTGCAGATCGACCAGACCCGCCTCGAACAGATTCTGGTCAACCTGATCGGCAACGCCCTCGACGCCATGCAGGCGCAACCACAGCCCGAACTGTGGCTGGAGGGCGAAGAGTTCAACGCCAAGTATCGCCTGCGCGTGCGCGACAACGGCCACGGCATCGACGCCGAAGCGCGCAAGCATCTGTTCGAGCCGTTCTTCACCACCAAGCCCGGCGAACAAGGCCTGGGCCTGGGCCTGACCCTTTCCGCCAGCCTCGCGGCCGCCACCGGCGGGCATCTGGGTGTCGAACACCCGGCCAGCGGTGGCACCACCTTCGTCCTCAGTTTACCGTTGGTAAGCCCTACTCCTGCCGAGCCAATATGAACCACGACCTTAGTGTGCTGATCGTCGAAGACGACCCCCATGTGCTGCTCGGCTGCCAACAGGCGCTGACCCTGGAAGATATTCCCTGCGTCGGCGTCGGCAGTGCCGAGGAAGCGCTGGAGCGTGTCGGCGACAACTTTGCCGGCATCGTCATCAGCGACATTCGCTTGCCGGGCATTGATGGCCTGGAACTGCTGACCCGCCTCAAGCAGCGCGATCGCAGCCTGCCGGTGGTGTTGATCACCGGCCACGGCGACATTTCCATGGCCGTGGGCGCGATGCAGAAAGGCGCCTACGACTTCATGGAAAAACCGTTCTCGCCGGAGCGCCTGGTCGACGTCGCGCGGCGGGCGCTGGAGCAACGCAGTCTTGCTCGCGAAGTGTCATCGCTGCGTCGGCAACTGGCCGAACGTGATTCGCTCGAGGGACGCATCATCGGCCGCTCGCCAGCAATGCAGAATCTGCGCGAACTGATCGCCAACGTCGCCGACACTTCGGCCAACGTGTTGATCGAAGGCGAAACCGGCACCGGTAAAGAATTGGTCGCCCGTTGCCTGCACGACTTCAGTCGGCGCCACAGCAAACAGTTCGTCGCGCTGAACTGCGGCGGCTTGCCGGAAAACCTCTTCGAAAGCGAGATCTTCGGCCACGAGGCCAACGCGTTCACCGGCGCCGGTAAACGCCGGATCGGCAAGATCGAACACGCTGATGGCGGCACATTGTTCCTCGATGAAGTGGAGAGCATGCCGCTGCCGCTGCAGATCAAACTGCTGCGTGTGTTGCAGGAACGTACCCTCGAACGCCTCGGCTCGAACCAGAGCGTGGCGGTGGATTGCCGAGTGATCGCGGCGACCAAGTCCGACCTCGACGAAGCGAGCAAGGCCGGCGAATTTCGCAGCGACTTGTACTATCGCCTCAACGTGGTGACGCTGGAATTGCCGCCACTGCGTGAGCGCCGTGAAGACATTTTGCAACTGTTCGAGCACTTCACCCAGCAGTCGGCCCTGCGTTTCGACCGCGCGCTGCCGGAACTGGACAACCAGACCCTGTCGAACCTGATGAGCCACGACTGGCCGGGCAACGTGCGTGAACTGCGCAACGTTGCCGAACGTTTTGCCCTCGGTCTGCCGGCGTTCAAAAAGTCCGGCGCCAGCAGTGCTGGCCAAGGCCTGGCGTTTGCCGAAGCGGTGGAAGCGTTCGAACGCAACCTGCTCAGCGATGCCCTGCAACGCAGCGGTGGCAACCTGACTCAGGCGAGTCTTGAGCTGGGTATGGCCAAGACCACGCTGTTCGACAAAGTGAAAAAGTACGGGTTGAGCCACTGATGGATCTGTTTTTCAAAGCCCTGTTGGGCGCCGCAGTAGTACTGATCATCGCGGCGCTGTCGAAAACCAGAAACTATTACATCGCCGGGCTGGTGCCGCTGTTTCCGACGTTTGCGCTGATTGCGCATTACATCGTCGGCAAGGGGCGTTCGATTGAGGATTTGAAGACCACGATCGTGTTCGGGATGTGGTCGATCATTCCGTACTTTGTGTATCTGGCGACGTTGTATGTGATGGTCGATCGGATGCGGCTGGAGGCATCGCTGGCGGTGGCGGCGGTGGCGTGGCTGATGGCTGCCACTGTTTTGGTGACTGTTTGGGTTCGCCTGCACAGCTAAGGTCAAAAGCCACCCTCACCCCAGCCCTCTCCCGGAGGGAGAGGGGGCCGACCGCAGTGTCTCGCGTCTGACATCGACCTGAAAAACCGAGTCGATTATGGATTCGGTACAACACGCTCAGGTCGGCGTATCACTCCAACATCCCCCAATCAGTCCCCTCTCCCTCCGGGAGAGGGTTAGGGTGAGGGGCTTTTGCTCTTCAGTTGACGGTACCGCCCTTGGACTCCGCCATAATCTGCCGAATCGCCCCGACAAACGTTTCCACCGGTTGCCCACCCGTCACCGCATACTGCCCGTTGAACACTACCGTCGGCACCGAACTCACCCCACGCTGCAGCCACTGCTGCTCTTCTTCGCGCACCTCATCGGCAAACTCGTCGGACGCCAGAACGGCCTCGGCCCGCTGGCGATCCAGGCCGACGTTTTCCGCAATCTGCACCAGTTGCCGGTGATCCGACGGATTGCCGCCATCACTGAAATACGCCTTGAACAGCGCCTCTTTCAACGGTAGCTGCACACCTTCAAGCCCCGCCCAATGCAGCAAGCGGTGTGCATCAAAGGTGTTGTAGATGCGGCTGTTGCCATCGGTGCGAAAGGCAAAACCCAATTCAGCACCACGGGCACGAATGGCTTCGCGATTCTTCTGCGACTGCTCCGGCGTCGAGCCGTATTTCTCTTGAATATGCTCGGTGATGTTCTGCCCTTCGGCGCCCATCTTCGGATTCAGCTCAAACGGCTGGAAACGGATCTCGGCCTGCACTTCGTTGCGCAGGATCTCCAACGCTTCGAGCAAGCCATACAAACCGACGACGCACCAAGGGCAGGACACGTCGCTGACAAAGTCGATTTTCAGAGCGGAACTCATCAAATACCTCGCAGGGGAAATCGTGCGGGAAAGTTTGCACAATACACCTGCGTCAGATTTTTTGGTGACCATAGCGGCCCCTTCGCGAGCAGGCTCGCTCCCACAGGGCTAGGCATTCCAAATGTGGGAGCGAGCTTGCTCGCGAAGGGGCATAACCAACACCGCCAACTGTCGGTTACAGCAGATTCCCGCCCACCGCTGGCTCAATCTGCGCCCAGTGCGAAGTGTCTTCACGATGCGCCTGCAAATACGGCAACACCGCCGCCAGTAACGGCTCTTTGAACGCCTCCTGAAAACGATGCGCCAGGCCAGGAATCAACTTCAACTGGCTTCCACGAATATGCGCCGCCAGATGGACACCGTGCATCACCGGCAACAATGGATCTGCCGTGCCATGCACCACCAGCGTCGGCACGCGCAATTGGTTGAGCAAGGCCACCCGACTTGGCTCGGCGAGGATCGCCATGATCTGGCGCTTCACACCTTCCGGGTTGAACGCTCGGTCATACGACAGCGCCGCCTGATGCAGCAAGGCCTGGCGATCATCGGTAACCGCCGGGCTGCCCAGTGCCGCCAGCAGATCAGCCTGTTGCTCCAGTGCCACCTGACGATTCGGTGCACCGCGTCGCGATAAAAGTTGGACCAGCGCCGCACTCGGTGCCGGCAAACCTTCGGCGCCAGAGGTGGTCATGATCAACGTCAGGCTCTCGACCCGCTGCGGCGCCATGGCCGCCATGTGTTGGGCGATCATCCCGCCCATGCTCGCGCCCAGGACGTGGAATTGCTCGATGTGCAACGCGTCCATCAAACCCAGTGCGTCATCGGCCATGTCCGTCAGGCTGTACGGTGCCGCCACCGGCAGACCGAGCTTGTAGCGCAGCACTTCGAACGTCAGATTGGCTTCCACCGGCGCCTGACGCCAGGTTGACAGGCCGACATCGCGGTTGTCATAGCGAATCACCCGAAAGCCTTGCTGACATAGCGCGACCACCACTTCGTCCGGCCAGTGGATCAACTGCCCACCCAGGCCCATGACCAGTAACAACGCAGGATCCGACGCACGACCGATGCTCTGGTAAGCCAGGCTCACCTGCGCCAGGTCGGCATACTCGGTCGGCACATTCACATCACAACGCGCCGCCGCCCACGACGACGATCCGAAAAAAATC
This sequence comes from Pseudomonas tensinigenes, assembly GCF_014268445.2. NCBI lineage: Bacteria > Pseudomonadati > Pseudomonadota > Gammaproteobacteria > Pseudomonadales > Pseudomonadaceae > Pseudomonas > Pseudomonas tensinigenes. Next base: position 5,535,344 of record NZ_CP077089.1, read on the forward strand.
GCGGCCAACAAAGCCGCGACCGATAAAAAACCCTTAGCCATGAAAAACACCGAAACGCAGAACCCCAGTAGAGCGCGAGTCTGATGAAGTTTGTACAAGTGCGCTGCCACAGTTCGATGACAGTTTGATGAAGAGTGCCGAGCGGTCGTGCGGCGATAACTATGTACCGCCATGGGTTGCCGGGTTTTCAGTTCAATGGTGGCGCCAAGAAGCGGATCCGCCGCTTCACAACTCGAGCCATCGTTGCCATGCCCGACCGTTTTTTGTCCGAACTCTTAGATCCCGGCCCGACGGCCTCATCGTCCTGGGCTCATCTGCCCGGCAATCCTGACACCGCGCTGGCGCTGAGTGCCGCGAACCGATGGCGCGACAGTAGCCAGGCACTGCGTGAACTGGTCGCCGGGGTGCCGACCACTCGAGAGGCCCTCACTCGGTTGCTCGAGCAGAAGCTGGATCTGGGCGAGCCTGATATCGGTTTCCTCTTTGCGGCGACCCCGCAACGTCCCGAACATTTCATGGCGATTGTGCAGGCCTGTGCCTTCGCTTTTCAGCAGCCGTTACCGGCGGACACGCTTGACCAGCAATGCCGTGTGACCGGCCTGCCCGCCAGCCATCGACTGTTTGCCCTCACGCCACTGCAATTGCTTGAACGGCTCAAGGGTCTGGACCTGGTCAAGGCGCTGGACGAGGACTGGAATCAATATTGGCAGGCGCGGGCATCCGGTACTCCGGTCTCGCGGCGCGAACGCGCCAACCAACTGTATCGCCAGCATTTCGAGGCGACCGTCCTGAGCGCCGTTGCCCAGCGTCGTGTGACGGCTGAACAGCGTATTTCGCTGTTCGCGTTGATGGATGCAACCAGCCATGAGGCGACGGTCACCTGTGAACAGGTTTCGCTGGTGCTGAGCAACGGCAGCAAAGTGAAATTCCCTGCGGCCTGGGTCATCAGCTTTGGTGACCAGCCGCCATTGCACTGGCTGTACCTGCCGCTGCGCCCCGAAGCATTCAAAGGTTTTACCCAACGCAGCGACCTTGAGGCGTGGATGTCCGCTCAGTCGCTGATTCCCAGCGGTTTGCCGCAAACCGGTCTGAGCTTTGAATACGCCCGTAGAGACTTGCCACTGTCCACCGGCATGAGCGACCTGCTGACGCACTTTCGCCAGGCTCGAGTCGATGCCCTGCGTAACGGTAGCGCGGGCAAGTCCGGATTCGCCGAACACGCCAGCAACGCCCTTGATTTCGCCGACCGCACAGATCGCCAGCGCCAAACCGCTGCCGTGTTCGGTTCCCCCGCCGTTACTGACGCCGTCATTGTCGAGGACGCTGAACAGTCGCTGTTCGGCAGTCTTTATGCCGACATTCCCTTGGCCCTGCGTCAGGCCGCTCTCAATCGCCAGCGTGATGCCCTGGAAGCGCGACTGGGTGCATCGGGCGACAGCGCCGCCCTGCAATCGATCGAGGCGTTGCAACTGACGCTGGAAACCGCCGAGCAAGCAGCAGACAACGCCGCAATAGCCCTGTTGGGGCGCCCACGGCCTCTTGACCTGCTGACGTTTAATCGTCAGTTCACCGCTTTGCATCAGGCGCACAAGGCAGGTCTGCAAGCCGAAGCCGACTTGCAACGGGAGCTTGAACAGATCAGCAGCGAAGACCACCAACTGCTCAAGCTTCTGCTCGACCCTGCTACCGCCCTGCGCAGCGACTGTGTGGCGGCCAGCCTGGAGCTTTCAATGGGCGAACCGGCTGACGGCAGCATGAACGAGACCCTCAACGGCTCGTTTGTCATGACCCGCGCAGCTACGTTGCTCGACCCGACGTCGCCCCACAGCCTGTTGCTTTACTGGCCCGGCACAGGTGGAGGACTGCAGCACTTTGCCAATCGTCGGGCGCTGGAAAGCCAGATGTTCGCGATTACCGAGCCGGCCACATCGCTGACTCTGCGCTTGAAAAAAATCAGTGGTGACCCACTGCACTACGCGTTGGATCAACTGACCAGTGAGTTCGAAGTGCAGGCCGGCGAAATCCGTGTGCGCTATCCCGAGTCGACAGCGTCCTCCGAGCGCAGCAGCCAACTACAGGCCTTGCGTACACGCTTCAGGGGCCTGCTGCAGGTGCCATTACACGCCGCACGAAACCTGGCTTTTGCCCACCTGCTGGAGCAGCACCGCAGCGGCACGCTGGCTACCCTTCTGCCGGCCTGGCAACGCAAGATGTCCACTGACGAGCGCAGTCACCTGAAGGCACAGATACAGGCCTACATCACTGCCATGCACCGCAGCCACTCGTTGCTGACGCTGGCCGTGCCGCCGCGTGATGACTTCACCCGTCAGCATCTGTACCAACGCCTGCGTGAGGACTTCTCGGTTGAGGGAACCTTCTCGGTGCTGATCGATCTGCCGGATTCAGCCAGGCTGCAAAAGCAACTGAGCAATGGCTCCACCATGACCACCCCGCAAAAACTGGTTGCGGTACCCAGCGCAACTCGCAGCAAGATACCCCTTGAAGAGCTGGCGCAATCGAACATCGACAACACCCCCTCCATGCGCCTGGGATCGGAGTCCTTGCGCCTGCTGTTCATGAAGGTCGAGGTCACCGCTGCCAATGACCGCACACGAGAAGCCTTGAAAAGCGGCATTACCCATGAATACCTGCGCACGATCCTGCCGGATATGGACTTGCCCAAAGCCTACGAGCAAACGATCCGTGACGCCTTCATGGGCGGGCCCGGCGAAGCCACATTCGTACGCGAACATCGCCGCGAATGCCTGCTCGAACCATGGCAACTGATGCTCAAGATGCAGGGCGAATGCGCACGCCTGCAACAGCGGATCAACGACCACGAGTGGCAAATATTCAACATCGCCATTACCGCCGACACCACACAGGCCTGGAACAACGGCACCAGGCGCATTGTGTTGTTGCCGGCCTTCCTCAGAGCCGGTGGCAACGACACGCCCAATCAAGGTCCCGTGACGTTGTCCGGTGTAACCTTTATCCAGGAGCAGATCAGCGGGACAACCTTGCTGTATTTGCCGGACGGTCCCGACGACCAGGTCTTGCGTCGTTACGACAGTCTGGAAGATGCCCGCATCGGACTGTTCAGACTGTGCCAGCAAGACTCATGGATCAGCTATCTGTCCGGCCGGGCCCTGCAGGGTGATGTGCGCGCCCATGCATTGCGCCTCGGTCAGGCGATCGAGAAGAAAAATAACGCCATGATTGGCGTCGGCATACCGTGGCCTTCAACCACGTCATTGACCCAGCACCTGCTCAACGTCCACATGGGACGGCTGATCGAAGCGCATCGGGGCACGTCGCGCTCCAACGATGCGCTATACATGGAGCGCTATGCGCTCAAAGGACCCAGGGCCTTCAACTACTTGAAAATGGCGCTGGGATTACTGCCCCTCATCGGCACCGCGTTTGCCCTTTACGATGCCTGGAGCAGCGCCAATCAGGCCGTGGCGGCTTTTTTGCGCGGCGATGTAGGGGATGGCCTGGCGGAGGTTGAGTCCGTACTGTTGTCACTGATCGACGCGGCCATGGACCTGCTGCCGGGCGAAGCGGCGGTCTCGGCGGTGTCCCGAACGGCCCGCTCGCTGACCCGTGCCCGCCAACTGCGTACGCTGGCACGAAGTGCCGGCGCATTGCATGTGCCCAACCGACGTCAGGCGCAGAATCTGGCGGCGCGCTTCTCCGGCTACGAATACGAAAAGCCGATTTCGCTGTCCGGGCAGGAACCGGCCGCCGATGGGCCCTATCGCGGCATCTACCGGCATGCCGACGGCGACTTCATCCTGAGTCAGGGGCGGATCTTCGAAGTTCACCGCAGCCACAAAGCCGACGAATGGCGTTTACGCGGCACAAGTACCAAGACCTATAAACAACCCATTGCTCTGGATGAAAACGGACAGTGGGATACCTGGTTCGGCGTTTACGGCACCGCTGTCGGCGGGTTGCCTGGTGGCGGAAATGTCGCCGGGTATCTGGTCGATACCGCTGATTCATTCTGGCCGCAGGCGATCCGGCAGCGATTGCCTCGCTGGTTGGTGGCCAGTGACACGGCTCGTCAGCTGCGCTTGACCCGCGAAGCCGACAACCTGGCCGATCAGCTCCAGGCCAGGGGCGTGGCGAGCGATGCCGCTATCAACCGCTATGGCAGTGCCTCGCCGCAGGACAGGCGGGCCAGGTTGCCGGCGTCCGAAGCCGCCTGTGCCGGCGATATCCAGCTGGCTACCCGACAATACGAAAAACTGGCGGAGTTGATGCCCCTGACCAAGGGCAACAAAAAACGAACCCTGCTCGAAATACAAAGCAAGTGCGCCTCGTTGCTGACCGATCGTTACTGGCGCCGCGCTTACCACCTCTCCCAAAGCAGCGTCGATGTGATCAACCGGATTGACGAGCTGATGCAGGCGCTCGACAACCTGCCGGGCAATACGCTCGTCCAGCAGTTGGAAATGCTCGAAGGCATTCGCTCATTGCGTGTGGATTACCTGCGTCAGCTCAATCAAATGGAACAGCTCAAGGCCGATGCCAATTACTGGTATGAACGCATCCGCGTCAAAGCGCACAAAGAAACCAGAACAGCACTGATCGAAGACATCAACACCAAGCACAGCTATGCCAACCTGCTGTATCTGAAAACCGGGCAACGCCTGGAAATCATCAAGCGACATGGCCGAACCGACGATGTTTCCTGGTTTTACCTGATGGCGCAGGCTCACGAGCTTCGTGCCAATGTCGATCGGGCCCTGTACACGCAATACAACCTGCGCAACAGCAATGCGAGCCGGGTTCAGCGCAGTCAGATTTTGCAGAACTGCGTTGATCTGTACACCCGCTTCCTTCGCGAGATGAAGATCTGGACCTCCACGTATCCGCAACACTTTCACCTGGAGGAAGTGCCGGCGTTGCTGAGCGGGATCGAATGGCTCGCGGAACGGGCCCGCAAAGGCATCATCGAAGAGCCCGCGCCCGTGCCGGCAGGGCAGGCGGTACCAAGCGTGTTCACCACTGCAGACAACCAACTGCTGCACGGTGCCGAGCGCTGGGAACCGACAACGCACAAACATCAATACGTTTCGACCACGCGCGGCGGCTACGAGGAAGTCTGGGAGCAAGGCAGCGATGGCAGCTACCGACTGTTGAACCCGCGAAACACAGAGCCACCGGCCCCCGCGTCAATCAGCCTGGCCGCGTTAATGGTCGATGCGCAACGGCGCCTGGATGCCCAGACGGATTACCAGATCAGGGTCGAGTCCTACGCCGAGCAGGACATGCTGCCGGTCGACCTTCAGCACATGATGGACAGCGAAGCGACCGAGCTCAATCGGCGCGCCGCCCGCATCGAGACGCTGGCAGCGCAAAACCCGATCATTGCGCAGTTGCGCAACAAGGCCAGCGAACTGACCCTTACCGGCCGGGCTCTGCGTACCCGCCAATCGCTGACCAGCCAAAGACCCACCGATGGCATGCTCGAAGACCTGATCACGCAGAAGGCCGTGGATATCCGCAAGACCAGCCCACTGAAAAACCTCGGCAAACGCCACGGCCGCACTGATTACCTGCAAGAATATGAGATCTGGGATGTAACGCTGTCGCCGGCAGAACTGCTTTGGTATGCCCACTTCCATTATCGCAGCGCGACCAGAACGTTCAGGGGGTTCGAGAAAGCCCATTTGAAACTGCCTGGCCACCGCTTCCTGACCCACGCGGACGACGCCACCCTGCCCTATGCCGATATTGGCACGCAGTCGGCGGTGCTTGTGCACTTCGAGGCGATCCTGGCTAACGAAGCGATCTAACCCCTGGCTCATCAACCACTAAAAAAGCCAGCCTCACTCATGAGGCTGGCTTTTTTGCAGGCGTTACGCCAACTGACTGCGCAACTGACGCGCCGCCGCCACCATGTTGACCAATGCCGCCTCCGTCTCCGGCCATGCCCGAGTCTTCAAGCCGCAATCGGGGTTGACCCACAGTCGCCCGGCTGGAATCCGTTTGACCGCTTTGCTCATCAGCTTGACCATCTCGGCAGTGTCCGGCACCCGTGGCGAGTGGATGTCATAGACGCCGGGGCCGATGTCGTTCGGGTAGTCGAACGCCTCGAACGCATCGAGCAGCTCCATGTCCGAACGCGAGGTTTCAATGGTGATGACGTCGGCGTCCATGTCGGCAATCGCCTTGATCACGTCGTTGAATTCGCTGTAGCACATGTGGGTGTGAATCTGAGTGTCGTCCTTGACACCGGATGCCGTCAGGCGGAACGCCTCGACCGCCCAGTCCAGGTATTCCTGCCATTGCGCGCGGCGCAGCGGCAAGCCTTCGCGGAACGCGGCTTCGTCGATCTGCACGATCTTGATTCCGGCGCGTTCCAGATCCACCACTTCGTCACGCAGGGCCAGCGCCAGTTGTTGCGCCTGGACTTTGCGCGAGACGTCTTCGCGGGGAAACGACCACATCAGCATGGTCACAGGGCCGGTGAGCATGCCTTTCATGACCTTGTCGGTCAGGCTCTGTGCGTAGGTGATCCAGTCCACCGTCATCGCCTGCGGACGGCTCAGGTCACCGTAAATCACTGCCGGTTTGACACAGCGCGAACCGTAGCTTTGCACCCAGCCGAACCGGGTGAACAGGTAACCATCGAGCTGTTCGGCGAAATACTCGACCATGTCGTTGCGCTCGGCTTCACCATGCACCAGCACGTCCAGCCCCAGACGTTCCTGCACCTGTACGGCGTGGCGGATTTCACTGCGCATGGCGTCGTAGTAATCGTTGGCCGACAGCTTGCCCTGCCTGAACGCCTGACGCGCCAGACGGATGGAACCGGTCTGCGGGAACGAGCCAATGGTTGTGGTCGGAAACGTCGGCAATTGCAGACGCGCCTGTTGTTGGGCGATGCGTGTGGCAAACGGTGAATGACGCTGACTGTCACTGGCATTGACTGCGTTGATGCGGGCCTGCACCTGGGCTTTATGAATGCGTGGCGAGTGCGCACGGTTGCGCGCAATGGTGCGACTGGCCTCCAGCGCGGTGCGTACGTTGGCCGCTTGCGGATCATTCAGCGCATCACGCAGAACGGCGATCTCGCCGCACTTCTGCACGGCAAAGGCCAGCCAGCTTTTCAGTTCCGGATCGAGTTTGTCTTCACGCTCGACATCCACCGGGCTGTGCAGCAACGAACAGGAACTGCTGACCCACAGGTTGTCGCCGAACCGCTCTTGCGCCGGTTGCAATTGCGCCAGCGCCTGCTCCAGTTCGCAGCGCCAGACGTTGCGCCCATTGACCAGACCGACCGAGAGAATCTTGTAAGCAGGCAGACGATCAAGCACCTGCCCCAATTGCTCCGGCGCCCGCACCGCGTCGATATGCAGCCCCTGCACCGGCAGACCTACAGCCAGGCCGAGGTTGTCTTCAAGACCACTGAAATACGTCGCTACCAGTTTTTTCAACGGCGAGTACTGCAGGATGTGATAGGCGCGTTCAAAGGCATTTTTCCATGCCTGAGGCAGATCCAGGGTGAGGATCGGTTCGTCGATCTGCACCCATTCCACGCCTTGCCCGGCAAGACGAACAAGGATTTCGTTGTAGACCGGCAGCAAGCGCTCAAGCAGCTCGAGCTTGTCGAAATCTTCGCCTTTCGCCTTGCCCAGCCACAGGTAAGTCAGCGGGCCGATGATCACCGGTTTGACGTTGTGGCCCAGCGTCCTGGCTTCTTCGACTTCGTCGAACAACTGCTCCCAACTCAGCTTGAACTGTTGGTCAGCGCTGAACTCCGGGACCAGATAGTGGTAGTTGGTGTCGAACCATTTGGTCAGCTCTTGCGCATATTGCGTTTGGCCGTGCTCGCCGCCGCAGCAGCTGGTCGTCGCGCCTCGGGCCATGGCTAACAGGGTGTCGAGGCTCGGCTGACCATGCTCGTCGCGCACGCTGGCGAAACGCTCAGGGATCACGCCGAAGGTCAGCGAGTGGGTCAGCACCTGGTCATACCAGGCGAAGTCGCCGACCGGCAGCAAATCGATGCCCGCATCCTTTTGCAATTGCCAGTGAGTGGCGCGCAGATCACGGCCGACCTTGTTCAAGGCAGCTTGGTCGAGATCGCCTTTCCAGAAGGCTTCGAGGGCTTTTTTCAGTTCGCGGTCGGCGCCGATGCGCGGAAAACCAAGGGTGTGGGCCACGGCCATGTCGAATGTGCTCCATTGAGTAAATGATGGCGCCATTGTCGACAGCCAAGCCAACATGAGACAAACTCAACCTTTTCGTGTTGATCACAAGTTTTACTCATGGAGCCAATCGGTGCTTGAAATACGTCACCTGAAAACCCTGCACGCACTTCGCGAAGCCGACAGTCTGGTGGATGCTGCCGACCGTTTGCACCTGACCCAATCGGCGCTGTCCCACCAGTTCAAGGAACTGGAAGAGCGCATGGGCATGCAATTGTTCGTGCGCAAAACCAAACCGGTACGTTTCACCAGCGCCGGTCTGCGTCTGTTGCAACTGGCCGACGCGACACTGCCACTGCTGCGCGCCGCCGAGCGTGACATCGCTCGACTGGCCGGTGGCACCGCCGGTCGTTTGCACATGGCCATCGAATGCCACAGCTGTTTCCAGTGGCTGATGCCAACCATCGACCAGTTCCGCGATGCCTGGCCGGAAGTTGAACTCGACCTCGCTTCGGGCTTCTCTTTTGCACCGCTGCCGGCCCTGGCCCGTGGCGACCTGGATCTGGTGGTGACCTCCGACCCACTGGAAATCGCCGGCATTACCTATGTACCGCTGTTCACCTACGAAGCGATGCTGGCAGTGGCCAACCAGCATGCACTGGCAAGCAAACCGTACATCGTTCCCGAAGACTTGCTGACTGAAACATTGATCACCTACCCGGTGGAGCGTGACCGTCTCGACATCTTCACGCGCTTCCTGGAACCAGCCGACATCGAGCCGGCGCAGGTGCGCACCTCAGAGCTGACGGTGATGATGATGCAACTGGTCGCCAGCGGCCGTGGCGTTTGCGGGATGCCGCACTGGGCGCTGCACGAATACAGTTCGCGCGGTTACGTGAAGGGTAAGCGGCTGGGGGAGAAAGGCTTGTTTGCGACTTTGTACGCGGCGATTCGCACCGACATGCTCGATGCACCGTACATGCGTGATTTTCTGCTGACGGCGAAAGACACGTCGTTTTCGACCCTTGATGGTGTCAGCGCGGTTCGCTGAGTCACTTGTGGGAGCGAGCCTGCTCGCGAAAGCGATGTATCAGACACACAAATAGTGACTGTCAGATTGCCTTCGCGAGCAGGCTCGCTCCCACAGGGATCAGCGCAATATCAGAGCTGACGCCACATGTGGATCTTGTCGAAATAGTCTTCGCCCACCCGCACTGCCAGCGGTTCGAGGCCGAACTGGATGAAGCCGCAGCGCTGGTAGAGGTTGAACGCGGCGTCATTGCCAGCCGTGACGGTCAATTGGATGAGTTTCAACGCCGGATGGGTTTGCGCTTCGGCAATCGCCGCCTGCACCAGTTCGAGCCCCAAACCGTGCTGACGAAAATCGGCTGATACGTACATGCCAAACAGGGTGGCCTTATGGCGGGCCTTCTCGCGAGGCTCAAACGCCAGCCCGACAATCCCGGCCAACGTGCCGGCTTCAAACGCGCCAAGCACCACATCGAGTTTGCTGGTCAGGCGCCCTTCCCACCAGCTCAACGGCATCACCGCGCGCTCACGCACGCTGGAAGTGAACGCCTGCGGATGTCGGTCATACGCTTCGAGCATCAGTTCGCGGTAAGCCAGGGCATGACTGGCGTCCAACCGTTCGATCCACATGTTCACGCCGACCTGCGTTGCTCAAACATCAGGCGCACGGCCAGACCAGCCAAAACGAAGCCCATGAAATAACGCTGCAGCGCCAGCCATGTCGGGTTGCGCACAAACCACGAAGCGATGCCCGCCGCGAACAGTGCGATCAGCAAATTGACAGAGAAACTCACGCTGATCTGGGTCAGGCCGAGAATGATGCTTTGGGTGAACACAGAACCGTGTTCTGGCGTGATGAATTGCGGGAATACCGAAAGGTAGAACACCGCAATTTTCGGGTTCAATGCGCTGGTCAGAAAGCCCATGGTGATCAGCTTGCGCGACGAGTCCGCCGGCAATTGCTGCGCCTCGAACGGCGAGCGCGCGCCAGGTTTCAGCGCTTGCCAGGCCAGCCACAGCAGGTACAGCGCACCGGCCCATTTCAACACTTCATAGGCCATCGGCACCGCCAGAAACACGGCGGTCAAACCCGCCGCTGCCGCAAACAGGTGCACAAAGAACCCCGCCACCACGCCCAGCAACGACGTCACCCCGGCCTTGCGTCCCTGACAGATCGAACGCGAGATCAGGTAGATCATGTTCGGCCCCGGTGTCAGCACCATCAACAAGGCTGCAGCGGCGAAGATCAGCAAGTCTTGAAGCGGGATCATGGCAAAGTCCTTTGCGTGGATGATCAGGCGATGGCCGTCAATGACTGGCGATAAAACGGCAGGATCAGGTCGCGTGTCAATGGCGCCAGCTCGACGACTGGATCAGTGGCAGGATCGACCCAGATCACCTCTTCGATTTCCGCTGCCGGCATGACTTCAGTGTCGATCGTCAGTTGAAAGATCTGCGCCTGAACGACAAACCCCGGTTCGTTGGCGGCAGGCGCCGAGAACTGCCCGAGAAATGCAGCCTGCGCCGGGTCGATCTGCAAACCCAGCTCTTCTTCCAGCTCACGCGCCAGTGCGTGCACCGGCAACTCATGCGCTTCGATCTTGCCGCCCGGTTGCATGAACGCCGTGGTGCCGCGCTTGCGCACCAACAGAGTCTGGCCTGCGGGATTGAGCACCAGCGCGGCGGCGATACGAATGAGGTTTGCAGAGACAACGGATGCAGAGGTCATGGGTCAGCCACCGGCCTGGAAAAACCGCAAGGATCCCATGCCCGGCCCAATGACGTCACCTCACCGATCATTCGCCCAGCGCCTTGAGCGTGGCTTCAACCTCCTCCGGCACCTTGACGAAAATCGTGTACTTGCCACCCTCCATGGCTTCGAACGCAATCAGTTTTTCCACCAGCAGCGCGCTGAGCACCTTGCCGGCGTTGAGCAGTAGCATGCCGTTATCGGCATTGAGGTTGCGCGCCAGAATCATCCCCGCCGCCAGATCCCGAGTGGAGAGCACCTTGACCGACGGATCGGCCAGCGTCACGTCGCTGAGGAACGCCGCGCACACCAGAATGAAATCTTCGACCAGATCAGGATCGTACAAACGCCCGGCGTACTGCCGCAAGTACAGCAGCGCTTCATCGCTGTTCATCTGCCGCTCGAGGATCAGCCCGCGCTGCAACTCGACGAAATCCACCGCCAGTTTCAGCAAGCGTGAGCCGAACGGAATGCCCTCGCCCTTGAGCCGGTCGGGAAAGCCGCTGCCGTCCCAGCGCTCCTGATGATGCAGGATCAGACGCGCCGCATCCTTCATCGGGTCCAGGGTCATGAGCAACGATTCGCTCTGCTTCGGATAACCGCGATAGCGCTCGCGTTCGGTATGGCGCAGCAGATCCGAGGGCGTGGTCATCATCGCATCGGTCCAGCTCAGCTTGCCGACGTTGTACAGCGCCGCCGCCATGGTCAGGTCGCGGCTGGTGGCCTCGTCCAGCCCGTGCTGTTTGCAGTAGCTGCGCACCAGTTCGATGATCTGCCGGTTGGTCTGTTTGGCAGGTGGCAAGCGCAGATTGGCCAGCAGCGAAAACACTTCGGTGCCGGTGACATAGCTGTGTTTGAGCTCTTCGTACGCCAGATCGAGCATGTCGGCGGTTTGCTGCAGTTCGGCGGTGCGCGCCGCGACATGCTTTTCCAGGGTGCTGTTGAGCAGTTTGAGCTGCTCGTTCTGCACCTGGTTCAAGCGTTCCAGACGCTCGCGCTCCTGCTCGGAGTGCTGGTGTTCGAGGGACTGGCGCAGAATCAGCTGCAACTCTTCGTCATTCCACGGTTTGCTGATGTAACGGTGAATCTGCCCGTCATTGATGGCTTTGATGATCGCCGCCGGGTCGGCATAACCAGTGAGCATGATCCGCGCAGTCGCCGGATAGCGCTCACGGACATGCGCCAGCAACGACGCACCGTCCATGCCCGGCATGCGCGCATCGCTCACCACCAGATTCACCGGCTGCTGCGCGAGGATCTCCAGCGCCTGGGCGCCGCTGGTGGCCAACAGAAGATCGTAGGGTTGGCCGCGTAACAGGCGACGCAGGCTGTTGAGGATCGATTCCTCGTCATCGACCAGCAGCACTGTGGGTCGATGCGCCGGCGTCGGCGCGGATAGCTCTTCCATGGCATGGCCTCAAGCAAACAGGGAAATAACGACGCACCGACCCAATACTTCGCCGGTCCGCGCCTGAGTCCAAGGCTAGATGATTTTGGCCGGCCTTCACGCCGATCTTTGTCCGGGGCCGAAAGCGCAGTACCGGGGAGCCGACTATGCTGAACACAGCGCAAGACTCCATCGGCTGATACAAACAGGCAAATGGCGAGGGAAAAGGATGCCCCGGATCACCACAGCATGCCTCCCCACGGGTGGCGCGGCATGACAATGCCAACCGTGCACATCAATCGCCGCGTGCTGATCGTTGACGACAGCCCGGCGATCCATGGCGATTTCGCCAAGATTCTCAGCCCGGTCATCCCCGGCGACGATGGTTTGGGCGAAACCGAGAATCTGTTGTTCGGCACCCCGTCTGCAAAACAATCCCAACATTTCGAGCTGGACTCGGCGTTTCAGGGCCGCGAAGCGCTGGACAAACTCGAAGCCGCGCTGGCTGAAAACCGCCCCTACGCCATGGCTTTCATCGACATGCGCATGCCGCCGGGCTGGGATGGTCTGGAAACCATCGAACGGCTGTGGCAGGTCGACCCCAAGCTGCAAGTTGCGCTGTGCACGGCCTATTCCGATTATTCCTGGGAAGACATCGACCGGCGTCTGGCACTGAACGACCGGTTACTGATTCTGAAAAAGCCCTTCGACGCCATCGAGATCCGCCAGATGGCCAGCGCCCTCACGGTCAAATGGCAGATGACCGAAGACGCCGAACTCAAGATGAACCTGCTGGAGCAAGCGGTGCAGGAACGCACCCGGGAGCTGTCGGACGCCAACGTGATCGTGCAGAACAGCCCGACCATTCTTTACCGTTTGCGCGGCGAACCCTCGTTTGCGCTGATGTACATCTCCCACAACATAACCCGTTACGGCCATGTCGCCGCCGACCTTGTGGGGTCGCCCGACTGGGCACAGGCACTGATTCATCCGGACGATCAGGCGAACGTCGATGCGGCCATGGCCCGGGTGCTGGATCGGCATGCGTCGGGCGCGTCCATCGAATTCCGCATGCGCACCGGTCAGGGCACCTGGCGCTGGGTGGAAAACCGCTACATCCCGGTGCGCGATCAGGACGGCCGACTTCTGGAAGTCGAAGGCATCATCCTCGACATCACCGAACGCCGCCTGGCCGAGGAAAAACTGGCCTTGCTGGCGCGCTCCGATGGCCTGACGGGCCTGGCCAATCGCGCCACGCTGATCGAGCGCCTGCATCAGGCGTTCGCCGCCGCGCGACGGGGTGCCATGCCGTTCGCGGTGTTCTATCTGGACCTTGACCATTTCAAGCGGATCAATGACACCCTGGGCCACCCGGTGGGCGACCTGCTGCTGCAGGAAGTCGCCCGGCGCATCAAGTCCGGCGTACGGGAAAGCGACGTGGTAGCGCGCCTGGGCGGCGACGAGTTCGCGATCCTGCAACTGGACGTCAGCGACCCGACCCAATCGGCCACGATGGCTGCCAACATCCGCGACACGCTGCTGGCGCCCTACCTGCTGGCCGGCAATGCGCTGCACATTTCGGTGAGCATCGGCATCAGCAGTTACAGCGACCTCAGCCTCGACGCCGACAGCCTGCTCGGGCAGGCCGACATGGCGCTGTACCGCGCCAAGGAAATGGGCCGCAACCAGTACCACTTCCACTCCGAGGAAATCTCTCGGGAAGTGGCCGAACGCATGACCCTCGTCAGCGAATTGACGACCGCCCTCGAGGGCAATGAGCTGATGCTGCGGTATGCGCCGGATGTCGATCTGCACAGTGGCAGGATTCTCGGCATGGAGGCGCAAGTCCTCTGGCAGCATCCCCGTCGCGGCCTGCTGTCGGCCGCCGACTTCGTGCCGATCGCGGAGAAAACCGGCGCGATCATTCCGCTCGGGCACTGGGTGCTGGATCACGCCTGCCACCAGATGCATCTGTGGCGTAATGAAGGCGTCGCGCCGCCGGTGATGGCGATCAAGCTCTCGCTGGCCCAACTCAAGAGCGGCCCCGAACTGATCTACAACGTGCTACGCACTACCGCCCGCTGGGAACTCGCGCCCTGGGACCTGCGCTTCGATGTCACCGAGGCCACGCTGGCCCAGACCAAGTGGACACACAACGACGCGTTACCGCGCCTGCGGGAACTGGGCGTGAGTATTGCCATCGATGATTTCGGCACCGAATACTCCTCGTTCGACTACCTGAAAACCTACCGGGTCAATCACCTCAAACTGGCGCAGAGTTTCGTCGACAGTGCTGCCCACGATGTCGCCGGTGCCAATGCCCTGCGCGCGATCGTCAACTTCGCCCGGGACCTGGACATCGGCATCATCGCTGAAGGCCAGCCGTCGTCTGATCAGCCGTGCACACCACCCGCCGCGCCCCCGCTGCCGAGCGCCCGGGGCATGTATTTCAGTGCAGCGGTCAGCGCCGAACAGGCCGGGCATTTGCTCAAGGACAGTGCCCGTCTGACGCCAAGGGAGGACGAGGCATGAAAACGCCTTTTCCCCAGACCAACCGGCGCATCCTGATCATCGACGACACGCCGGCGATCCACGAGGACTTTCGCAAGATCCTCGCCCCGCAGGTGGCGGACGCCGTCGATTTGCAGCAACTGGAACAGACGCTGTTCGGCAGCCAGCAGACGCCGCGCCTGAGCTTCCAGCTCGACTCCGCCTATCAGGGCCAGGAAGCCTTGGCACTGGTCAACCGCGCACTGGCCAGTGGCAATCCCTACGCCCTCGCCTTTATCGACATGCGCATGCCGCCCGGCTGGGATGGCCTGGAAACCATCGAGCAACTGTGGCGGGTCGACCCGAACCTGCAAATCGCCTTGTGCACGGCGTACAGCGACTACAGCTGGGAGGCGATGGCTGAACGGCTGGAGTTTGGCGACCAGTTGCTGATCCTGAAAAAGCCGTTCGACAGTCTGGAAATCCGTCAGATGGCCAACGCCCTGACCTGGAAATGGCAACTGGCGCAGGACGCGGCGCTGAAGATGCTCAGTCTTGAACGGACCATCGAAGCGCGGGTGCACGAACTGCTCAAGGTCTCGCACCTGCTGCAATACGACAGCCTCACGGAACTGCCCAACAGCACCCTGCTCGGTGATCGCCTGAGCCAGGCCATGGCGGTGTGCCGCCGGCATGACAAACAACTGGTGGTGATGTTTCTCGGCCTGGATCGCTTCAAGCGCATCAACAATGCGCTGGGCCATCCGGCGGGTGACGAGATGCTTAAGCGGGTCGCCCGGCAACTGTTGTCCTGTGTGCGTGATTCGGACTCGGTGTTTCGCTACGGCTCCGATGAGTTCGTGGTGATCCTCGGCGACATCAACCACCCTCAGCAAACCCACGGCATCGCGGAAAAACTCCTCGCCGCCATTCGCCTGCCGCAGACGATTGCCGGCCACGACGTCAGCGTTACCGCCAGCGTCGGCATCAGCGTCTACCCGGATGACGGCCTCGAAGCCACCGAGCTGATCAAGAAGGCCGAGACCGCGATGCGCAACGTCAAGGAACAGGGCCCCGACAGCATCGGCTTCTTCATCGAAGCCATGAACCAGCACGCCCGGGAACAGCACAGCATCGAGTCGGGCATTCGCCGAGCGCTGCAAGAGCATGAATTCGTCCTGCACTATCAGCCGAAAATCGACCTGCGCACGGCCGCCGTAGTGGGTGCCGAAGCACTGGTGCGCTGGCAAAAACCGGGGCATGGCTGGGTCTATCCGGCGGACTTCATCCCGGTGGCCGAGGACAGCGGTCTGATCGTGCCGCTGAGCAAATGGGTGCTGGCTGAGGCCTGTCGGCAGACCCGCGCCTGGCAACTGGCCGGACTGCCGCCGATCCGTATGTCGGTCAACACCTCGCCGATCGATTTTCGCCAGCGTGACTTTGTCGCCGGCATCGAGCGCGTACTGGAACAGACAGGTCTGGCGCCCGAGTGGCTGGAACTGGAAATCACCGAAGGCGTGCTGATGCAAAACGTCGAGGCAACGATGGCTGCGCTCAATCGCCTGAAGGGGCTGGGCACGCGTCTGGCCATCGATGACTTTGGCACCGGCTATTCCAGCCTGAGCTACCTGCGGCGGTTTCCCATCGACGTGCTGAAGATCGACCAGTCGTTCATTCGCAACCTGTGCAACGACCGCAGCGATGCCGCGCTGGTGAGCGCGATCATCAACCTGGGCAAGAGTCTTGGCCTGAACGTCATCGCCGAGGGCATCGAAACCGCCGAACAACTGGCGTTTCTCAAGGCCCATCACTGCGAAGAAGGCCAGGGTTACTTTTTCAGCAAAGCCCTGCCGGCAGACACGTTTGCGCGTTTGCTCGCCGGCACGCAACCCGCGCCGTGGACGATGGGATCAGCACTGTGAAACCGGCCTTGAGTCAGGGAGACAATTGCCAATGAAGCTTTTCCACCACGCCATGGCGTTACTGCTGTGCGGACTCTGTGTCGGCGCCAGTGCCGAGCCACTGGACGAGCCGCTAAAACCGTTGCCCGCAATGCCGTCGCAGGATGCCCGGCACGTGGAACTCGGTCGACGGCTATTCCACGAGCCACGCTTGTCGATCAACAACACGCTGTCCTGCGCCAGCTGCCACCAACTCGACAAGAACGGTGCCGACAGCCGCGCCTTGTCACTGGGCTTCGACGGCAAACCGGTGGCCGTCAACACCCCCACCGTGTTCAACGCGGCCCTCAACTTTCGCCAGTTCTGGGATGGCCGCGTCGAAACACTGGAGGAACAAAGCAACGTCGTCATCACCAGCCCCCATGAAATGGGCAGCGACTGGCACACCGTGATCGAACGCATCGGCAACGACCCCGACTACCGTCGCGATTTCGCCGCTGCCTACCCGGACGGCGTGACCCAGGCCAATGTCCAGCAGGCGCTGGCCAGTTTTGAACGTACCCTGTTGACGCCCGATTCGCGCTTCGATCAATACCTGCAAGGCAATACCGACATCCTCACCCTGGAAGAAAAGTACGGTTACCAGCGCTTCAAGGAGTACGGCTGCATTGCCTGCCATCAGGGGGTGAACATCGGCGGCAATATGTTCCAGAAGTTCGGTGTGTTCGGCGATTACATTGCCGATCGCGGCAACCCGACCGTGGCCGACCAGGGCCGCTTCAACGTGACCGGTGACGAAGCGGACCGGGCCGTGTTCAAGGTGCCGAGCCTGCGCAACGTCGCGATCACCGCGCCGTACTTTCACGACGGTTCGGCACCCACCCTCGAACGCGCCGTGGATGTGATGTTCCAGTACCAGTTGGGTCGCATGCCAAGCGCTGAGGACAAGCGGCTGATCATGCTGTTTCTTACAACCCTGACCGGCCAACGGGAAGACAAGCCATGATCAACATCTCGCGGCGACGCAGCCTGCTGTTGCTGACCCTGGTCGCCCTGGCGCTGGCGTCGATCCTGCTGTTCCTGTACATCAAATCCAGCTCCGACCAAACCATGACCTACACCGAATCGCGGGATCTGATCCGGCAGATCAAACAGCAGAACTCGCTGTGGGAAAACGAGCTCCTCAAGGCGCGAGTGGCGCTCACCCACAACTACGATCCGCTGGTATCACCGATGAACGAGATGAACCGGCTCTGGGCGCGCTTCGACGCGATCGAGTCCGGGCATGGGCGCAACAACTCGGCGCAATGGAACGAGGCTCACGAAAGTTTCCTGCAGGCGATGCAGGAAAAGACCCGTCTGGTCGAGCAGTTCAAATCGCACAACGCGCTGTTGCGCAACTCTCTGGCCTTCTTGCCCACCGCTGAAGACGACATCCAACAGCAACTGGCCAGCCTGTCGGACTTCGATAAATTGCAGCTGCAAAACATCACCACCGACACCTACGACCTGCTGCTCAGCGCCCTCGAATTCGCCCAGGTCACCTCCGAGGACCGGGCCGCCGACATCGAGGTCGGCCTGAACAAGCTGAAGGTCAACGCGCAACGCCTGCCACCGGTGTTTCAGACTCCGATCAAAATCATGAGCAGCCATATCTCACTGATTGCGCGCGAGCAGCCAGTGGTCAATCAGTTGCTCGAAAGCATCGAAGGCATTCCCGTGGCCGACAGCCTCGACAACATCACCACCATGCTCGATCGCGATCAGCAGCGCGCCGATGAGGTCGACCGGCAGTACCACTTCTACCTGCTGCTGTTTTCGGTGCTGCTGATGTTGTCGCTGGTGTGGCTGGCCATCCGTTTGATCGGCAGTTTCGCCGAGATCAACCGGGTCAATAACGCCCTGCAAACGGCCAACGATGCGCTGGAACAAAGAGTCGAAGAACGCACCCGGGAACTGCGGGACGCCCAGAGCGAACTGCTCGACGCGGCACGTCAGGCGGGCATGGCGGAAATCGCCACCAATGTGCTGCACAACGTCGGCAACGTGCTCAATAGCGTAAACATCTCCAGCGACCTGATTACGCGCAAGCTGCGCAGCAGCAAGAGCCAAGGCCTGGGCAAGGCCATGCAATTGATCAACGAACACCCGGATGACCTCGGCGGGTTCCTCAGCGAAGACACCAAAGGCAAATTGCTCCCCGGCTACCTCAACCAACTGGTGGTCGCGATTGCCCAGGAACAGCAGGAAATGCTCGACGAGTTGCACCAGATGAATAAAAGCGTCGACCACATCAAGGACATCGTCGCCACCCAGCAATCCTATGCCGGCGCCAACAGCATGACCGAACCGCTGTTCATCAACGAACTGCTCGAAGACGCGTTGCGCATGAACGCCGGCGCCCTGACCCGCCACCACGTCACGGTGGTCCGGGAATACGCCGACGTGCCGCAGGTGATGGGCGACAAACACCGCTTGTTGCTGATCCTGATCAACTTGATCAGCAACGCCAAATACGCCATGTCCGACCTCAGCAACCGCCCCCGGACCATGACCCTGGCGGTCAAAATTGTCGATGACAATTTCCTTGAAATCAGCGTCAAGGATGACGGCGAAGGCATCGCCCCGGAAAACATGACGCGGATCTTTGCCCACGGTTTCACCACCCGCAAGGAAGGCCACGGCTTCGGTCTGCACAGCTGCGCCCTGGCGGCCATCGAGATGAGCGGCCACCTCACGGCGCACAGCGACGGCCCCGGCCAAGGTGCGTTGTTCACCTTGCAGATCCCCCTGATCAGCGTCACGGAGAACGCATGAGCGAGCTGTCGAACCGCCGCATTCTGCTGATCGACGACATGCCGTCGATTCATGAAGACTTTCGCAAGATTCTCGCGCCGCCGGCGGCGCAGTCAGTGGAACTGGACGAGATGGAAGCGGCCCTGTTTGGCGCTCAGGTGCGCGCCGAACGTCCGCCGTTCGAACTGGACTCGGCCTACGGCGGCGAGGAAGGTCTGGGCAAGCTGAACCAGGCCTTGGCGGAACAACGCCCCTACGCGCTGGCCTTTGTCGACATGCGCATGCCCGACGGCTGGGACGGCGCGAAAACCATCGAGCATCTCTGGCAGCAGGATCCGCAGTTGCAAGTGGTGGTCTGCACCGCCTATTCGGATTATTCCTGGGATGAACTGCTGGAGCGTCTGCAGGCGCATGACCGCTTGCTGATTCTGAAAAAGCCGTTCGACAACATCGAAGTGCAGCAGATGGCCAACACCCTGCTGACCAAGTGGCAGATGACCGAACGCGCGTCATTGCAAATGCATCACCTGGAACATCTGGTCGATCAACGCACCGCCCAGTTCAAGCAGGCCAGTGAAGAACTGCAGCGGGAAATCGATGAGCGCAAGCAACTGGAAAGTCAGTTGGTGCAGTCGGAAAAACTTGCGTCACTGGGGCAAATGGCGGCGGGCGTGGCCCATGAAATCAATAACCCGATCGGTTTCATCTCCTCCAACCTCGGCACGCTGGACGGCTACTTCAAACAATTGCTCAGCGTACTCGATGCCTGGCAGACGCTTGGGCCAACGCCAGACAGCGAGTCAGTGGCGCGGCTTGAGCAATTGCGCAAAGACGCCGATCTGGATTTTCTCCTCGAAGACATCCCGGTGCTGATCCGCGAATCCAAGGAAGGCATTGGCCGCGTCGGGCAGATCGTCAAGGACCTGAAGGACTTCTCCCGGGTCGATAGCCATCAGCAATGGCAGTGGGCCAATCTGCAGCAAGGCATCGAGTCGACCCTGAACATCGTCGCCAGCGAACTCAAGTACAAGGCCGACCTGATCAAGGAGTATCAGCCCCTGCCGGACATCGAATGTCTGCCGTCGCAAATCAATCAGGTGATCATGAACCTGGTGGTCAATGCGGCGCAGGCCATGGGCCCGGAACGCGGCACCATCACCCTGCGCACCGGGCAGCAACAAGACACGGCCTGGGTGGAAGTCGCGGACACCGGCGCGGGGATTGCGCCGGAGATCCTGCAGAAGATCTTCGATCCGTTTTTCACCACCAAACCGGTCGGCCAGGGCACCGGGCTTGGCCTGTCCCTGTCCTACGGCATCGTCAAAAAGCACGGTGGCGATATTTCGGTACGCAGCGAACCGGGCGTGGGCACGACCTTTCGCGTCGAATTGCCGATGCGCCAGAACCGGCCCGCTGCCTGAGCCTCAAGTGGCTTCCTGAAAATCCATCTCCGGCGGCTGGCGACGGAAGCCACCGGTGAGCACGGCAAGATAAACCACGCCGATCGCCAGCCAGCTCAAGCCCAGATACACCGCCAAGTGATCAAGGCTGACCATCAGCCATAAATCCGCCACCAGACCAATGAACGGGAAGAGCAAAAACAGCACCATCTCACGCAGTCCCTTTTTCTCGCCGCCGATCCAGTAATGAAAGATCACCGACAGGTTGACCAGACTGAACGCCAGGAACGCGCCGAAGTTGATGAACGACGTTGAAGTAGTGACATCGAGTTTCAGCGCCAGCAATGCCACCACGGCGCAGAGCAGGATGCTGTTGACCGGTGTGCCGAAGCGCGCGTGCAGCGTGCCGAAGAATGATTTCGGCAGGACGCCGTCGCGGCCCATGGCAAACAACAACCGCGATCCGCTGGCCTGTGCCGACAGCCCCGAAGCGAACTGGCCGACAATCAGACCGATCAGGAAGATCGAGACGAACAGATCACCGCCGATGTTGCGGGCGATTTCATAGGCCGCCGAATCTACGCTGTCGAACTGAAACGACGGGTGCGCGATCTGCACGAAGTATGAAACGCCGACGAAGATCAGCCCGCCGATCAGGGTGATCAACATGATCGCCCGTGGGATGGTGCGGCGTGGGTCGCGGGTTTCTTCGGTCAAGGTGCTCACCGCGTCGAAGCCGAGGAACGAATAGCAGGCGATGGCCGCGCCGCTCATGATCAGCGGCATGTGCATGTCGCCATTGAAGAACGGTTTGATCGACCACAACGGCGCACTCGCATCGCCACCGATGTAGTGCACGCACAGCGCGACGAAGGCGATCAACACAAGGAACTGAACAAGCATCAGCAAGGCGTTGATGCCGTTGGCCAGTTTCAGGCCAATGATGTTGATCGCGCTGGTGATGCCGATAAAGGCCAGCACCCAGATCCATTGCGGGATCGACGGGAATGCCGAGGCCAGATAAGCCGCGCCGATCAGCCAGATCGCCATCGGCAGAAACAGGTAATCGAGCAACACCGCCCAACCAGCGATGAAGCCGAGTTTCGGGCTGATTGCCTTGCGCACGTAGCTATAGGCGGAACCGGCGACGGGGAATGCAGCGGCCATGCGCCCGTAACTCATAGCGGTGAAGAACATCGCCACCAGCGCCGCCAGATACGCGGCTGGCACCATGCCGGCGGTGGATTGGGCGAGGATGCCGAAGGTGCCGAGGACAATGATCGGCGTCATGTAGGCGATGCCGAACAGCACCACCGACCCTAATGAAAGGGTGCGTTGCAAACGAGCCATGGGCGACTTACTCCGAATGTTATTGGATTTATGGCAGAGCCGGGTTCGGCGAATGTTTTCGGGTGTGTTTTATTGTTCTGGTGTTGCCTGGTTCTTTTGTTCGACTTGAAATCTTTTCCCCCTCACCCCAGCCCTCTCCCCCAAGGGGGCGAGGGGAAAGGGAGCAGATCTCCATGGCTTTCAAATCCTGAGTTCGACTTGAATTCGCAGTTCCAAATCCTGAGTGCGACTCGGTATTTCAGGTCGGCGTACCTCGGACAATCAACTCGGTCAGTCCCCTCTCCCTCCGGGAGAGGGCTAGGGTGAGGGCAGCGGTCAACGGCGTGGAATCAACAATTCACGAACACCATCGCCGCGCTCCACCACCTCCCCCGGCAACTTCAAACGCTGATCATCCAGATAGCGGTAATCCCTGCGCGCAATCGCCAGTTGAGCGAAATCCAGCTCAACACTGAACTGCCCTTCTTCCCGTCCGGCCTCAAACAGCAACGTCCCCAACGGATCGACCAGCGCACTGCCACCGGCAAACATCAAACCGTCATCCCCCGCTTCAACGCGATTGACCATCAACGCAAACGCCTGATTCTCCTGCGCGCGGGCCATGATCGCGGTGCGGTGTGTCGGCGCGTACGGGTCCATGTTGCCGTTGGTCACGATGAGCAATTCCACACCCAGTTGCGCCAGGGCGCGGGCCGACTCCGGGAATTCAATGTCGTAGCAGATCAATAAACCAACGCGCACACCGTTCCACTCGCAGGTGGCGTAGCGGTCGCCCGCCTCGAACACGCCGCGATCCGACGCCCACAAATGCGTCTTGCGGTATTTCAGGGCAATACCTTCAGGGGTGATCAGCAACGTAGTGTTGTAGAAGCGACCGTTGTCGTTCTCGGCCATGCCGATCACCACGGCGATATTGCGTTCGCGCGCGGCAGCCAGCACGGCGCTGACGGTCGGACCATCCAGCGGTTCGGCGGTGTGCGCGACGGTCTCGGCCGTCGGGAAGCCCATCAAATGGGTTTCCGGGAACACGATCAGCTGCGTGTCCGGCGCACACGCGGCAATCGCTGCAAGTGCGCGTTCGAGGTTATATGCCGTGGCATTGTCACGGCCCGCCAGTTGGGCGAGTTCGACTTTCATGAGGGTTCCCTTGTTATGAGCGTCGGGCGCTGAAAGATTGCCCGGTGGCTGTCTGTGGGCCAGTATGCGCAGCAAGCGAGCGGCCAGGGAATCACGCGGCCGGGGTAACCCGATAGGGGTAGATCGATGACACTTTCGTTTGACGACATCACCTGGCACCGCGCCGTCGGGCAATTGATCGACGCGCTCGACAAGCCGAATTTCTGGGCACAACTGGTGCGTCTGCTTGACCAGTACGTGCCGTTCGATAGCTGGGTGGTGCTGCTGTTCAGCGCCGATCAACACCCGCAAGTCTTCGCCGAATGCCCGGGCGCAGACGGCAACCCTGACCCGTTGTTTCAGGATTACTTACGCGGCCTGTACCTGCTCGATCCGTTCTACATCGCCTGCCGCGAGCAAACGCGCACCGGTCTGTATCGCCTCTCGGAGGTGGCGCCGGAGCATTTCGAACTGACCGAGTATTACCAGCGATACTTTCGTCTGAATGTCGTGGCCGACGAAATCCAGTTCAATTGTCAGCTCGAAGGCGATCGCACGCTGTGTCTGTCACTGGGCAGTGAAAAACGTTTCACTGGCGAACATATCGCCTTGCTGTCATTGATCCAGCCCTGGGTGCTGGGCCTGCTGCGCCAACGACTACCCTATGAGATCAACGAAACCGTGGCCCTCGTCGCCGCCCCTGTCCGGGCAGACTGGCGGGTGCAACTGGAAGCGTCGGTGCAACAACTCAAAGGTGCGCAACTGACCGCCCGCGAGCTGGATGTCGGGCGCTTGATGCTCAGCGGTTGCTCCAGTAAAGAAATCGCCCGTAAGCTGGAAATCTCCGTAGAAACCGTGAAAGTCCATAAGAAACACATGTACAGCAAGCTGGGAATCAAATCCCAGTCCGAGCTGTTTTCGATTTTTCTTCAGGCACAAAACGCCTGATCGTTTGGTGAAGTGGCTTGTTGTGGGAGCGAGCCTGCTCGCGATGGCGTCGGGTCAGTCAAATCATTTGTAGCTGATATACCGCTATCGCGAGCAGGCTCACTCCTACAAGGGAATGTGTTTATCCCTGAATCTTCGCTGATTATTCCGAGTCCGAACCAAGGAAACCGTATGAGCCTGTCACTCCTGAGCCGCTACGCCTTCTTTGCCGTCTGCGTGATTTTCACCCTCGCCAGCCTGCCTTTCCTCGAACATGACTGGCTGTGGCCGATCACCGCCGTCACCGGCGTATTGAGTCTGATCGGTCTGTTCGACCTGCTGCAAAGCCCGCACGCGGTGCGTCGCAACTACCCGATCCTCGGCAACATCCGTTACCTGGTCGAAGGCATCCGCCCGGAAATCCGCCAGTACCTGCTGGAATCCGACAGCGACGCCCTGCCCTTCTCCCGCGCGCAACGTTCGCTGGTCTATTCGCGAGCGAAAAACGAAACCGCCGACAAACCCTTCGGCACACTGATCGATGTCTACCAATCCGGTTTCGAATTCATCGGCCACTCGATGCGCCCGGCGCCACTGAGCGACCCGAGCAGTTTCCGCGTCACCGTCGGCGGCCCGCAGTGCAGCCAGCCGTACTCGGCGTCGGTGTTCAACATCTCGGCGATGAGCTTCGGCTCGCTCAGCGCCAACGCCATTCGCGCACTCAACCAAGGCGCGAAACTCGGCAACTTCGCCCACGACACCGGTGAAGGCAGCATCAGCCCGTATCACCGCGAACATGGCGGCGACCTGACCTGGGAGCTGGGCAGTGGCTACTTCGGTTGCCGCACCAGCGATGGCCGTTTCGACCCGGAACGCTTCGCTGTCCAGGCACAGAACCCGCAAGTGCGGATGATCGAAATCAAGATGAGCCAGGGTGCCAAACCCGGCCACGGCGGCATCTTGCCCAAACACAAAGTCACCCAGGAAATCGCCGAAACACGCGGCATTCTGATGGGCGAAGACTGCGTGTCGCCGTCGCGCCACAGCGCGTTTTCCACGCCGCTGGAAATGATGCATTTCATTCAGCAATTGCGTGAACTGTCCGGCGGCAAACCGGTGGGTTTCAAGTTCTGCCTCGGCCACCCGTGGGAGTTCATGGGCATTGCCAAAGCCATGCTGGAAACCGGCATTCTTCCGGACTTCATTGTCGTCGATGGCAAGGAAGGCGGCACCGGCGCGGCACCGGTCGAGTTCACCGACCACATCGGCGTGCCGATGCGCGAAGGCCTGTTGTTCGTGCACAACACGTTGGTTGGCCTGAACCTGCGCGACAAGATCAAACTCGGTGCCAGCGGCAAGATTGTCAGCGCCTTCGACATCGCCAGCGTGCTGGCCATCGGCGCCGACTGGGCCAACTCCGCGCGCGGCTTCATGTTCGCCATCGGCTGCATCCAGTCGCAGAGTTGCCACACCAACAAATGCCCGACCGGCGTGGCCACGCAGGACGCTTTGCGCCAACGTGCGCTGGTGGTGCCGGACAAGGCGCAGCGCGTGTTCAACTTCCACCGCAATACCTTGAAGGCGCTGGCGGAAATGCTCGCGGCGGCCGGGCTGGAACATCCATCGCAACTGTCGGCCAAGCATCTGGTGCGGCGCATGTCGGCGACCGAGATCAAACTGTTCTCGCAGTTGCACGTGTTCCTGAAACCGGGGGAATTGCTCACCGGGGAAGTGAACGGCGAGTTCTATTCGCGGATGTGGCAGATGGCGCGGGCGGACAGTTTCGAGCCGCAAGAAGTCGCGGCCGCGTAAAGACCAGTGCGCCGGTCTGCACAACGGACTGGCGCGTTACTACCGATGCTCGCGCAACAACACAAAGCGGAAAAACAGGTAGCCCGCCAATAGATTGAGCAGCGTGAAAGACGCCACGGTGACCAATCCATGCCAGTGCTGCGCATCGGCAATCGAACCGATGGCAAAACTCACCCCGCCCATCCCGCCGATAAACAATAGATAACCAAGCACCGACGTATTGCGCTCGAAGGTATACAGCACATTCACGTAAAACGAGAACGCAGCGGCCACGCAAAACGCGGCGAAATTACTCGCGGCTTGAGTCAGCCCCGCGGCGGTGCACAGGACAAAAAATATTTGCCAGTGAATCAGTCCATCGGCGAGGCCGATCACAGTCAATGCAGAGAATCCTTTCATCTCGGTTCCTTGCCAAAGCCGTTTTTGGCGAACAGCCAACCTAGGTCATCACGCGCTGGCGGTCTACTGTCAGAAATTACAGGTCAAGGGTCGATTACGACGAATGGTCAGCACTTCACCCCATGGCGGTTATGTATCGCCGGGCTACGACAGTGCCAACAAAAAAGCCCCGATCTCGCGACCGGGGCTTTGCTTTTTCAGCTTATGTAACTTACGAAGCCGAACGCGCCGCCACTTGCGATACGTTGCGCGGTTGCAACTTGAACACATAGAACAACACGGTCAGCAGCACCAGGAACGCCGGGCCCACATACAGCGCCACGCGCGTGTCGGGGAAGTACGCCATCAGGCCGACCACCAGCACCAGGAATGCCAGCGCAAAGTACGAGCTGACCGGGTACAGCCACATCTTGTATTTCAGTGCCGCACGTTCGCTGGCGCTCAGGCCTTTGCGGAATTTCAGCTGGGCCAGCAGGATCATCACCCAGGTCCAGATCGCACCGAAGGTGGCAATCGAGGTCACCCAGACGAAGACTTTCTCCGGCACCAGATAGTTGAGCATGACGCCCAACAGCAACACCCCGATCGACAGCAACAGCGCACGACGTGGCACACCGTTATTCGACGTCTTGGCAAAACCAGCCGGGGCCTGGCCGTTCTGCGCCAGGCTGTAAAGCATGCGCCCGGTGCTGAAGATGCCGCCGTTGCACGACGACAGCGCCGCGGTGATCACCACGAAGTTGATGATGCCGGCGGCGGTCTTGATGCCCAGACGTTCGAAGGTCATCACGAACGGGCTGCCCTGGGTGCCGATCTCGTTCCACGGGTAGATCGACAGAATCACGAACAGTGCGCCGACGTAGAACAGCAGAATCCGCCAGAACACCGAGCCGATCGCATCGGGAATGGTCTTCTGCGGGTTCTTCGCTTCACCGGCGGTCAGGCCGATCATCTCGACGCCGAGGTAGGCGAACATGACCATTTGCAGCGACATCAGCACACCGGTCACACCGTTGGGCATGAAGCCGCCGTGGGCCCACAGGTTGGAAATTCCCAGCGCCACACCATCATTACCGAAGCCGAAGGCGATGATGCCGATGCCGCCGATGACCATGGCGATAATCGTGACGATCTTGATCAGCGCGAACCAGAACTCGAATTCGCCGAAGGCCTTCACCGCGATCAGGTTGATCGAGCCCATGCTGATCAGCGCCGCGAGGGCCCAGATCCAGCGCGGCACATCGGGAAACCAGATGCCCATGTACACGGCCACCGCGGTGATTTCCGCGACGCAGGTCACCAGCCACAGGAACCAGTAGTTCCAGCCCGTGAGAAAGCCCGCCAATGGGCCGAGGTAGTCTTGCGCGTAACGGCTGAACGAGCCGGCGACCGGATTGTGCACGGCCATCTCGCCAAGCGCACGCATGATCACCAGGATCGCCAGACCACCGAGAATGTAAGACAGCATGATTGCCGGGCCGGCCATTTCAATGGCCTTGGCCGAACCTAGAAACAGACCGACGCCGATACAGGCACCGAGCGCCATCAGGCGAATATGCCGTTCGCCGAGTTCGCGTTTGAGCGGACCGCCCTGAGCGGTGTCGCCGTGAGGCAGTTGATTGCCGACTGGCATAGGGGTGCAACCTCGTCTTGTTATTGGATATGACCACCGAGTGTCGAAGCGTCGGCCGGTAGGCCTTGGCTGCTGTGAAACCGCGTCAGCTTCGTGGGCAAACGCGTCTTGCAAGACAACCTGCAAGATCAGCGGGACGTGCAGTATAAAAACCTTGTTGCAGGTCTTTTCACTCTATAAACCACAAGATTCAGCGGGAGTTGCCACAAATGCACAAGCTGGCCGGGAAGATCAACTGGTAGCTGTAGGAAAACTCGCCACTAAAAACGGCGGCGAGTATTGCACAACCTTGGTGCGTCGTCTTTTCAACGCGCGTTTTTTATCCTCAGGAATCTGGGATCAAGCTGCGTTACTTTGCCGTGTCGGGTTGACCACGGTTTTCACGACCTTGGAACCGGTTCTGATGACCTTGTCCTGAAAAAAAGCCTTGGCCACTCGGGTTGGCTTGTCAAAAAAACCGGGATCTTTAACGGAATATTGGGCGATGGTCGGGGCACCATACTGGGCTTGGTAGTGAAGCACCCATTCACCCGTAGTCCGCTCATATTTCATGTAAGCAAAACCCGTCAGAATCATGTACGCGTTGCCGTTTTCATCATTACGCAAGCCGTAATCCGGAAACTCCATGGCGGCACTCAATCCCCAACCATGTTCGTCGCTGGGCAGATCGTTGTATTGAGCAGCTTCTTTGCCTGCTTCCACGTGTCTTACGCGCAGGACGTTTTCCCCCATCTGATCGACGATAAAAGAGCAGCCGCTGAACCCAGGTGTAAACACATGATCGGGCTCACCCCATCGAGGGTGAACGGGAATGTCGACATATCCTCCCTGAGGCGCCCAATACCCCGATAACGCATTGGTCTGGTGTGGCAGTTCGTCAGGAGTGCTCCACACGCTGATAGCGTTGAATTCGCCTTCAACCACGCCGGAAGTTGTCATCCTTTGCATGGAAAAAATCATCTGCCCTCCTCCTTCGGCATGGGTCATTTGCGGATCTATCTTGCGGATATCCGACCAGAACTGGGACTTGAAAAGATCAGTGCTGATAGAAAGATTATCGAATTGCGGGGCCGCCAGTGCCTGATGAATATTCGTCGGCCTGCTGGTGAAAGGGACAAATTCAAACTGCCCCCAGTCGTAGGAAAGATGGCGAACATCGTTGAGCGTGACCACTTCGATCCGAGGCTCCCACAGACCGTTGGGCAAACGCTCGCGCTGGAACGGCGGGCGCACCCAGACCGGCCTGCCAGAGGTACCTGGCTGCGGTTCGCCAGCGATGTCCGTCTCATGCGGATCACCGGTGATATTGCCGCCGAACAGCGACTGCGGTTGCCATTGATCCGGCGCCACTTGCCGATACCGGCGAGCCGCAAGTTCGTTGAAAGCGGAATCGACAAGGACGACGTCGACAACCTCCGCGTTAAGGGTGAAATCATTCTTGACGCGGTACACCGCCACCTTGCCCCGCTCATCGATATTGCGAATATAGCGGCGCTGTCCGTCAGCACTTTGCAAGAT
This sequence comes from Pseudomonas tensinigenes, assembly GCF_014268445.2. Lineage (NCBI taxonomy): Bacteria > Pseudomonadati > Pseudomonadota > Gammaproteobacteria > Pseudomonadales > Pseudomonadaceae > Pseudomonas > Pseudomonas tensinigenes. Next base: position 5,565,014 of record NZ_CP077089.1, read on the forward strand.
GCCTTTACCTGCCGGGCTGAGGCGGGACACTTCGGACGGCCTGACGGCATAGCGGCGAAACTGCCTGTTACTGAACCCGGCAGGTGTCGGTTCGACTTTTGTCGAAGGAGGTGGCAACGCATGTTGCCATTCGCCAGCCCCGTCTTGCTCAACCAGCGGCTGATAAGCCTGCGGTTTGTGCGGATGAAGAATTCTCGATTGCCCGGTGGCCGGTTCGATGACTGTCTCGAAGACGCCGTCCTCGACCTTCACATAGTGCTTGTTGCCGACCGCAAATTGATTCTGTGGATCAGGTTTCACGTCTGCCAACGAGACGTCGCTTCGATAAGGTGCCAGGTCAGGCTTCCACAAACGCTTCTGTCCAGCAGGCGTTTCAATCGGCGTGAACTCCGAATGAACGCCGGCCAACAACGGAAGAGACGCCACACCAATACCGATATTTTCCAGCACGTCGGTGATGTGTTGCCAACCGGCTTCCTTATCGCCCTTGCTGAGTTCCTCAAGCCCTTCCAGCACTTCGTCCATCAGTTGCACGGCCGACACCCCGAGCATGACCAACCCCAATGGCGGGACGGCAAAAGACAGCACATTGAGTGCGGCCAGGCCGACTTCGAGGAATACCGAGAGCAAGGACTGCTCATCCCGCACGTCGGCATCGGCATTGGACACAGCAGCATCGCGGGCATCGCTGAAAATCCGCTGGTTGAACTCGCGCTGCAATGTTGTCCAGATGTCATAGTGCTGAGCCCATGGATCACCCGATGGGTCCAGCACCCTGAGCTGCAAAAGAAAATCGGGCTGATGTTTTTGCCGACGGGTTTCATGATCCCACAGCCGTGGCTTGCCTGACGCCGTTGGAACCTCTTCGGTAAAGCTGTAGTAGAACGTCGAACGATCCTTGTAACGCATGAACCGGCTGAAGAACTGTTGATAGGCCGTTGGCGCTTTGGGCGAGTCACTTTCAGCGCGACGCACGAACTGTTCGATCAAACGGGCCTTGAGTGCCGTCACTGTTGCGTAGTGCTTGACGGGATGATCGGGATCGTCGGGAATGTAAGCGATGAAACCGTTATTGGCGTAACCGTCAACGGTCGGCAGCAGGTCGTCCAGAATGCTTTCATCGTCCGGGTCGGCGATCTCGAAAATGATACAGCTGTGCACGGGCAACTCATTGAAACTCAAGCTGCGATACCACAGCGTCTTACCGTCTACGTGAACGGGTTCCTTCCCTTCGACACTCGACATCAACGCTTCAAAATGTTCCCGGCGAATATCACCCTTACATAATGCAATGTAACTCGCTGCCTTCAGCGCTGCTTTCTGGTAGTTGACGAACAGTTTATTCAGCTTGTCCCGAGCACTGCTGTCATCCCAGTGCAGTGCAGTATGCAAATGGGCCTGATACTGTTTGCCGATATCAAGCAGCCTGCACAACTCAATAAACTCATGAACACCAAGTCCGACCTCGACAGTCCCCCTTCCAGACGCCGTCATATAGCAATTCGGCTTGAAGAAGAACATTGCCTTTTTTTCAGCCGGACAGTTATGCAGGGCGGCGTCAAGCAGCGAAGCGGGCGTAACTTGCGAGGTGTGAAAATCACTTTTACCGGACAAATCCACCTGCACCCGATTGACGTCCAGATCCAGGCCGGACCTTTCCTTGATGGCCCTTGTCAGCAATGGTGCGGCGAATTCATGAGGTGTTTTCACCGCTGCCATGGCGTTATTCAGCAACGTGTGCGCCGTCACACTTTCTTCTATCAGGCGTTGAGCTTCTTCGCGTTGTTTCGGCGACGCACTCTTTAACCATTGCGGTGCATTGGCATCAAAACCTTTTAACATCTCCAGATTTTCTTTTGACATTTTCAACAGTGGTGAAGGCGTTGCGGCGGCAACAATATCAACATGTTCGGCAATACTAAAAACCTGACCACGAAATTCAAACATGGCGTCATCCCAGACAACTAAAATTGAGCGCCGAGTTAACACCAAAACATTCAACAGCCGAAGTTCTCGAGTACTACCAGACTTTAGCAACTTGAATACATAAAAATAACCGCTGCTAAAAAGTTACACGTGTGTTTTTTTGATGCGAAGTCTCTCGACCCGCCCACATCGCATCGCATGTTCCGTGCCGTACCTCCCGGCCGGCCGCGACCGCACATTTTTTTCACCAGCGCCAACCACCGTCTAAGCTTCAGACAGGTCCGATCAATCTGCGTAAATGGATCAATCGACTATGGGCGCTTTGTGGCAAACCGATTCGAGTAAAGCCGTGGTTCCGACTGAACGTGTGGATGATCAAGCGCCTGTCCCTGAAAAACCCCGCCGCAGCCGGCACGGGTGGAAGGCTTTCTGGTTATTGCTGCTGATTATCGCAATCGTGGTAGGGCTGGCGGCTGCCAAGGAGATGCGTACCTCTCGTTTCCAGTCCCGTGAACTCAGCCAGTATGCGGCGTCCCTGACTTACAAGCTTGAGCCGGGGCCCAGCGAAGCGATCCGTTATCCGGGCAACGGGCCGTTCGATATGCGCCTGGGTTACAGCGCTCTCGATGAGTTTTTGCCGCGTCTGCTCAAGCGCAACTATGTCGTGACCCAACAGACGCGTTTTTCGCCCGCCCTGCTCAGCTACACCGACAAAGGCCTGTTCGTGCCGTATTCGGAGAAGATCCAGGCCGGACTGTCGATCACCGATTGCCGCGCCGCACCGCTGTACAAGTACAACTATCCGCAACAACTGTATTCGAATTTCGCGGCCATCCCGCCGGTGGTGGTCAGCAGCCTGCTGTTCATCGAAAACCGCTTTCTGCTCGACACCAAACAGCCGTTGGCCAACCCGGCCGTGGACTGGCCGCGGTTCGGCATGGCCGCGTGGTCGCAAGTGGCCAAGGTGCTGCGCCTGCCAGGACAGTCGGCCGGCGGCAGTACTCTGGCGACACAGCTGGAGAAATATCGGCATTCACCGGATGGCCTGACCGTGTCCGGTGCCGAGAAGATTCGCCAGATGATTTCCGCCAGCATTCGCGCTTATCAACCTGGCCCGCAAACCCTCGGTGCACGGCAAAACATCATTCGTGACTACCTCAACAGCGTGCCGCTGTCGGCAGTGCCGGGTCACGGTGAAGTGCATGGCATGGCCGAAGGCTTGCGCGTCTGGTACGGCACCGACTTCAGTAAGGCCAACGAACAGCTGAACAGCCCGGCGAGCGACCCGAAAACCATGGCGGAGAAAGGCCTGGCGTTGCGCGAAATGCTCTCGCTGATGATCGCCCAGCGTCGGCCGTCGCATTACCTGACCAAGGGCCGCGAAGAACTCGCCGACCTCACCGACAGCCACTTGCGCCTGCTCAAGCAGAACGGCGTGATCGACACCGCCCTCGCCGATGCCGCCCTGGCCAGCACCGTCAGCTATCGCGACTGGCAGACCCAGCCGACCCTCCAGCCGATCGAAACCAACAAAGGCATCAGTGTTGCCCGCAGTCGTCTGGCAAGCATGCTCAACCGCCCGCTGTACGACCTCGATCGCCTCGATCTTTCGGCCACCAGCACCCTGCAAGGTGACCTGCAAACCCAAGCCACCGCCTACCTGAAAAAACTTGCCGACCCGGCCTACGCTGGCGAAATCGGTCTGCTCGGTGAACGCCTGCTGACACCCACCAGCACCACTCAGGTTCGTTACAGCTTCACCCTGTTCGAACTGACCCCGGACGGCTCGCGCGTGCGGGTGCAGACCGACAGTACCGACCAGCCCTTCGATATCAACGAAGGCAGCAAGCTCGAACTGGGCTCCACGGCAAAGATGCGCGTGCTCACCACTTACCTGCAAATCATCGCCGAACTGCACGACAAGTACGCCGCCATGAGCGTGCCGGAACTGAAAAAAGTCGATGTACCGGATCAGGACCGCCTCAGCCAATGGGTCATCGATTACCTGATCCAGAACAAGGATCACGACCTGTCGAAGATGCTCGGCGCCGCACTGGACCGCAAATACTCGGCCAGCCCCGGCGAGGCGTTTTTTACCGGCGGCGGGCTGCACGTATTCCACAACTTTCGCAAGGAAGACAACGGCCGCCTGCCGACCCTGCGTGATGCCCTGCGTGAGTCGATCAACCTGCCGTTCATTCGCCTGATGCGCGATGTCGTGCGCTATGTCACCTATTCCGGCCCCAACAGCAGCGCCGAACTGCTCAAGGACGACCGCGACCCGCGGCGTCAGGAATACCTGGCGAATTTCGCCGACCGCGAAGGCACCTCATTCCTGCTCAAATTCTGGAAAAAGTACAAAAACAAAGATACCCAGGCGCGTCTCGAAACCTTCCTCGACAGCATGCGTCCGACGCCGATCCGCATGGCCGCCGTACACCGCTACCTGCTGCCCAATGCCAGCCAGGAAGACTTCAACAGTTTCGTGCGCTCGCACCTCAAAGGCGCCAAGCTCACCGAGAAGCTGACCGACGACCGCCTGATCAGGCTCTACGACGCCTATGGCCCGGGTACCTACGACTTGCCGGATCAGGGCTTCATCGCCAAGGTGCACCCGCTCGACCTGTGGCTGATGGGCTATCTGCTAAGCAACCCGGACGCGACGTTCACGCAGATCGTCAAGGCCAGTCACTTCGAACGTCAGGAAGTCTACAGCTGGCTGTTCAAGAGCAAACACAAGGGTGCTCGCGACAGCCGCATCCGCACCATGCTCGAGATCGAGGCATTTCTGGAAATCCATCAGCGCTGGCAGCAAGTCGGCTACCCGTTCGATCATCTGGTGCCTTCGCTGGCCACCGCCATCGGCAGCTCCGGCGACCGTCCGGCCGCACTCGCCGAGCTGATCGGCACCATCCTCAACGACGGCGTGCGCATGCCGACCCTGCGCATCGACAGCCTGCACTTCGCTGCCGACACACCGTACGAAACCCGTCTGGTGAATGACCCGCATGTCGGCAAACGGGTAATGCCATCGGCAGTCGCCAATGCCATGCGCGAAGCACTGTCGCAGGTGGTGGACGCCGGTACGGCGAAACGTGTTTCCGGCAGTTTCAAACTGGCCGATGGCAGTCCGCTGGCCATGGGTGGCAAGACCGGCACCGGCGACAACCGGATCGAAGCCATCGGTTCGGGTGGACGTATCCTCAGTTCGAAGTCGATCAACCGCACCGCGACCTTTGTGTTCTACATCGGCGATCACCATTTCGGCACCCTCACCGCGTTCGTTCCGGGACGCTCGGCGGAGAACTTCAAATTCACCTCGGCCCTGCCGGTGCAGGTGCTCAAGGGCATGGCGCCGATTCTGACGCCTTACCTGCAACCGGGCAGCGACTCGCAATGCCGTCCGGTGGAGGCACCCCGCGTGGCCATGACCGGCCCGTTGCAGCCGTTAGCGAGGTAACAATTCGTGTCAGGCATTTCTGATTCAGCGTGACGTTTTTTCTCGCTCGCGGGTGGTATCCATGTATTTTTCAGATTCGAATTTTCGTCGGGTTAGCGCCCCGTAGCGCCACTTGCCCGCTGATCTTTGAACTTTTGTTTTACCCCCTCGCAGGTAGGCTGATCATTCCTCCAACAATCAAGGATGATTGGCCATGTCTGATTCCTCCGTGCCGGCAGCAACACCGGACAAAGGGCGGCACTACGACTTTATCGCCAGCGCAGTCGATGACAACTTCAAGACCGCCACGGTCGCTCGAGGCGAGGCACTGGCGGCGACGCCACTGAACACCCAAGCCTGGTACGCCAGCGCGCCGACTGCCTATCTGGAAAAGCTCAGAGTCGCCAATATCAAAGCCTGGGGTTCGCAGAACGAGGTCGACCGCTTGCTGGCCAGGATCGACCTGACCACCTTCGCCACCCCACTGCTGCAGGCCAGGCTCAAGGAACGCTACGGCATTGAATTGACCAGCGACACCGACAGCGATAGCGACATCGAGCGAACGTGGCTGCACCTGTACATGCCAAAAAGCAATCCCTGGTATGCGTTCAACCTCTCCGACGGCGTCACCGCCCGGCAGGTATCGCTGCTGCAAGCTGCCCTGCACAACTTCGCCAGCAACGAGCAGGTCGCGGACGGTTCGGACTTCATCAGCAAACCCGACAAACTCGGCAACTTTGATGTGCTGCCGATCAGACAGACGATGAGCATCCGTCAGTTCCAGACGCTGTGCCGGGAACTGGACATCGGCGCACAGTACAAAAAGCACCTCGAAAGCTACCTGCTGCCGGATGAACCGGTCGCGAAGGCGGTGCTTCAACACAAAGTGACGCAAAGCCAGAAAGATGCCCTGGCGGTCGCCGCGCACATTGCGTTGCTCACCCACGACATCGAGTACGACGCCTACAAAACGCTGCTCGCGCTGGCCGAGGGGCAGACCCGGCTGATGCTCAACGGCCGACGGCAGCAATGCTGCGACCTGTCGATGCTTGGTACGCGCCTGACCGGCATCCTGCTGCTGATCCCGGCGGTGCGCGACAGCCGCGGGATCAATCGATTGATTGCCTACCTGCCCAACGACCCCGATCATCCACTCAAGGAATATCCGTCGCCGCAGGCTTTCCAGGCCGAGCTGGCGCGCCAGTTGCGCGAAAACAAAGTCAGCGCCGTGACCAGGCAAAGCTACCAGCAGTACTTCAGCCAGTTTGTCGACCAGCAGCAGCGCGGACACTTTTTTGCCGAACTTGAGCAACGCCTGTTTATCGTCAGGTATCACCAAAAAGAGAATCCAGACGACAGCCGCCCGGCATGGCGCAAGGACGATGTGGCCAAGCCGCAACTGCAGTTGCAGCACGTGCCGCTGGCACCCGACTACTGGCCACACGCCTACCAGAAGAAACTCGACAATATCCTCAACGATGCCCGCGAACTGGCCGTGTCCACCGCCGATGCCGACAGCAAGGCGCGCTGGGCCTGGTGGGACAACTTCAAGAAGATCGTCTCGGACATCTTCAATGCCGCACTGTTGATCGCCACACCGTTCGTGCCGGGGCTGGGCGAATTGATGATGGTTTACACGGCTTACCAGATCACCACCGACGTCATCGAAGGGTTGGTCGACCTCGCGCAGGGGCTCTGGCAGGAGATGGGCGAACACATCATCAGTGTGGTCACCAACGTCATTCAACTGGCGGCATTCGGCGTCGGCAGCCAGATCGGCGCCGCCTTCAAGTTGAAGCTGTCACCGCTGGTCGAAGGCATGAAACCGGTGAAACTGCCCAATGGCAAACCGGCGCTGTGGCACCCGGATCTGGCCCCTTACGAACAAACGAAACTGATGCTGCCGGCCGCTTCGAAACCCGACGGGCATGGCCTGCATCAGATGGGCCGCGAAACCCTGCTGCCATTGGAAGGCAAACTCTACAGCGTCGAAAAAGCCTCGACACAACCGACCTCGAAAACGCACCGGATCAAACACCCGTCACGCCCCAACGCCTACCGGCCGAAGATCGAGCACAACGAGCATGGTGCCTGGCTGCACGAAGCCGAAAGTCCGCACGACTGGGCGGATCAGACCCTAATGCAGCGCCTGGGCCACAACGTCGAACGGTTCACGCCCACTGAGCTTGAGCAGATCCGCATCAGCAGCGGCACCGCCACCGATGCGTTGCGCCAGATGCATGACCACAACAGCCCGCCGCCACCCTTGCTGGCCGACACCATCAAGCGCTTTGGCACGTATGACGACGTCCAGCTATCAAGCACCCACATTCGCGACGGCCAGCCGCTTGCCCCCGACGCCGTCTGGTTTGAACCCATTACCACGGGCTTGCCCGGATGGCCTCGCGAGCGGGCGTTGCGGGTGTATGAGCATGCCGATTTGCGCGGGTATTCACGCCAATACGGCAATCCCGCTGCGACAGCGGCGAACACCCTGAACATCAGCCACGCAGAGCTTAACAACGGCGAGTTGCCCGAACGCCTCGCAGGCTTTCTCGATGATGCCGAGTGCAAGGCCCTGCTCGGTCGTGACGTGGCGTCTGCGCAACGTCCCCAGGCCCTGCGCGATCTTTTGGCCGAGTCGGTGCTGGCCCGTCGGGGCGAGGTGGCCGAGCGCCTGTACCAGGCTGGCGAGCGCTCGAACAAGGCCGATATCCGCGTGGTGCAACAGACATTTCCTCAAATGCCGCTGACGCTGGCGGAAAAACTGCTGACCCAGGCCAGCCCCGCTGAAGTGCAGCGTATCGTCGATGACAACCGCTTGCCGCTGCGGATCAAGGCACAAGCCCGGGAACTGAATTTCGAAGCCTCCACTGCTCGCGCCTATGAGGGTTTTTATCGCGACGACAGCGTGGTGCCCGACACCGAACGGCTGGCACTCAACGCACTCAAGGTGCACACCGATACCTTTGCCGATCTGCGCATTGAAGTGCGCGATGGCGTCCATGATGGTCCGTTGCGTTGCAGCGCGGGGGCGGATGACGCCACCCTTGTGCGGCGGCTCGTCCGTAATGAACACGGCCAGTACGAGGTGCTGGATGGCAACAACCGCGCCCTTCATGAACCCAGTGATTTTTATCAGGCCACGCTCGATGCTCTGCCCGAGGGCAAACGCACGGCACTGGGCGAAAAAGGCGCCGATGCTGGCCGGTTCAAGTCGTGGATCATGGAAACCACCGCAGCGCCGAGCGAGCGCAGAACCTTGTTGGCCGAACCGCCCATTCGCCGGGTAGCGACAGTTGAAACAGAAACGCTGGTGCGCGGCTGGCCGACATTCTTCGGTGAGCTTACGCCAGAGCAGAGGATCAAAAAGCTGTACCCAAAGATGAACGAAAGGCAGGTCGAGACGTTCATCAAGGTGCTCAAGCGCAACGGCGGTCACGAAGAGGCCATCCAGCGACTGGAGAACGATCGCAAGTCACTGAAAGACATCTTGCAGCGGTGGCGTGACAGCTATCGTCAGGACACCGACAGTTATGGAGAAACCATTCCAGGACCACCCGGTGAATACCTGCACAATGGCGGAAGGTATCTCGAGGAGCGCTTGCTCCAGTGTTTCGAACGCCAAAGCGAGATATTCGGTGAACGCCGCAACCACCCGGAACAGGGCTACGCCCTGGACCTGTCCGCCGATTTTTCCGGCCCCGACCTTGAAAAATGGTGGCGGGCGCTGCGCCAGCAACCGGGCATCGACCTGCACCTGGCCCGGATCAGAGCCCTGAACCTCGACAATGCAAACTTTTCCAAAGCCGCCGATGGCTTGCTGAGCAGCTTCCCGCATCTGAATCAACTGAGCGCTCGCCAGTGCGGCCTGACCCAGGTGATACCGGCGATTGGCAGGATGCGTCAGCTTCGGGAGCTGGATCTGGCCGATAACAAAATCAGCCTGACCAGCCCTGCCGATGAGCCGTTCAGTGAGCTGACACAGCTGCAAACATTGAACCTGAACGGCAACCCCTTGCGCCATCCACCCGATATCGGGCGGATGGATCGGTTGAATGAGCTGAGTCTGGCCAACACCGATATCCAGACCTGGCCCCAAGGTCTGTTCAAGGTCGGTGATATGGACACACCGCGTCTGCGCAGTTTCATGCTGGACATGCGCCAGGCGCCGATCGATACCCTGCCGCAGGTCACGCCCGGCTCCGACCAGGCGTTCATCCTCAGCCGGGCGCGATTCGATCCGGGCAGGCTTGCCCCTCTCGACCGGATCCGTTACGGCGACTACCGTGAGTCCACGGGTTTGACCGCGCAGCAAGTACTATCACCCGCAGCCGGCAATGAGCTCTCCTATTGGCGAGATCTGCCCAAAGACCATGGGTTCAGCCCCTCGGCGCAACTCGCAAAGTACCGCGAGGAGTCCTGGCATGACGTGTGGGCAGAGCCCGGCTCCGAAGGCTTTTTTGCTGTCATCGCCTACCAGAAAAACAACGGGTTCTACCAGAACGCAGCGTCACGTCCCTACCTGACCAGGCGGGTCTGGGAAATGATCGATGCAGTCGCCGTTGATTCGCGACTGCGCGCAAAACTGTTCAGCGAAATCACCTCGCCACAAGACATCAACAATGCCGGCGCCCAGCTTTTCAACGCCATGGGCATCGATGTGTTGGTGGCCAAAGCCTACGCCGAGTCGCCATCGGTCGAGGTGCTGGACGACAAACTGGTCCGGTTGGCCCATGGCGCTGCGCGTCTTGACCGAATGAGCGATCTGGCCAACGAGGAAGTCAGCCGCCAGGCACAAAGAACCCGGCTGGACCCGACGCAACCGCCACCGCATGAAATGGACGTGCATATCGCATTCGAGACAGGACTGGCCGAACGTCTGGAATTGCCCTGGCATGCCGAAAGCATTCCATTTCAACCGGCCTCGGGTGTCAGCCAAAAGACCATCGATGCTGCCTACGACGCAATCATCAAACGTGAAGCCGGCGATGGATTGGTCAACGGCATGATCGACTTGTACGGCGATGCCTTCTGGGAGCGTCATTTGCGCAACACCCACCCGGATCGTTACGCGACAAACGACATGCATGCCGCGAACAAGATCAGTCTGCTCGATGAATTGCGCCAGGCGCAGGCGCAATGGGTTGACGAAAGTGATCTGTCGCGCCTGAACCCGCTCGCCCGTCGAATAATGCTTCTGGCAGATCAATTGCAGCTCGCCCACGTTGAGGTCTTCAGCGGCGAAAAAATGAGCCAGGCCCGTTACGACAGACTGGTGAAGGACATCGGTTATGCCCGCAACGATTTATCCCGAGAATTGACCCGCCAGGCGCTGAGCCGGGCCGGACTCTGAATCTCGAACCAGGCCAGCCCCTTTCCGGGGGCTGGTGACCTCAGCCCACCTCCGAATCCCAGATCACCATGACGTTGCCCGAATAGCGGCGCGATGTTCCCTCCTTGATCATTTCATCCACCGCGTCACGGGCCACTTCGAAATGCAGCGTGCCGACCTTGCGATCCAGATAGAACCCGGGCTGAAACAACTCGGTGCCACTGCCATCGCGCAGCAACCGGCGGCGATTGACCGGCTGCCCCGCGCCATCGGTCAACCCGTTGGGCAGGCTGACGCTGATTTCCAGCGGTGCCTCATGACCGGCATTCGCTTCCCATAACGCGCAGTTGTTGCCCATGACGTACTGGCATTCGATGCTCATCTTGAAGCGGCTCGATGCCGAGATATTGAAGGTCTGATCGCGCAGCAGCCGGGTCGGCTTGCGCCCCTGATTCAACCAGGATTGCCAGCCCCCGAGCGGTTCCAGCACCACGCGGTTGGCGCCAGGGGGAATATCGACCTTCAGGGTGTGCGTGACCTTCAGATTGAAATTGAGGGTCAGCATCGAGTCGGACGGGATCATCACATCGCCCATGTCGAAATCCAGGTTCGGGCCGACGGTGTAGGTGATGGAACCGGTGTAGTCGCCCGACTCCATCTTCAGCGGATCCGGTGTGCGCAGTTCGTAGGCATAACCGAAATACAGGTAGCGCATGGCCTGCGGAATGTCGAATAGCGCCTTTTTCGCACAGGTCCCGGCCCCTTCCGGTACTCTCCAGAAACTGTTGTAGCCCGAGGGGCCGGCGCTGTTCCATCCGACGCCCTGGCAGGGCGGCGGAGCATACGTCCAGCCACCGCCTTCCCACAGCTCGTCCCACCAGCCGCCTCCGGTCAATTCGTTCACCGGTCGCGGCAACGCCAGTTCGTGACCGATCCCGGCAATCCTGATCTGCAATTTGTGCGTATCGCCTGACGAATGGGTGACTTGCACATCCCGCCAATCCGACGGAATCCGCGCCATGCCGCCCTGACGCGGATCGGTATGGTTGGCCAGAATCGGCGCATTGGCCGCGAACGGAATGCGCGCGATCAGACTGAACAGACTGATCGGTTCACAAGCCTGCGGGATCTGGCGACAGAACCCCTCGGACGGCGTCTGGTTCTTGAACTGATTTCGTTGCGGGTTGGCAAAGTCCGGTTCGAAAGTGGCGTCAATGTCATGCACTTCAGCCGATGCCGCACCGGCCACCAGCGTCAGCACCAGACTGCTCCACGCGCTGCGCTTTGTCAGGCGAAGACACCTTGTGAACACATTACCCATGGTCGTTCTCCATAATGACCTCGGAACATCCGAAGCTTCCCTGTCAACACGGCACAATCGCCAATTCACCTAACTCACTTCCGAATCCCAGATCACCGTGACATTGCCCGAATAGCTGCGGGCATACCCGTCCTTGAGCATTTCATCCACCGCATCACGGGCCACCTCGAAATGCAGCGTGCCAACCTTGCGATCGAGATAGAAACCCGGCTGAAACAACTCGGTACCACTGCCATCGCGCCACAACCGACGGCGCTTGACCGGCTGCCCGGCGCTGTCAGTCAGGCCGTTGGGCAACGTGACGCTGACTTCCAGCGGGACACCATGGCCAGCGGTCGATTCCCATAGCGCGCAGTTGTTGCCCATGACGTACTCGCATTCAATGTTCATCCTGAAACGGCTCGACGCCGAGATATTGAACGTCTGATCGCGCATCAGCCGGGTCGGCTTGCGCCCCTGGTTCAGCCAGGATTGCCAGCCCCCGAGCGGCTCCAGCACCACGCGGTTGCCGCCGGGAGGAATATCGACCTTCATGGTGTGCGTGACCTTCAGATTGAAGTTGAGGGTCAGAATCGAGTCGGACGGGATCATCACATCGCCCATGTCGAAATCCATGTTCGGGCCGACGGTGTAGGTGATGGAACCGGTGTAGTCGCCTGCATCCATCTTCAGCGGATCCGGTGTGCGCAGTTCGTAGGCGTAGACGAAATACAGGTAGCGCATGGACAGCGGAATATCGAACTTTGCCTGCTTGCTACAGGCCCCCGCGCCCGTTGGCACTTTCCAGAAACTGTTGTAACCCACTTCTCCCGCGGAAAAAGTGCCGACACCCTGGCACGGCGCCGGGGCGTGCATCCACCCACCGCCCTCCCACAGGTCGTCCCACCCGCCACCGCCGGTCAACTCGGCCACCCGGTCCGGCAATTGCGTTTCATGACCGACACCGGCAATCCTCAACTGCACGACCTGCGTATCACCGGAAGAGTGAGTGACGGTGATGTTCTGCCAATTGGAGGGGACTTTGGCCATGCCGCCTAGGCGAGGATCACTGTGATTGGCCTGAATGGGCGCGCTGGCCTCAAAGGAAATTCGTGCAATCAGGCTGAACAGTCCGAAAGGTTCACAAGCCCAGGGCGCTTGCCGGCAAAAACCCTCGGACTGTGTCTGATTCTTGAACTGATTCTTTTGCGGATTGGCAAAGTCAGGCTCGAAGGTCGCGTCAATGTTGTGCACTTCGGCCGCTGCCGCGACGCTGAACAACGTCAGCAAACCAATCCATGGCCGGATGCCCGGGGCGCTAAAAAAACTCAAGGGCGTTCTCCAAAAATATACCGATACCAGCGCTACACGCGCCGACTCACTCGCCCGGCGCTCGGGCGCTGAACAGCAGCAGCACGTTGCCGGCGTAATCTCCGGCGCGGTAGCCGCCCTCCGGTCTGATCGGGTCGATTTGCAACAACACCCGACTGCCCGCGGCGGCTTCGGCCTGCGACACCACCTGACGCGGCGCCATCTCAGCGCTCAACTCCACCTCGTTGAAGGTCACGCGCAGTCTGATATCGTCCGCCGGCCGACCGTTCGAAAGGTAGGGCGCGGACTCCAGGCGCGCCTCAATCGCACCGGTGTCGTGGCGCACGTCAAAGTATTTGCGCACACTGCTCAGGCTTGAGGTCGGGTGGTTCCAGTGCAGCTGCTGCGGCCGGTGAATCCAGTCCGGCTCCGCCGGAATGATGTAGAACGCTCGACTGGGGACGTTCAGTGTCACTTCGAAGGTGTGTTCTTCCCGAGCCGCCCAGGCCGCGTCGCTGGTCAAAGCCGCCGCGGCAATCAGCGCGACGACGGTGCATTGCTTGATCATGTTGGTTACCCGTAGCGTTCAATGAAAAGCAGACCTAGCGGCTGCTGACCGTCAGGTTCTTCTTCTCGCTGCCCTCGATCAGAAAGAAGCGGTACGCACGGCCCTTCTCCTTATCGAAAGCGAAGGTTTTGCCCGCCAGCACATGGTGTTTGGTGGTCGCGCCGCAGTCGGTTTCGTTACTCAGCGAACAGCTTTTGAACTCGTCGACGATCACCACGGTATTGCCGTCATTGCGCAGTTCGTAGCGACTGGCGGTTTCATTGATTGCCGTGGCGAAGCGTGCTTCCTTGGGGCGGACAAAGAACACCGTGCCAAACCCGGTCATCACGTTGACCCCGGCCGTCAGTGCCTTTTTGTAGTCTTCACGCTCTTCCTGGCTGACTGCGAACTCGTCTTCTTTTTCCGGCACCACCGGCACGAACCGCACACGGAAGTAACGCTCGCGATCGCGTGCGCCCATGTACAGCAAACGGGTGCCCTGCATTCCCTGAGCCGGCACGATCAGCCGCGCCGGACTGGCCATCAAGCCGTTGCGCGAGGCGCCGTCGGCAGCGTTCTGAACCGGGATTTCCGTCGGTATGCCGTCGGCACCGTAGACAATTTCCAGCACGTTGACCTTGACGAACGCAGTGGCGTCACCGCTGTTGAACACCCGTTTCAGGTAGGTACTTTTGTCGGCATCCAGATAGTCGTACACCGTACCGACATTGATCTGCGGCCCGGCCTGCGCCGTCAGGCAAAACACGCTGAGCACGCCCAGCAAAAAACCACGGTTCATCGTCTTCAACTCCATGAAAAAAGGAAAAAGGCCCCGGCCGGCACGTTCACACGTCCGAGTCCCAGATAACGGTGATATTGCCGCTGAGCGTGTCGGTGAAACCCGGCCGCAAAAGAAAGTCGATGGCATCCCTGGGCATCTCGAAACGCAATGAGCCGGCCTTGCGGTCCACATAAAAACCCGGTTGAAAAGGACCGACCCACGTGTTGTAAAGCAGTTTGAGCTGACTCACCGTGCGCCCCATGGGCCCATCGATGCCGGCGGGCAGCGTGAGATAGGTTTCCACCTCGGTGACATTGCCTCTGGGGCTGCGCAATTTGCAGCGCGTACCGCCCGTGGAGTCGCACAGGATCATGACCTTGAAGCGCGACGAGGCGGAGATGTAGAACAGTTGATCGCGAAAGATGCGTGTCGGCGGGCGGCCATTGTCGACCCAGCGCATCCAGCCGCCCTCGGGTTCGAGTAGCACTTTGTTGCCGCCCGGCGGCAGATCGACCTTGAGGGTGTGCTGCACGTCGAGCACGAAATCCAGATTCAGGCTGCCATCGTCCGGCGCCATCAACGGCCCCAGATCGAAATCGCCGCCGTTGCCGATGGAATACGCCAGCGAACCGGTGTAAAGACCCGATGACATGCCTAACGGATTGGGCGTGCGCAACTCGTAGGCGAAATCCAGATTGTTGAAGTACATCGATGGAATGGTGAACGCGGCAATCTTGGTGCAGGCCGTTTCCACCGGCGTTTTCCAGAAAAACCGGTAGTAATTGGGCGTAAAGAAACCGACACCGCTATAGATACAGGGGGCAGGAGCATAGACCCAGCTGCTGCCGGTCCAGAGTTTCTGATGGCCTTCAAGCGGGTCGCTCACGCCCACCAGATTGGCCGCGGTGTCGCTCAACACAAATGTCGAACCGATGCCGATGATGCGGATTTCGACGGTTTCGCTTTCCTGCGTCTCGGCATTGGTCACCGTCAGTTGCCGCCAATTGGCCGGTGCCTTGACCGTCACAGCGTCACCGGGCTGGAGAGTGCGGGTGGACTCGAAACGAATCGGAAATTGAATACTGAACATGCGGTTATCGGCGCACTCGCTCGGGGCAGCCTCGCAATACCCGCTGTTCGGCGTTTGGTTGATGAACACGTTTTTGCTCGGCTGCGACGGATCAGGCTGAAACAACGCGCGGATCTCCTGGCTCGCCGCCTCGGCGGCCGGCATCGCCAATGCCAGCCAGAGGCCCAGGCCATACGTGGACTTGTTCATCGATTCAACCCGCCTTCTGTGCGGTGGCACTGACGTCAGCCACGGTGTCCGGCGTACAGCGCAGATCGCCGATCATCAGTACATTGTTTTCACTGCGGTACTGGTTGGCATCAAGGCGGAACTGACACAGCAACCGATTATCGCGACGGATTTCGAGGGTCGGCGAACCGGCGTTCATTTCCATTGAAAAGAACCCGTCGACCTCGGTCACGCCACGGCTGGCGTGGTTGATCACGTGATGGCCCTTGAGCGGCTGCCCTGCTTCATCGATCAGTCGACCGAGCACTGTCAGGGTTTTCATCACACGGATCTTGCGATACTCCACCCCGCCTTTGTTCAGGTGATAGCGAGTGCGCGCCGGCTCGATCGTCGCCGCCGGTACGTGATTGCCTTCGAAATCGAAGCTCACCGAGCTGTTCTGATACGCGGTGATCGGGATGAAATTGCGCCCCGGTTTCAACGCCGCGCTGCCGCCGCTGTAATCGTCGGCACGCAAGGCGATATCGTCGATGTCCGACTCCACATCGACGATCATTCCGGCGCCGCGCATTTCGTACTGACTGGTCATCAACATCTGCTGACCGCCGACCACCAGCGTGCTGTCGAGGTTCAGGCCACCGGTGAAATTGCCGTTGTAGGACGAGCGCTGGATAAAGCCATCGCCATTGACCGAATCGGTGCGGAAATTCGCCAGGCTGGACATGCCGACACCGTAGGTATCGGTCAACGCCGTGACCGAGACGTTTTGCAGCACATGATCCTTGAAGTCCTTGCGCCAGCCGATCGATCCGTTGTTGTCGCGGCTGCCGTCGCGAGCGGTGCGCGAACCGATGCTGCCGGTAATCTGCTGGCCGGGAGCGCCGAGCGCCAGATTGACGCTCAGGTCGACCCCGCGGTTGCGCGCATCGCCACTGCTGTAGCTGCCCGGCCGATCGAACAGTGACAAGCGCCAGCTGGCATCGCTGCCAAACAGTTGGGTGCGTTGGGTCCACCCCAGATCCATGCCCAGGCCTTCGACATTGCCTTCGCTGTGCGACACCCGGGCGTTGAGGGTGTTCTTGCTGTTGATGCGATGGTTGAGCGCCAGCGACGAGTTGCTGGTCTGGCCGATGAACACATTGCGCGGGCGAACCCGGGTGCCGTCGGGCAAGGTGTCATAGGTGTTGGTGGTATCGAGCCAGCTGCGGTTGTGGCTGATCACCACACTGCCGGATCCGTAGTTGTAGAGGCTTTGCAGATCCAGACCGGTGCCGTAATCCTCGGTCTTGTAGACGTTGGCGTAGAGACTCATGTGATTGGCCAGCGTCCAGTCGATGGACGTACCGTATTGCAGTTTTTCGCGGATCTGGCGCGCCGACAACCCGAGAATCACCCGCGGGTGCAACAAGTAATTGAGCGCCGCCCCGGCGGTGGGGCTACCACTGGACTGCGTGTCCCAGTTGCTCAGCAGTTTGCTTTCCTCGCCGGCAAACACGTTGTAGCGCCAGCGCTCGTCGAGGTTGCGCCAGTTACTGGGCTTGTACACCAGCTCCTGAGTGGTCGAGGTGATCTGGCCGTCTTCGATCAGGCGCACCTCCACTTCATAAATACCGCCGGGCAAAGGCCGGGTGTCGAGGGTCTGCAAACCGGCAGGCACCGACTGGGTGTTGATCAACAGACCGTCACGCCAGATCTCCACCGAACCCTGACGGTTGGCAGTGACATAAATCGGATAAACGCTGGGCATCGGGCTGTTGATCGCCAGGCTGTCGGAGCTGCCGTACATGACCCCGACCGCCGTATCCGGGCTGGTGCCGAACGTGCGCGGCTGACGGGTCAGCCCCTCGGAATTGGGAGTGAAATAGCCCAGGCGAAAAAAACTGCCTTGCAGTTCGCGCTGGGTGTGCAGTTCGTGTACAGCGTGATAAAGCTTGTCGTCCGGCCCGCCAAGACGTGCCAGTTGCAGGTTCAGCGTCTGGCTCCAGTTACCCAGGCTGCCGCTGGCCTCAAGACCAAAGCGTCCGCCCAGATCCTGATCCTGGCCGCCGTTGAGGTTCAGTTGATTGCGCACCATCAAGCCATGGCTGCCACCTTCGGGCTGCTCGTAATAACGCTTGGCTTCAAGGTCGCGCTCAGCGTTTGCGGTGAGAATCGAAACCAGAGAACTTTCCAGGTTGTAATGCACGGCCAGCACCTGATCCGGACAGGAACCGGTGCAGTTGCCCAGTGGCACGCCGGGCTTGAGATAAGCCGCCCATTTCTCGCGATCAGCGGGGCCGTAGCGGTTTTCACTGGTGTCGGTGAATTCGAGCAGGGTGATGCGATCATCGCGGGACAACACCACCATGGCCTCGCCCAGGGGCTGATGATCGAGTTCGACCCGAACCGCCAGAGGCACATCAAAGAAGTGCTCCTCGAAATCTGCCGGCAGGCCTTTGGCCTGGGCCAACAGACTGCGCGGCGTAGTACCGGCAGAGTTGGAAGCCACGGCAGCGCTGGCACAAAACAACAGCGCAAGCGCAGCCGCGATGGGTGTCATCGGGAACATGAACTCTCACTCTGATTAGAACGGTGGAAGTCCGCCGGGACAGACTGTGCTGCCCCCGCGGTGAACGCTGACAGAACGTCAGCGTTTGTTGCCGGATCAATCGATCAAGGCGTACCGACCGGTGGAACGGCGTCGAAGGTCAGCGCTACAACACCGGTGTAATCACCCGGCTGAAAGTTGGAACCGATGGCGCTGATCTTCAGTGGCGCGCGGAAGTTAACGTCGGACTCAGACTCGCCTACGACTTCCTGAGGGGTGGTGGTGAGGGCTTTGTTGTTGATCGCGACCTGGAGATCAATGCTGTTGGCACCCGAGATCAGTTTTGGCGCACTGTCCACGCTGGCATGGACCGAACCGTTGTTGTTGCGCACATCGAAGAAACCGTTGACTTCGCCCATCCTGCCGGTGCCCGGCTGGTAGCTCATGTCCTGATCCTTGTTAACCAGATCGGGATCAGTCGGCACCACGTAGAAGCCGTTGGTCGGCACGTGAGCGACGATGCTGATCGAGTGAGCGGCTTCACCCGCGGCGAACGCTCCCGAAGAGCCCAGCGCCAGAAGTGCCAAAGGAGCAGCGATTGCGATTTTCTTGAACATCGTTCAGTACCTTGTTTTCTTTATTGAGAAGGAGTGCATTGAAAGTTCAAGAAGCGGTCAGGGGAGTTGAGCCAAATCAACTTGCACTTTCAATGCCGGGGCATCATCGACTGTTGCCTCTGGAAAGTAAGCAAGTAACTTCCTATAAGCGCGTAGTTCAACAACCCTATGACCCGCAAGAAAAAAGAACAAAAAATCGATATTCAAAACAGTGACTGTAAGTTCCGCCCTACATACAGATAAAGTTAAAAAACCATACAGCACTTGCGCCCTTGCACGGCAAGGGATCAGTTGAAACTTTAGAATACTTGCTCGAATAAATAGAGTGATGACTTTAACTTCAAAGTTATTCTTCGCCAGACATTCGCCGAAAAAGACCTGTTGCATTCGCGCAAGACAGCGCCGCTCGTCTGCTGATCGAGGATCGGAGAAAAAACGCCTTGCACCCTCGTTAAGATATATCTTAAGTTGTATCTAAACACGACGAGAGAAGATCGAGATGAGAGACCATCATTCCCCCCACCGTGAGCACGGCGACGGCCGTGACGGCTTTGAGAAACGCCCCGGACGCGAGCGCGGCGGCCGTGGCCCCCGGGTGTTTGCCCCCGGTGATCTGAAATTGCTGTTGCTGGCACTGGTTGCCGAACAGCCGTGCCACGGCTACGACCTGATCCGCCAGATCGAAGGCATGTTCGACGGCGCGTACAGCCCCAGCCCCGGCGTGATCTATCCGACCCTGACCTTTCTTGAAGAGAGCGAAATGATCAGCGGCGACGCCGAGGGCGGCAAGAAACGCTACAGCGTGACCGATGCCGGGCGCCTGTCCCTGAGCGAACAAGCCGTGGCGCTGGACGGCGTGCGCATGCGCATCGACGTCAGCAAACGTTCGCTGCGTGGCCATGATCGGCCGCTGGAAATCCACGAAGCCGTACACAACCTGCGCCATGCCCTGCAAATGCACCACGGCCGCTGGAGCCCGGCAGAAATCCTGCGCGTGCGTGACCTGCTCAACGACACCGCCAAAGCCATCGTCGACGGCCCTGCCGTTCAACCTGTTCAGGAGAAAGCCGAATGACCGCAGTCGATACCCAAACCATTCACCGCGTGATGCACGAAATCAAACGCCGCAAGCTTGAAGTGCTGCGCGTGGTCGACCTGACGCCGCGCATGCGCCGCATCACCCTCGGCGGGCCGGAGCTGGCCGGGTTTATCAGCCTGGGCACTGACGATCACGTCAAACTGTTGTTCCCGCAGAACGCTGAACAGGCGGCGGCGCTGGAGACCATGGTGCTCGGCGCCGGCAAGGACGACGGACCGAAGCCGGAAATGCGCGACTACACCCCGCGTCGTTATGACCTCGATGCGCTGGAACTGGACATCGATTTTGTTCTGCACGGTGACGGCCCTGCGTCAACCTGGGCCGAGCAAGCTGAACCGGGGCAATTCCTGCATATCGGCGGCCCGCGCGGCTCGATGATCGTCCCGGATATTTTCGACAGCTATTTGCTGATCGGCGACGAAACCGCCCTGCCCGCCATCGCCCGCCGCCTCGAAGGCCTGGCGGCCAATCGCAAGGCGCTGGTGGTGATCGAAGTGGAAAACGGCGCCGAGCAGCAAGTGCTGGAAAGCCCGGCGCAGGTCAATGTGATCTGGGTGCTGCGCGAAGGCAGCAAGGACAATCTGCTGGCGACGGTGAAGCAATTGCAGGTGCCCAAGGGCAATCTGTATGCGTGGGTCGCGACCGAAACGAAAGTTTCACGGCAGATTCGCCGGGTGCTGATCGATGAGCACGGGCTGGATGAACAACTGATCAAAGCCGTCGGCTACTGGCGCGCCGAAGGCACTTCCGAAGAGGAGTAAATCCCCAGATCAAAAGATCGCAGCCTTCGGCAGCTCCTACATTGGAATGCGTACACCTGTAGGAGCTGCCGAAGGCTGCGATCTTTTGATTTTCATCGCCGTAATCGGTCCAAGCCAATGACCAACAACCCAATCACCACAAATCCCACCAAAATCCCCCCGGCATTGAGCAGCACCTGTGGATAACCCAACACCGCCACATCAATGAACGGATATGCATACGCGCCGAGCAAATGCCCGCGCAGCAACGCGTAAATGAAATACACCAGCGGATAAATCAGCCACACCGGCAGATGCCACCAGCGCAAAGTGCCCTTGGGCACGCACAACCACCAATACCCCAGAAACAGCAACGGCATCACGTCGTGCAGCAACTCGTCAGCGATAAATTGCCAGCCTTCCGGGTGCCACAAATGCCGCAGCAAAATGCTATAGGCAAGCCCGACCACAGCAATGCTCACGGCAATCCCGCTACTCACCCATGGCTGCAAAAACCAGCGGCGCACAGCAGACTCACGCTCGGTCACCGCGCAGGTCAACACCGTCGCCACCAACGTATTGGTCAGAATCGTGAAATAACTGAAAAAGCTCACCAACCCGCCCAACAGGCTGGCGCCGACGCTCAAACGCGCGAAGAAAATCAGGTACAGCTGAATGCCCAATCCCGCCCAGCACAGTACGGCTGCGCAGGTGATCAGGCGACGACGCCAACAACCGGCGTGCATGTCAGAGCGGTCGTTTGGTGCGCATCAACTTCACGTACAGACGCTCGACCTTCTCCCGTGCCCATGGGGTTTTGCGCAGGAATGTCAGGCTCGACTTGATGCTCGGATCACTCTTGAAGCAGCGAATATCGATGCGCTCGGCCAGCCCCGACCATTCGTAATGAGTGACCAGGGCGTTGAGGATCTGTTCAAGGGTCACGCCGTGCAGCGGATCGGGGGTTTGTTCGTTCATGCCAGGCCTTTGGGCGAAGTGAAAATGCAGAAGCCGCGCACCTTAGCCGAGGGGGTGATCGGGTGGAAGGCCTACCTTCAAATGTAGGCCAACCTGAGAAGATCGCAGGCCACAACACGGGCCACAATGCGCCCGTTTGCCGCACTGTTACCGAATCCGAAACGCTGCATGTTCACAAAAGGCCTTTGTCTTTTTGTAACAGATCATTATCCTGCCGCCCTTCCGCTGAATCGCTTCACTGCCTGCGACTTATTGAAGCACTCAGCTCGCACCCCGAAAACACCAAAAAAAGACTTAGCCATGCCCGATTTCTCCTTCTCCCGAGACAGCGCTATTTCAGCCCTGCGCACCCTTGGCGGCTGCACCGCCCTCGGCCTCGCCACCTGTGTTCAAGCGGCGCCCGCGTTCGACAGTGACTCACCGTACATGCTCGGTGACTGGAACGGCACGCGCACCGAACTCTCGGAAAAAGGCTACGACTTCAAACTCGATTACACCGGCGAAATGGGCAGCAACCTGCACGGCGGCTACGACCACGACCGCACCGCGCGTTACAGCGATCAGTTCGGTCTGGGCACACACCTCGACCTGCAAAAGATCCTCGGCTGGGACGACGCCGAGTTTCAACTGACCATCACCAAGCGCAGCGGCAACAACATCAGCAACGACCGCATCAACGATCCGCGCGTTGGCGGCTTCACCTCGGCCCAGGAAGTCTGGGGCCGTGGCCAGACCACGCGCCTGACGCAGATGTGGTACCAGCAGAAATTCTTCGATCAGAAACTCGACATCAAGGTCGGCCGTTTCGGCGAAGGCGAAGACTTCAACAGCTTCCCGTGCGACTTCCAGAACCTCGCGTTCTGCGGCTCGCAGGTCGGCAACTGGGTCGGTGGCATCTGGTACAACTGGCCGGTCAGCCAATGGGCGCTGCGCGTCAAATATCACCTGACCCCGGAACTGTACGCACAGGTCGGCGCCTACGAGCAGAACCCGTCGAACCTAGATCGCGGCAACGGTTTCAAACTGAGCGGCAGCGGCACCCAGGGCGCGATCCTGCCGATCGAACTGGTGTGGACGCCGAAGCTCAACGGCCTGCCGGGCGAATACCGCGCCGGTTACTACTACAGCAACGCCAAGGCCAGCGACGTCTATAAAGACAGCCACGGCCAACCGGCCGCCCTCAGCGGCGAAGCCTATCGCAGCGCGTCGAGCAAACACGGCGTATGGCTGGGCATCCAGCAGCAGATCACCAGCATGGCCAGCGATAACAGTCGCGGCTTGAGCGTGTTCGCCAACGGCACGATGCACGACAAGAAAACCAACGCGATCGACAACTACGTGCAGGCCGGCATCACCTATAAAGGCCCGTTCGATGCCCGCGCCAAGGATGACATCGGTTTCGCCCTCGCCCGCGTGCACGTCAACCCGGCCTTCCGCAAAAACGCCGAAGCGAGCAACCGTGCGAATGCGGTCTACGACTATGACGATCCGTCCTTTCTGCCACCGCAAGACACCGAATACAGCGCCGAACTCTATTACGGCGTGCACGTCACCAACTGGCTGACCGTGCGCCCGAACCTGCAATACATCCGCCACCCCGGTGGCGTGAACAACGTCGACGACGCCCTGATCGGCGGGATCAAGATCCAGTCCTCGTTCTAAAGCAATACGCAAATCCATTGTAGGAGTGAGCCTGCTCGCGATAGCGGTGTTTCAGGCGACATCTCCAGAGACTGACGCACCGCCATCGCGAGCAGGCTCACTCCTACACAAATGAATTTCGTTAGCTAGACAAGTTTTTATCTGAACCATGCCTGTGCCAAATCGTCATCTAAAGTGACTACAGCGCGGGACTACATAAACGTCACGGAGAATCACACTATGAGCACCGAAAGTGCTTCGAGTCGGGGCCGTTTGCTACCGAGCCTGCTCGGCATTCTGCTTCTACTGATGGGCCTGGCCATGTTGGCCGGAGGGGTCAAGCTGAGCATGCTCGGCGGCTCGCTGTACTACCTGCTGGCCGGTATCGGCATTGCACTGAGCGGCATTCTGCTGCTGATGCGCCGTCGCGCGGCGCTGGGCCTGTACGCCATCGTCTTGTTTGCCAGCACCGTTTGGGCGCTGTGGGAAGTCGGTCTGGACTGGTGGCAACTGGTGCCACGTCTGGCCCTGTGGTTTGTCCTCGGCTTCGTGATGTTGCTGCCGTGGTTCCGCCGTCCGCTGCTGCTTGACGGCCCGGCGCCGATGGGCACTGGCGGTTTGACCGTCGCCGTGGTTCTGGCCGGCGTCACCGCTCTGGCCAGCCTGTTCACCCACCCGGGCGAAACCTTCGGCGAACTGGGCCGCGACACTGCGGACACCACCAGCACCGCGCCAGCCATGCCCGATGGCGACTGGCAGGCCTATGGCCGCACCGAGTTCGGTGACCGTTACTCGCCGCTGAAGCAGATTACCCCGGCCAACGTCGGCAAGCTGCAAGAAGCCTGGCGCATCCAGACCGGCGACCTGCCGACCGCTGATGACCCGGTTGAGCTGACCAACGAAAACACCCCGCTGAAAGCCAACGGCATGATCTACGCCTGCACCGCGCACAGCAAAGTGTTGGCCCTGGACCCGGACACCGGCAAAGAACTGTGGCGCTTCGACCCACAGATCAAGAGCCCGGTCGGCTTCAAAGGCTTCGCCCACATGACTTGCCGTGGCGTGTCGTACTACGACGAAGCCGCTTATGCCAAGTCTGAAAACGCTGCCTCGGCGGTGATTTCCGAGGCTGGCAAAGCCGTTGCGCAGGCTTGCCCGCGTCGTCTGTACCTGCCAACCGCTGATGCCCGTCTGATCGCACTGAACGCCGACACCGGCAAGATCTGCGAAGGCTTCGGCAACAAAGGCGTGGTTGACCTGACCCAAGGTATCGGCCCGTTCACCGCTGGTGGCTACTACTCCACCTCGCCGGCGGCGATTACCCGTGATCTGGTGATCATGGGCGGTCACGTGACCGACAACGAATCGACCAACGAGCCATCGGGCGTGATCCGCGCTTTCGACGTGCGCGACGGTCACCTCGTGTGGAACTGGGACAGCGACAAGCCAGACGCCACCGAGCCTTTGGCACCGGGCGAAACCTACAGCCGCAACTCGGCGAACATGTGGTCGCTGGCCAGCGTCGACGAAAAACTCGGCATGGTTTACCTGCCACTGGGCAACCAGACCCCAGACCAGTGGGGCGCCGACCGCACCCCGGGCGCCGAGAAATTCAGCGCCGGCGTCGTAGCCCTCGACCTGGCCACCGGTAAAGTGCGCTGGAACTACCAGTTCACCCACCACGACCTGTGGGACATGGACGTTGGCAGCCAGCCAACCCTGCTCGACATGAAAACCGCCGACGGCGTGAAACCTGCGCTGATCGCCCCGACCAAACAGGGCAGCCTGTACGTCCTCGACCGTCGTGACGGCACGCCGATCATTCCGATCAAGGAAATCCCGGTCCCGCAAGGCGCCGTCAAAGGCGACCACACTGCACCGACCCAGGCCCGTTCGGACCTCAACCTGCTGGCCCCGGAACTCACCGAAAAAGCCATGTGGGGCGCAAGCCCGTTCGACCAGATGCTGTGCCGCATCCAGTTCAAGGAACTGCGTTATGAAGGCCAGTACACCCCGCCGTCGGAACAGGGCAGCCTGATCTACCCGGGTAACGTCGGCGTGTTCAACTGGGGCGGCGTTTCGGTCGATCCGGTTCGCCAGATGCTGTTCACCAGCCCGAACTACATGGCTTTCGTTTCGAAAATGGTGCCACGCGAGCAAGTCGCCGCCGGCAGCAAACGCGAAAGCGAAACCGCTGGCGTGCAACCGAACACTGGCGCGCCATACGCCGTGATCATGCACCCGTTCATGTCGCCACTCGGCGTACCGTGCCAGGCCCCGGCCTGGGGCTACGTTGCCGGTATCGACCTGACCACCGGCAAAGTCGTGTGGAAACGCAAAAACGGCACCAGCCGCGACAGCTCGCCAATCCCGATCGGCTTCACCTTGGGCGTGCCGAGCATGGGCGGCTCTATGGTCACGGCTGGCGGCGTCGGCTTCCTCAGCGGCACCCTCGACCAGTACCTGCGTGCGTACGACGTGAACAGCGGTAAAGAGCTGTGGAAATCGCGTCTGCCGGCAGGTGGTCAAGCGACCCCGATGACCTACACCGGCAGGGACGGCAAGCAATACGTGCTGCTGGTTGTCGGTGGTCACGGCTCGCTGGGCACCAAGATGGGTGACTACGTGATTGCGTACAAACTGCCGGAATAAGTTTTAACCGGTAGTGATGAAGGCGATGTCCCGAAAGAGACATCGCCTTTTTTTTACACGCCATTTCTGCATACACCTGAGGACCCTGTGGGAGCGAGCCTGCTCGCGAAGGCGTCAGCACATTCAACATCTACGGTGCCTGACACACCGCTTTCGCGAGCAGGCTCGCTCCCACAGGTTGAAAAGTGTTTATCTGTGGGAAATGTGTTCGTCCTACAGACGTTGAAAGTGGCGCGGAGTTTTCCGACAAGTCGCGTCGGTTGTGCCTCGGAAATCGGCTGGATAGGCTCGGGGGGTCGCTGCAAATTCAGCGATGGGGCGTCGCGGCCCGAGCAGTTCATTCGATTTGATGCATAATCGCCGGCCCAAACTGAAGCGCTCAGGTGCTTGTTGTTTGGTTTGATGGTGGCTGTGCGCGGGATACCTTCGGGTATGCCGAGATTGCCGAATGGCTCGGTCCGCGACCCCGCGTACAGCTGCCACCCTCTGTCGCGTCGCGGTGATTGAGAGTGACAGCCCCACTTATCATTCGGAGCTTCACCATGAAAAAACCGACACCCAATCCGCCCGAAACCGAAGACACCACCCCCTACGAATTCCCCGGCTCGAAGCGATTCCACGAAGCCGCCGAACGCGCCCTCGACCACTACCTCAAGCCCAACGCATTAACCCTGCGCTTCCACAAACCCAGCACCATGTTCCAGGTCGCCCCCGAGCAGGACAGCGAAAGCCTGCTGGTCCACGCCTGCGAATCCCTGGCCCAAGCCAGCCTCATGACCAGCGACATCGCCGCCTACATCGACCTGCCGCAGCGGAGGACGATTCTGGCGATCCAGCAGATCATCATGCTCGCCGAACTGGCCGTGAACCGCGTTCTGGATAATGTCGAGATAACAACGCAAAACTGATGGATGATGCGCTGTGCGCGTGTGGGTTCGTTCATAGGTTGCACAACCCGACACGCGCACGACCTCCTCGCCAAAGAGCGGAAGAGGCATTTACATCATTCGTTTCGCAAATCAAAGCACCCGCGAATATCTATGCTGCCGGCGTACGGATCATTAACCACTACATGGAAAGACATCTTGTAGTGCTGAGCTGCCGTATCAAAATCGATAGTAAACGTACCGTCCTTGGCTGTAGCTTTTTCCAGGTCATGGCCTGATTTGGCGATATACAACATCTCATGGAACGTCGCTGACTCGGTTGATGGATTGCGCCTCACATTAAAGTACAGAGTTCTGAAAACGTCGGGATCCAGTCCCGCCTCTGACCCCGAACAGTGATAATACTCGCCATCGAAATAGACATTAACCCTGGTCGGAGCGAAGTCAGGGCGCCCCTGAATCCTGGCAGTAAACGTGCCCGTCGTACTGGAAGTTACAACTTTCTCGATCGTCATACTCAGTTCCATTGAATTTCGAAGTTGAAGGACGATCGTCTCGGAAAATCGATAAATACGTAACTGTCAGACCTGACAGGTATCTAGATCAAATAGAGATAATGCAGCGAAGTTGCTATAGCCGCAGTGCCTAAGCCTCCGATCTTTGATCAACATCGTGGCTCCTATATAACCCGTATCAAGAGACGTCATCGCGAACAAGTATAAAACCCTGTCAGATATGACAGGTCACCGTTTTTAATTTTCCTCTCAGACTTCCTTCTCCAACCAAATCAATAAAAGGAAGCTCCCCATGACCAATCCAAACGCATCCCCAGCCGTATGGGTAAACGGTATTCTTAACGTCGATGTCAAAGGCACCATTGGCGACACGCCAGTCAAGCTGACCAGCTTCCTGACGACCAGCCTTAGTACGTCTTTCAACCAGCTTGGCGGTTACAATTTTTCTTTCGAAGATAACCACAGTTCATCGAGCCGACGATCACTCACCATCTCGCTTCGCAAGCTGCTGGATCCTTCAATCGCTGGCTACTTTGAATATGTCGTGACCGAACGAGGTCTTCAGCCTTATGACTATGAAGTGACATCCTCTTCCGGCATTGCTGTAAGTCAACTCAATAGCGGCCTGTACTTATATTCCCTCGACAACTTGCAAATTTCCGCCAAGGCAGTCCACGGTGATGAAACGCGTGAGCTCACCGGTAACGGATACTTTTTTCTCCAAGAGCTGACTTACCCTATCTAACAAGCAGGTCAGGACTTCATTCATCGGGTTAATCGTGCGTCTGCCTTTTCGTTACATGGAGGGAACTGACGGAGGACGCACGCCGACATGAATACCGAGTCGAACTCAGACTCTGAATCAGATCAAAAGCCCCTCACCCTAGCCCTCTCCCGGTGGGAGAGGGGACTGACCGAAGTGTTTGGGAGAAGTACGCCGACGTGCGATGCCGAGTTGAACTCGGACTTTGAAAAGCCCACAAATCGGCCCCCTCTCCCTCGGGAGAGGGCTGGGGTGAGGGGCGAATCCACCACAAATCCAAAGCCGACCAAGCTGTGCTCCTCACCACTCAACAGGATGAGCGTTAGCTCGGCTGCAGCTTTTGATCTGTAAGGCGACGTCGGAAGGCTGAGTGGAGGGATTGATCCGGGCGTGGGAGCGCAGCGACCGTTTGGCGCAGCCAAACACAGCGAGAGGAGGTGCAGCGAAGCAAACCGTAGGCGCTGCGCCCGGATCGATCCCGCAGCGAAGGAACCCCGAGCCCCAGCGAGCTGGCCGCACGTAGGAGCAAGCGTTTTTTGCTTACTTTTTTTGGCGTTTGAAAAAAAGTGAGTCGCCGTAAGGGCGAAACCCTAAGCCGCCGTTACCTAAACAACGGATATACACACCAAACACCCCCAACATGGTCGGCCCAAAGGCCGCCAAGTCAAAGCGTGAACCCTGTCAAAACCCTGAACACACAAGCAGAAACACCGCCCCCCCATTGAAACCACCCAAGCCCTGCCCCATCTAAGACCCATACCCCATTGCGCAGGTGCCCCATGAGCGACCAGCAAGAATTCCCGGAAAACCCCGACGACTACACCGAAGCCGAAAACATCGAACACACCTCCTCCGGCAAAGGCCTCGCCCTGCCAGGCCAAAACCTGCCGGACAAGGTCTACATCATCCCGATCCACAACCGCCCGTTCTTCCCGGCGCAAGTCCTGCCGGTCATCGTCAACGAAGAACCCTGGGCCGAAACCCTCGAACTGGTCAGCAAATCCGAACACCACTCCCTGGCCCTGTTCTTCATGGACACGCCCCAGGAAGACCCGCGCCACTTCGACACCGGCGCCCTGCCGCAGTACGGCACCCTGGTCAAAGTCCACCACGCCAGCCGTGAAAACGGCAAACTGCAATTCGTCGCCCAAGGCTTGAGCCGCGTACGCATCAAAACCTGGCTCAAACACCACCGCCCACCGTATCTGGTGGAGGTCGAATACCCGCACCAGCCGACCGAGCCGACCGACGAGGTCAAGGCCTACGGCATGGCGCTGATCAATGCGATCAAAGAACTGCTGCCGCTCAACCCGCTGTACAGCGAAGAGCTGAAGAACTACCTCAACCGCTTCAGCCCCAACGACCCGTCGCCGCTGACCGACTTCGCCGCCGCGCTGACCTCGGCCACCGGCCCCGAGCTGCAAGAAGTGCTCGACTGCGTGCCGATGCTCAAGCGCATGGAAAAAGTCCTGCCGATGCTGCGCAAGGAAGTCGAAGTCGCGCGCCTGCAAAAAGAAATTTCCGCCGAAGTTAACCGCAAGATCGGCGAGCATCAGCGCGAGTTCTTCCTCAAGGAACAACTCAAGGTCATCCAGCAGGAACTCGGTCTGACCAAGGACGACCGCAGCGCCGACCTTGAACAGTTCGAACAGCGCCTGGAAGGCAAAGTCCTGCCGGCGCAGGTGCAGAAACGCCTCGAAGAGGAAATGAACAAACTGTCGATCCTCGAGACCGGCTCGCCGGAGTACGCGGTCACCCGCAACTACCTCGACTGGGCGACCTCGGTGCCGTGGGGCGTGTACGGCGAGGACAAACTCGACCTCAAGCACGCGCGCAAAATCCTCGACAAACACCACGCAGGCCTTGACGACATCAAGGATCGCATCCTCGAATTCCTCGCCGTCGGTGCTTATAAAGGCGAAATCAGCGGCTCCATCGTGCTGCTGGTCGGCCCGCCGGGTGTGGGTAAAACCAGCGTCGGCAAATCCATCGCCGAATCCCTCGGCCGGCCGTTCTACCGCTTCAGCCTCGGCGGTATGCGCGACGAAGCCGAGATCAAGGGCCATCGCCGCACCTACATCGGTGCGCAGCCGGGCAAACTGGTGCAGGCGTTGAAAGACGTCGAAGTGATGAACCCGGTGATCATGCTCGACGAGATCGACAAGATGGGCCAGAGCTACCAGGGCGACCCGGCCTCGGCGCTGCTGGAAACCCTCGACCCGGAGCAGAACGTCGAATTCCTCGACCACTACCTCGACCTGCGCATGGACCTGTCGAAAGTCCTGTTCGTTTGCACCGCCAACACCCTCGATTCGATTCCCGGCCCACTGCTGGACCGCATGGAAGTGATTCGCCTGTCCGGCTACATCACCGAAGAAAAAGTCGCCATCGCCAAGCGTCACCTGTGGCCGAAGTTGCTGGAAAAGGCTGGCGTGTCCAAGGGCAGCCTGAGCATCAGCGACACCGCGCTCAAAGCCTTGATCGACGGTTACGCCCGTGAAGCCGGGGTGCGCCAGCTCGAGAAACAAATGGGCAAACTGGTGCGCAAAGCGGTGATGAAGCTCATTGATGACCCGAAAGCGGTGATCAAACTCGGGCCGAAAGACCTCGAAGCGTCACTCGGCCATCCGGTGTTTCGTAACGAACAAGTGCTGTCCGGCACCGGCGTCATCACCGGTCTGGCCTGGACCAGCATGGGCGGCGCGACTCTGCCGATCGAAGCGACGCGGATTCACACGCTCAACCGCGGCTTCAAACTCACCGGGCAATTGGGTGATGTAATGAAGGAGTCGGCAGAGATCGCCTACAGCTACGTCAGCTCGCACCTGAAACAATTCGGCGGCGACGCGAAGTTCTTCGACGAAGCCTTCGTCCACCTGCACGTGCCGGAAGGTGCCACACCAAAAGACGGCCCGAGCGCCGGCGTGACCATGGCCAGCGCCCTGCTCTCCCTCGCGCGCAATCAAGCGCCGAAAAAAGGCGTGGCGATGACCGGCGAACTGACGTTGACCGGGCATGTGCTGCCGATTGGCGGGGTGCGTGAGAAGGTGATTGCGGCGCGCCGGCAGAAGATTTTCGAGCTGATTTTGCCGGAGCCGAATCGGGGTAATTTTGAGGAGTTGCCGGATTATCTGAAGGAAGGGATAACCGTGCATTTCGCCAAGCGGTTTGCCGATGTGGCGAAGGTACTGTTCTGACCGGTAGCCGGTAGCCCCTCACCCCAGCCCTCTCCCCCAGGAGAGGGAGCCGACCGAGCTGTCTAGCGCTATGCACCGACCTGAAACACCGGGTCGATTATGGATTCGCTGACGCACGCTCAGGTCGGCGTACCTCGCCAATATCCCCCGATCAGTCCCCTCTCCCCCCAGGAGAGGGAGCCAACCGAGCGGTCTTGCGCTATGCGCCGACCTGAAACACCGGGTCGATTATGGATTCGCTGACGCACGCTCAGGTCGGCGTACCTCGCCAATATCCCCCGATCAGTCCCCTCTCCCTCTGGGAGAGGGCTAGGGTGAGGGCTTGGCGTTGTCACACTTTGTCTCATCTTCAGTTATGCTCGCCGTTCGTCGTGAACACCCGGAGCCGCTGACCTTATGTCCCCCACTCGCCTGTTTCTCCCCCTCGCCCTCTCGTTGCTGGCCGCTTGCGCCACACAACCAAAACACAACGTGACCGTGGAAAAACAAAGCGAATGCCCCGTACGGCTGACCAACGGGCAAAACCTCATCATCATGCTGCCAAGCAACCCGACTACCGGTTACCGCTGGGCCATTCAGGACTCGGCTGGCGGCGTGCTGCGCGCACTCAGCCCCGAGGTTTACAGCAATCCGGAAGATGCCGGTGTGGTCGGTGCAGCAGGTCTGTCGACCTGGCGCTTCCAGGCCTTCGCCCCCGGCACCGGCCGTCTACGCCTGACCTCGCAACAGCCATGGGCGCCGGAAGTGCTGCCGGTGGAAACCTTTGACTGCGCCATTTCGGTGAATTGATCGTGGGCTGGCTGATTCTGGCGCTGATGGGCGCGGTGACGTTTCTCTACGGCGTCAGCACCCATGCGGCGCTGCTGTGCCTGCTGGTCAAACCGTTGCCAGTGCTGGCGTTACTCGGCTGGTTGCACGATGCGCCGCCCAGCGACTATCGGCGCTGGATCAGTCTGGGTCTGATTTTCTCGCTGCTGGGTGATGTGTTGCTGGCGTGGCCGGGCGATCTGTTCGTGTTTGGCCTCGGTGCGTTTCTGGTTGCGCATCTGGCTTATCTGAAGGCTTATCTGAGTGACTGCAAGCGTCTGGCAATATTGCCGCTGGTGCTTGCCCTGGGAGTGGGTGCGGTGCTGCTGGGGATTCTGATTTCCAGCGGTCTTGGGCCATTGCTGGTGCCGGTGATTGTTTATGGCACGGCGATCAGCGCGATGCTCTGGCGCGCGCTGGCCCGTTTGGGCACCGATGTGCCGAAACGCTCGGCGTTGCTGGCGGCGGGCGGTGCGCTGGCGTTTGTGTTCTCGGACAGCGTGATCGGTATTGATCGCTTCGTATCGCCATTCCGCGCCGCGCCATACGTCATCATCCTCAGCTACTGGCTGGGCCAGTGGGGCATTGCAGCCTCCGCTTTCTCCCAAACTAAACGGATCTGATCGTTCCCACGCTCCGCGTGGGAATGCATCCTGTGACGCTCTGCGTCACTTGCGCAGGGACGCGGAGCGTCCGGGGCGGCATTCCCACGCAGAGCGTGGGAACGATCACTGGCAAAAAAACGCTTTATCAGACAACCCAAGCATCCCGCCGCCACTTTGGCTAAAATGCCGGCCTTTTCCACCGACACCGCCGGAACCGCCGTGAGCAAAGAACCCGATCGTATTTTCGCCAAGCCCTTGGCTCAGGTACCTGACTTCGCCTTCAACGAAGACGTGGTGCGGGTGTTCCCGGACATGATCAAGCGCTCGGTGCCGGGTTACCCGACCATCGTCGAAAACCTCGGCGTGCTCGCGGCGCAGTTCGCCCAGCCGAACAGCGTGCTCTATGACCTCGGCTCATCGCTGGGCGCGGTCACTCAAGCCCTGCGTCGTCACGTGCGCACCGACGGTTGCAGGGTGATCGCTGTGGATAACTCTGCAGCGATGGTCGAACGCTGCCGCGAATACCTCAACGGTCAGGACTCGATGTTCCAGGAGTTGCTGCCGGTCGAAGTGATCGAAGGCGACATTCTCGCCCTCGATTTTCAACCTGCTTCGGTGGTGGCGCTGAACTTCACCCTGCAATTCATCGCCCCGGATCAGCGTACGGCATTGCTCTCGCGCATTCGCCAAGCGCTGCTGCCGGGCGGCGCATTGATTCTCTCGGAGAAGCTGCGCTTCAACGATACCGAAGAACATGCGCTGCTCACCGATCTGCACGTTGCCTTCAAACGCGCCAACGGCTACAGCGAACTGGAAATCGCCCAGAAGCGCAGCGCCATCGAAAACGTCATGAAGCCCGACAGCCTCGAAGAACACCGCGAACGCCTGCTGGCCGCCGGGTTCTCGAAAGTCGTGCCGTGGTTCCAGTGTCTTAACTTTGCCTCGTTGATTGCCTTGCCATGATTGATCTGTCCCCCCTCGCCCGCCGTCTCGCCGGCACACCGCTGGCCGAATGGGCCAACACCCTGCAGGCGCAACTCGACAAGAAAATGGAGAAAGGTCACGGCGATCTGGAGCGCTGGCAAAGTGCGCTGGACGCCTTGCCGAAGATTCAGCCGAGCGAAGTGGATCTGCTCAACGGTTTGAAACTCGACACCGATTGCGACGAGGCAACCCGCGCGCAAATGCGCACCGCGTTGATGGGCCTGTCGCCGTGGCGCAAAGGGCCGTTCGACTTGTTTGGTGTGCACGTCGACACTGAATGGCGTTCGGACTGGAAATGGTCGCGCGTCGCCCCGCATCTGGATCTGAAGGGCAAACGCATCCTCGATGTCGGCTGCGGCAACGGCTACTACATGTGGCGCATGCTCGGTGCCGGCGCGAACAGCGTGATTGGTGTTGACCCGAACTGGTTGTTCTTCTGCCAGTTCCAGGCGGTGCAACGTTATCTGTCAGAGCCGAATGCCTGGCACCTGCCCTTTCCGTTCGAAGACCTGCCGCCGAACCTTGAAGGTTTCGACACGGTGTTTTCCATGGGTGTGTTCTACCACCGTCGCTCGCCGATCGAGCATTTGCTGGCGCTGAAGGATTGCCTGGTCAAGGGCGGCGAACTGGTGCTGGAAACGCTGGTGGTCGAAGGCGACAAGCATCAGGTGCTGGTGCCGGAAGATCGCTACGCGCAGATGCGTAACGTGTGGTTCCTGCCGTCGGTGCCGGCGCTGGAGTTGTGGTTGCGTCGTGCGGGGTTTACCGACATTCGTTGCGTGGATGTGAGCACCACGACGGTTGAAGAACAGCGCGGTACCGAGTGGATGAAGTATCAGTCGTTGAGTGATTTCCTTGATCCGGAAGATCACAGCAAAACCATCGAAGGGTTGCCGGCGCCGATGCGCGCGGTGATTGTCGCTCGTAAATAATCCAATCGCCCAAACACCGCAGTGAGCCCACCCCTCACCCCAGCCCTCTCCCCAAGGAGAGGGAGCCGATCTTTGGGCTTTTCAAGATCTGAGTTCAACTCAATATCCTGGTCGCTATATCTCTGCCAATCGCCTCGCTCAGTCCCCTCTCTCCCCGGGAGAGGGAGCCGATCTTTGGGCTTTTCAAGATCTGGGCTCAACTCGATATCCTGGTCGCCATATTTCTGCCAATCACCTCGGTCAGTCCCCTGTACCTCTGGAAGAGGGAGCTGATCGTTGAGCTTTTCAAAACTTGAGTTCGACTCGGAATCTCAGGTCGGCGGACCTCGCCCATCCAGCTCGGTCAGTCCCCTCTCCCTCCGGGAGAGGGTTAGGGTGAGGGGCTTTTGGCTCTTCGGGCGCGGAAGAATTCGGTGAGCACCGCGCCACACTCCTCCGCCAACACCCCCCCCTCATACAACACCCGGTGATTCAAAAAGCCCTGGGTAAAAAACTGCCCCTGACTCTGCACAATCCCCGCCTTCGGTTCCAGCGCGCCATACACCACTCGAGCCACTCGCGAATGCACGATCAACCCGGCGCACATGCTGCACGGTTCCAGCGTCACATACAGCGTGCTGCCCGGCAGGCGATAGTTATCCACCGCCTGCGCCGCCGCACGGATGGCGACCATTTCTGCGTGGGCACTCGGGTCGCTGGTGATGATCGGGCAGTTGAAACCGCGCCCGATGATCTCGCCGTCCTGCACCAGCACCGCGCCCACCGGCACTTCGCCGAGGGCTGCGCCTTGTGCGGCGAGGGTCAGGGCTTCGCGCATGAAATCGCGGTCACGGCTACGGTCGATGATCGCCGCAGGGCGAATCTGGCGCATCACTTCACCTCGATGGCGGCCATCAGGCCGGTTTCCATGTGATCGATCACGTGGCAGTGGAACATCCACACACCCGGATTATCGGCCACCAACGCCACTTGCGCGCGCTCGTTCTTGCCCAGCAGATAGGTGTCGGTGAAGTACGGAATGATCTTGTGCCGGTTCGACGCGATCACCTTGAAACTCATACCGTGCAGGTGGATCGGGTGCTGATACTGGGTCATGTTCTTCAATTCGAAGATGTAGCTCTGCCCCAGTTTCAGACTGGCAATCGGCCGGTCGGCGCAGGTCTTGTCGGTGATGTCCCACGCTTTGCCGTTGATCTGCCACAGACTCGGCGGCCGGCCATTGTCGACGTTGACCGACACCGAACCGACCCATTCGAAATTGAAGTTGAGTTTCTCGGCATTGGCCAGGTCCGGCTCAGCCACCGGGTTGGCCGGCAACGCTTTTGGCCAGTCGCTCGGCGCATCGTTATTGGCCACCGAACGCAGCGTGCCCAGACGCACCGGGCCGTTGCGCAGCGACAATTCTTCGCCCGCCGCCGGCGCCTTGATTGCCAGACAAATACGCATACCCGGGCCAAGCCAGTATTCCTTGCCCAACGGCCGCGGTTCGACGGGGTTGCCGTCCAGCGCATAGATCTGCGCTTCGACGCCGGGAATGTTGATGCGGTAAGTCAGCGTGTTGTCGAGGTTGAGCAAACGCACCCGGGTGATCTGCCCGGCAGGCAAATCAATCACCGGCAACGGCACACCATTGATCGTCGACAGTCGCCCCGCCGTGCCGCCGCGCGCGGCTTCTCGCGGGATACTGAACTCGACGAAGTTGCCTTCGTCGTCGATATGCCAATTCTTCAGGCTCAGGGTCTTTTCGTATTTGAAACCGGTTGGCTCGCGCTCTTCGATGATCAGCGGCCCGACCAATCCGCGCCCCAATTCTTCGCTGCTGCTGACGTGCGGGTGATACCAATAGCTGCCGGCATCCGGCACGCGGAACTTGTAATCGAAGTATTCGCCCGGCAACACCGGCAGCTGCGACACGTACGGTACGCCGTCCATTTCCAGCGGCAGGCGAATGCCATGCCAGTGAATCGTGGTCGCCACCGGCAAATGGTTGATGAAGCGCACTCGCAGCCAT
The DNA here is from genome assembly GCF_014268445.2 of Pseudomonas tensinigenes. NCBI lineage: Bacteria > Pseudomonadati > Pseudomonadota > Gammaproteobacteria > Pseudomonadales > Pseudomonadaceae > Pseudomonas > Pseudomonas tensinigenes. Next base: position 5,601,866 of record NZ_CP077089.1, read on the forward strand.
TCACCCTGACGAACACGCAGCTCGGTGCCCGGCGCCGATGGGCCGAACGCCCAGGCCTCGGTCTTGTGCCCCGGGACCAGCTCGACGTCCAGCGGTGCGGCGATCAGTTCATAGTCGTGGCCCGCCTCGGCGTCGGCCATTTTGCCCAGCCAGTAACGCGACGCGCCCCCCGCACCAATGCCAACGACAACAAGACCGGCCAGGCCACCGAGGATTTGGCGACGGGTAAAGGACATGAACTCAACTACCTCACGTATCAGCGACGGACCCTGAAGGCCCGTAAAAGGCGAATACGATACACCTGCGGTTGAGAAACAGTAAGGGCGACCTGAGGCCGCACTTACCCTTCGGGATCAGGGCCGCAGGCCGGTAATCAAGTGCACTACGCCACGTTCCTGCAGCATGACACCCGCGACACCGGCATCGCTCAGCGCCTGGCGATCCATACGCGTCAGATCGCGCAACGTCACCCGCACCCGAGTCAACGCCACCGGTTGCTGCGACTTGAGGTTATCCGCGCCTCCAAGTGCCGCGATGATCGCTGCGCTCAATCCACTGTCAGGCTCGGCCTGCACTTTCGGTACGTCGGCCACGAGATCCGGAGTCAGGGCTTTCCAGAACGCCTTCTGCAATTTATCGAACATGTTCAGTTCTCCAGAACCGGTAAAGTATCGGCTGCCGCCTCGTGATACAGGTGCAGCGCCTCACGCACTTGTTCAGCACTCTCGAGCCCCAGCACTTGTTCGGCTATGGCCTTGCAGTCGAGCAGATTCACCTCGCGCACCGCCGCTTTGATCGCGGGAATCTGCGGCACGCTCACGGACAACTCATCCACGCCAAGCCCCAGCAGTAGCGGCACCGCGAGCCGCTCGGAGGCCATCGCACCACACACGCCCACCCATTTGCCATGGGCGTGCGCGGCTTCGACGGTCATGGCAATCAGGCGCAGTACCGAGGGATGAAAGCTGTCCGCCTGACTGGCCAGGCGCGGATGATCGCGATCCATCGCCAGGGTGTATTGCGTCAGATCGTTGGTGCCGATCGAAAAAAAATCCACATGCGGCGCAAATCGGTCAGCCATCAATGCCGCCGCCGGGACTTCGATCATGATACCCAGCTTCGGCAGTTGGCCAAGATTCAGCGCCCGGGCTTGCTCCTCCAGTATCTGCCGGGCCTGACGCAATTCCGCAAGCTGGGTAACCATCGGCAACATGATGTGCAGACGCGTCAGGCCGACACTGCCGAGGATCGCCCGAAACTGCTCGCGCAACAGGTCCGGTCGCGCCAGACACAATCGGATCCCGCGCAGTCCGAGGAACGGATTGGTTTCACTGTCCATCGGCACGTACGCCAGCGGCTTGTCGCCGCCGACATCCAGCGTGCGCACCACCAGATTATGCGCGGGGCCTACCGCCCGGGCGATGGCGTTGTAGGTCGACACTTGTTCGTCGCGCGTGGGGGCATGATTGCGATCCAGATACAGAAACTCCGAACGCAAAAGCCCCACGCCTGCAGCGCCCAAGGTCATCGCCTGCTCGGTTTCGCTCAGCGATGCGACGTTGGCTGTCACCTCGACGTGATGCCCGTCGCGGGTATGGGCCGCCAGCGCCGCCTGCGCGTGTTCATGCTGATGGCGCAGACGTTGTCGCTCATGCCGGGCCTGCCATTGACTGATGACTACGGCACCCGGATTCAGCTGCAACTCGCCTTTGTCGGCATCGAGTAATACCTGGGCGCCATTGGCTAACGCGAGCATTTGCGCAGGCATCCCGCAGATCGCTGGCAGACCCCACGCTCGGGCCAGAATGGCCACATGACTGGTCGCCCCGCCGCCCACCGTGGCGAACCCCAACACCTTGTCGGTATCGAGTCCGGCGGTTTGCGAAGGCGTCAGTTGATCGGCGATCAGGATTGTCCCGGCCGGCAGCGCCAGCGCCTGCTCGCTGACCCCGAGGATCAGTTTCAGGACCCGCGAGCCGACATCAGCCAGATCCGCCGCCCTTTCCGCCAGCAACGAAGTCCCGAGTTGCTGGAAAAGTACCGCTGTCGACTCGGTGGCTGCGCGCCAGGCAAACGCTGCACTTTTGCCCTCAACGATCAACGCCTGAGCCTGATCGAGCAGGCCTGGATCGGCGAGGAGTTCCTGGTGCGCCTTGAAAATTTCCGCCTGAGCGTCGCTGCCGGCAATGTCGCGCAGATGCTGCAAGGCCATATCGGCCTCGATCAGCGCGTTTGCCAGTGTTTCGCGCTCAATATGCGGACCGACGCCAAACGTATTCACCTCGAGCCTCGGCTCGCTGATCTGCATCACTTGCCCCAACGCCGAACCGGGTGAGGCACAGACCCCGCGTAGCACCGTCAGGGTTTCTGGCTCGACGGACTCGACTGTCGCCGCCGTCGTCGGAGCGGTCACCGCTTCGCCGCATCCCTCGGCCAGCAATCGGGCCAGCGTGTTGACCGCGACATCCGCGTCTTCGCCCAGCGCACTCACCTGCACGCTGTCACCCCAAGCCGTCTGCAACGCCATGATCGCCACCAATGACTTGGCGTTGGCTTCAGCCTGCTGTCTGTGCAAATAAATCCGCGCCGAAAAAGCCTTTGCCGCCTGCGCCAGAACGGCCGCCGGACGTGCGTGCAGACCATTGGGGTTGGGCAGTCTCAGCAACGGCGAAAACAGCCTTTCACCTTCGGCCCCCACCGACGCTTCGCTGGTCACCTCTGGATTGGCAAGGCTCAGCAGCGGCTGGCCGGTTTCGACCAGACCGGTTGGCGCGGCCAGCCAAGTGAATGGCTCACCGCTGACCACCAACATCAGGGTCATCAGGCTGCGGGCGTGCAGCGCAATGTAATCGGCGTCGAACTCGATCAGCGCCTGCCCGGCTTCAACCCGCTGACCTTCCTCGACCCGTCGGCTAAACCCCTGCCCCGCCAGGTTCACCGTATCCAGACCGATGTGCATCAATACCTGAACTCCGTTGTCATCGGTGATGCTCACCGCATGCCCGCTGGCCTGCACGGTGCTGACCACCCCGGCCAGCGGCGCGCACAGCGTTGCCGAAGTCGGGTCGATGCACAGGCCGTCGCCGATCACTCGGCTGGAGAACACTTGATCCGGCACTTGATCAAGCGGTATCAGCACGCCGGACAAAGGTGCCAGCAATTGCAATTGTTGGGGTGTGGCCATGGACGTCACCTGCAGTTTGTTCTCTGAAGTGCCCGTGGAGCGCAACGCCCCACCAGCATCGCTTATTTCCACCAGTATTCGACCTGCAATCCGACGTTCGCACCGTGGCGAGCGGTGCCGAAGGCACCGGTGTCCGACAGCGCCGAGCCCTTGGCCAGTTCATTGGCCGCCCGCTTGGCGGCCTCGTTCCAGGTGGCGTAGGTGTAATACAGACGCACCTCGGGCCGCGCCCAGAATTCCGGCCCCTTGGGGGACCAGGTTGGGGCCACGGTGAACTTGCTCAGCTTGCGCGTGCCGCCCGCTGCTTCGACTTGATCGTGGCCCAGCTCGGTCACCAGTTTGAATTGTTCGGTGAGCGCATAAGTCGGCCGCACACCCAGGGATATCCAGTTCTGGTCAGCGCCGTCCGGGCGAATGTCTTTCTGATACACCGCCTCGATCTGACCACCGAAGCGCGGCGTCACCTGCCAATCGAAAAACTCGACGATCCGGTAACTCTTGTTGCTGTCGTCCAGCCTGACGTTGCCGGTGTAGCCCAACCCGGTGCCGGGCCCTTCCCCGTATTGCAGGGCGAGTTTGTTCTTGCCGCCGAAAAAGTCCTTCTGCACATGCTGGGTGGTGACCGCCCAGCCCCGGTGTGCATCGCGACTGTCGGGTTTGGCGATGAAGCTCAAGCCGAACTCAAGCGCTCCGCCCGGATTGCTATCGAACCCGGCCACGTTGAAGTCGTGCCGGTTGATGTAGTCCTTCTGGTACAGGTTGTCCTTGCGTGAAAAGGCGTAGCTGTATTTCAGATCGCCGATCAGTACGTCTTCGACGCCGCCACCCGTGGCGCTCTGGTTCCAGTAATAGAAGTCGGAAATGTGGATGTCATTACGTTTGTAGTAGCGACGCCCGGCCCACAGTGAACCACCGTTGAGCGCAGGCAGGTTCGACCACTGTGTGTACAGCTGTGGCAGGCGCACCGAGCCGTTGTCTTCGTTGAACGTCAGGCTGTGGTTGTAGCGGTTGTACAACGAGGCCATGCCGTCGACGCTGAACACCGAGCCGTCGTCGAAGGTGTACAGATCCTGACGCAACTCCAGTTCGCCGTACTGCTCGCATTCGTTACCCAGGCGGTATTTGGTTTGCGCCCCCGGCAACTGAAAACACGATTGGCCGCCGCCCTTGAGCGAGTTGCCGAAGCCACTGCGCAGGTAACCGCCGAACTCCAGCGCGGGTGACGACTGTGGGAGCGCGAGGCATATACCTGCGATTGCAAGGCTGCGATTTATTGTTGTTTTCATAAGCCATCCCATTGTTTTTATTGTGTGCTTGCATGAATTCAGCGCGCAAAACTCCCCCGCGCAGGGCTCTGCGTGTTTTTTTTGGAAACGTTGGTGTTGCTGTCAGGGATCAGGAATCGATCAGATGCAGGACGAACGATTCGTAAGGTCGCAACGTTATCTGTCGACGGCGCAACGGGCCGTCCGGGTAATTGCTGATCAACTGGCGCTGGCTCATCGACTCGCTGATGACCGTCGATGGCAATTGCACTTCACAGGTTGTCCCGTAGAAGTTGTTCACCACCAACAAACGCTCGGCGTCACCTTCACGCACATAAGCCCAGACTTGCGGATGCTCAAGCAGCAATTGCCGGTACTGCCCCTCGGTGATCAAAGACTCGCGGCGACGCAGCGCGATCAGATGACGGTAGTGATGCAGCACCGAGCCCGGGTCGTCGAGCTGATTGGCGACGTTGATCTGCGCGGCATTGGCGGGTACTCCGATCCACGGTTCGCCACTGCTGAAACCGGCGTTTGGCCCGGTGTCCCAGTGCATCGGTGTGCGACCGTTATCGCGCGACTTCTGCATGATCGCCGCCATGTTGTCGGCATCGCTGCTGCCGGCTTCGCGCTTGAGGCGAAAGATATTCAGCGTCTCGACATCGCGATAATGCTCGATCGATTCAAACCCCGGATTGGTCATGCCCAACTCTTCGCCCTGATACACGAACGGCGTGCCCTGTAAAAAGTGCAGCGCGGTGCCGAGCATCTTTGCCGAGAGTTCGCGGTACTCGCCGTCATTGCCGAATCGCGAGACCACTCGTGGTTGATCGTGGTTACACCAGAACAATGCGTTCCAGCCACCGCCGGCCTGCATGCCGGTCTGCCAGTCGGACAGAATGCGCTTGAGCTGGAGGAAGTCGAAATCGGCACGTACCCATTTCTGCAGGTTCGGATAATCGACTTTCAGATGGTGAAAGTTGAAGGTCATCGACAGTTCTTTCGACTGCGGATTGGAGTACCGGATGCAGTGTTCGAGGCGGGTGGATGACATCTCGCCGACGTTGATCAGGTCATGCCCTTCGAAGACCTCGCGGTGCATCTGTTGCAGGTATTCGTGAACGTTTGGCCCGTCGGTGTAAAAGCGTCGGCCGTCGCTGTGGTCTTCGGGGAAGTCGGCAGGTTTGGAGATCAGGTTGATCACGTCCAGACGAAAGCCGCCCACGCCCTTGTCGCGCCAGAAGCGCATCATCTTGAACACTTCAGCGCGCACCTTGGGATTGTCCCAATTCAGGTCCGCCTGGGTGTGGTCGAACAGATGCAGGAAGTATTGGCCGGTCTGGGCTTCGTACTCCCAGGCAGAACCACCGAACTTGGATTCCCAGTTGTTCGGCTGATCACGCCAGATATAGAAATCGCGATAAGGATTGTCGAGGCTGCTGCGCGCCTGCTGGAACCATTCGTGCTCGATCGAGGTGTGATTGACCACGATGTCGAGCATCAACTTGATGCCGCGTTTGCCGGCTTCGGCAATCAGCAACTCGCAGTCGGCCATGCTGCCGTAACTCGGGTCGATCGCGTAGTAATCGCTGATATCGTAGCCGTTGTCACGTTGCGGCGAACGCAGGAATGGCGTGATCCACAAACAGTCGACACCCAGCCAGTGCAGGTAGTCGAGTTTGGCGACAATGCCGAGCAGATCACCGGTCGGATTGCCGGCGTGGCTGTGGAAACTCTTTGGGTAGATCTGGTAGATCACTGAACGTTGCCAGTCTTGCATGGCACATTTTCCTCTTGAATTTACGAGTCCTGCAGGTGCGACTTCAGGCAACCCGGTAACCAGGCCGGACAATCTTCATGCTCAGCGCACAGGTCAGAACGAACGGCACAACCATGGCAATCAGCATCCCGATCACAAACATCGGGATGAACTGCGGCATGATCGAGATGAAACCCGGCAGGCCGCCGACGCCGATGGCCGACGCCTGAATCTTGTTCAGCGAAAGGAAAATGCAACCCAAAGCGGAGCCGGCCAGTGCCGCGTAGAACGGAAACTTGTAGCGCAGATTGACACCGAACATCGCGGGTTCGGTGATACCGAAGTAGGCAGAAATAGCCGAGGTCGACGCCATGCTCTTGTCCCGTGCACTACGGGTCATCCAGAACACCGCCAGGGCGGCACTGCCTTGAGCGAGGTTGGACATGACGATCATTGGCCAGATGAAGGTGCCACCTTGGGTCGAGATCAATTGCAGGTCGACCGCGAGGAACATGTGGTGCATGCCGGTGATGACCAGCGGCGCATACAGCAGACCGAAAATCGCGCCCCCGACCATCGGCGCCAGGTCAAACAGCATGACCAGGCCCTCGGTGATGAAAATGCCGATGTGACGGGTCAACGGGCCGATCACCGCCAGCGCCAGCACGCCGGTGACGACGATGGTGGTGATCGGTACCACCAGTAATTGCACCGCGTTGGGTACGCGCGCGCGCAACCATTTTTCGATGACACTCATGACGTATGCGGCCAGCAATATCGGCAGGATCTGACCCTGGTAACCGACTTTCTCGACTTCAAACAGGCCGAGAATGTCGAAGTACGGCATTTGCTGACCGTCGAGCCCGGCCACGGCCTTGCCGTAGTTCCAGGCATTGAGCAGGTCCGGGTGAACCAGCATCAGGCCCAGCACGATGCCGAGGATTTCACTGCCGCCAAAGCGCTTGGCCGCCGACCAGCCCACCAGCGCCGGCAGAAAGACAAAGGAGGTGTTGGCCATCAGATTGATCAGGCTCCAGAGCCCGTCGAGCTTCGGGTAGGCATCCAGCAGCGTCTGCCCTTCGATGAACATGCCCTTGGCACCGAGCAGATTATTGATGCCCATCAGCAGGCCGGCAATGATCAGCGCCGGGAGGATCGGCATGAACACATCGGAAAACACCCGCACCAGACGCTGCATGGCGTTGATCTTTTCGGCGCTTTTCTGTTTGACGTCAGCGATGGTCGAGGCGGCGAGACCTGTTTGACGGCGCAGCTCGGCGTAGACTTTCTCCACCTCGCCCGGCCCGATCACCACCTGGTACAAACCACCGGTGAAGAACGAGCCTTTGACCAGATCGATCTGATTGAGCGTGGCGCTGTCGACCAGCCCCGGATTCTTCAACGCCAGGCGCAAACGCGTGACGCAGTGCGCGGCCTGTTCGAGATTTTCGCTACCGCCAAGGCTTTGCAACAGCTCTCTGGCGATATTCGGATAATCGTGGCTCATGCTAGTTCTTCCGCTGTGGATTGTTGTTATTGGCAGCATGCCGAAGCGAAAAGTACTCGTCTGTACGAGTTAATGCAACAACTCGTACAGACGAGTTTGTTTTTGTATGTTTTTGCCGGATCAACCGGGATATTTCCTACTTCACCTTCAGGCGATTCCAATCCCTGAATGGACAAAGCCCTACCCTGCCCTTAAGGTTCGAAGCTTTGAGTTCAGCCGGCAGCGAGCACCTCCATGAGTAAATACAACCAGATCTATAGCGATCTGCTGGCCAGCATTACCACCGAACGCCTGGAACGCGGCGCGCGACTACCCTCCGAAACCGAACTGATGGACAGCTATCAGGCCAGCCGCGGCACCGTCCGCAAGGCGATCGAGCTGCTGCAGGAACGCGGTTTCGCGCAGAAGGTGCATGGCAAAGGTACGTTCGTCCTGTCGACCAACCCGATCGAGTTTCAACTCGGTGGCATTGTCAGTTTTCAGGAAACCTATCCGCGGCTGGGGAATGACGTCAGCACCGACGTCGTCGAGCTGACTCAGTTCGCGCTTGAAGGCAGTCTGCTCGAGCACATCAAGGCCGAGCCCGGCAGCCTTATAACCCGGGTCAAACGTGTACGGCGGATTGATGGCAAACGGGTCATCCTCGACATCAATCATTTTGTCACCGAGGTTATTCCCGGCCTGTCCCTCGATATCGCCGAGCAATCGATCTACGCCTATATCGAACAGACCCTGCAGCTGCAGATCGCTTACGCCCAGCGCACCATCGAAGCACAGCCACGCAGCAGGGATGACCAGTTGCATCTGGATCTCGATGGCCAGAGCCACGTGATCGTGGTCAGCAACCAGACATTCCTGCAGGACGGCCGGCAATTCGAATACACCGAGTCACGGCACACCCTCGACAAGTTCTACTTCTCCGACGTGGCCCGGCGCTGACCCCTGCACATTTCGAACGGCAATGTGCGGTACATAGGTAGTGCACTCCCCTTGAGCGATTGAGCCATGCTCGGCGTTCATTTCTCAAGGATGGAGAAAGCATGAAATCGCCCGAACAGCGCCCTCTGCCGAATGCAGCAGACAAAGCCTCTCTCAAAGCCATGGCTGCGACAGTCGTTCAAATGTGCCCAGGCCTTCACGACGAGGCGCATCAAGTCGCCCGCGAGTTGCTGGAGCGTAAGCACCTGAAGGGGATCGATCCGGACCGGGTCTATTTCCATCGATTCAAATCTGCGCAAAGCAGCACCCGCTCGTTTACCGGCTGGGAGCACATCCGCGAAAAGCCCTACGAATCGATAACCCTCACACAACTGGTGATTCATCGCTTTCGGGCCACCGATCAGGACAACGCTGACCTGCTGGATCTCTATGCCGGTTTCTATACCGACGGCCCCGACAACGAAAATTTCGATCACCGCAATGAATGTCGCCTGCACGGCAACGAGGTACTCGACGCCTTCTGGGACATCGACTTCAGCACGCGGTACCACAACCAGCTGACGGCCTTCTGGAACACCCACGGCAATGATTTTCGCACGCTGGCCAAATGCACTTTTCTCAGCCGTGCGGTGCAGGCACTTGAACTCAAGCAACTGACCGACAGTGATTTCCAGTGCCTCGTCGGCGCGCTGATCGGGCCTGTCACCTGGCCAGTGACCCTGGCAATGATGCAATCGAGCCACACCGTGGACGGTGACGTGCGCGCTTTCGATATCAGTGGACATGTCGCCACCAATCTCCTGCGCGTCGTCGCTCCCTCTGGCCGGCAAATCATCTATATGCCCGGTGAAGAGTTGGCATTCGTCGTCAGGCAAACGCCGGCGGACATGCACTGGTGGGTGCTCGAGCAGATGAATCAAATTACTCGGCGGCAGAACTTCTTCAGTCACTTTCCACTCGCCGAACGTCAGCGAATGACCGAGAACATCACCGATCTGATGAACCGGCTGGTGAGCACCTGGGGCCACGCCGATCATCATCTGATCAATCAGCACAACCTGGCGCTCAGTGGTGATGCGTTCAGTGGATTACGTGACACCACCCGCAGTGCAATGTTCGCCGAAGCCAGCCTGTCGCTGACGTCCAACGGCGATCTGCGTAAAAAACTGTGGATCGGCTATTTGAGCGCCGGCCTCAAGGTGTTCGGCCCGATGGCCGCTGTCGGCTGGCCTGTTGCGCTGCCGGTGATTGGCGCCGGCATTGCCAGCGTGGGCTTGAACATCGATCAGGCGGTCAACGGCAAAACCGCCAGCGAACGCAAGGCTGGGGTGCTTGGCGCCGTGGCGAGCGGGATTGAAACGCTGTTCAATCTCCCGTTCCTCAAAGGCACCGGTGCAATGCTCGAGACAGGCGTACAGGTCGAAGCGGCCGAGGCAACGGAAATGGCGGAGCTGATCGAGTCAGAGTCGGCCGTGGAACCGGAGCCGCCTGTCGATACGCAGCAAATCATGGTTCCGGATAGCCCCGACGTCTTCGTTTCTGAACCTGATCCCCCCAGACTGATTCCGGCGGCCAGCGCGCCGCCGCCACAGGTTCCGCACAAATACCTGTGCAATGAACTGCTCGACGGTTTGCAAGCGGAAAGCGAACCTGGACAGTTCGAAGGTATTTTTCGACTTGATGCTGATCCTCCCTACGCCGTCCTGCTGGATGAAAATCCTTACTACGTCAAATATTTCACCGACTCGCGTGGGGGTGGCTATTGGGCAATCGTTGACCCTGAGCGACCCAATCAGCTTGTTCATTCATTACCGATTCGCCTGAATGCCGAAGGTCTGTGGGAGCGTATGCGATCGCTGGGCCTTTCGGGCGGCGGGCAGTGCATGGGCAAGGCGTGTGCCCCGGATATCGCGCTCGACACCTTTGAACCCCCAGCGCCCGAAGTGGCTGTCGAACCGGAGTTCGAATCAGCCGCGACAGTCGTGCGCCCGATCCGCATCGTGCCCTCTGCCTACGATATCGAGCCGACGGTGCGCCGTTCGATAAAAGGCTGGGCGCTGAACCTGAACGAAACCCATGCCCAACTGCTGCCCGATGCCTCCGGCGCGTTGAGCATGGCCGACCCCTTTGAGCTCTACGCGGTGAGCAAGCGCAAACTGCTGCAGACCGCCGCCAGAAAATTCTTCAGCAATCTTCCATGGATTACCTCGCCTGCGCGACCGCCAACGCCAGAAATCACGGCACCGCTGGACATTCCCGGCCTGTTGGATCGCATCTTTGAATCAGCCTCGGGGCTGGTGGTGGGCGAAACCCTGGATCGTATCGCCAGCATGCGCTTCATGATTGAAAACATGCCCGCTCTGGCCAGGCACGCAAAAACCCTCTACATGCGCGGGATCCTCAGTGACTTCGCTCAAGTGGAATTGAACCGCTACTTCACGTCCGGCACCCTGTCGGCGGATCTGCAAACCTACCTGAGCAGCCTGGGCACCGATCCGGCGGGGCTCTTCAATGCATTGGAACTGGTCAAGGTTGCCAGGCAAAACGGTGTTCGTATCCAGGGGATTGATTGCGCCGCAAGCTACAAGATGAAGTCCCCGCTATCGCCCTATGACGAGCAGATGATCGGTACTTATCTGGCGAGCGACCTCATGACGGGAGACACCTACCTCAACAGCCCCCGGAAATGGATCGTGCTGATCAGTGCGCAAAACACCAACACGCTCAGAGGCCTTGCCGGTATCAGCGAAATAAAGGGTGGCATCGGGTTGCGCATCGAAGAAGTCGGGATGGAAACGACCATGGACATCGAGGCTGATCCGGGTATCGAAGTGCGTCGTGGATCATTTCCAAACGGCTCTGCATCACCGGGCAATAACGACGTGCTGCGCGCTGACCTGCGTCTACGCGTACCGGCCGAACCGGTGAACTGGACTGAGAATACGTTAGAGAACCTGTTGCACAGGCGCGGCATGTTCATGCTCAGAAAAATCGCCGATACCTACACCGTGGTGCACCGCAGCAAGCAAGGCATGCTCGTGCGAACGCGCGTGAGTCAACTGCCGGATGGAAGCGTTTCGTTGCACCGCCCGTCATGGCCGCAAGTGAACGATGTCCCGTTCGCCAGCATCGAGCAAATGTCTAACCGATTGATCGAAATGGGCCTGACATTACAAAGCCGTCTTCCGGACTGACAGCGTGGCCCGAGACAGCCGCTGCCCTGCCCTCGGGAGCCGTTGCTCAGCGGGATCACGCCATCCGTCGGCCTTGCAGCATGCAATACATATGCAGTGCATCGCTCTTGAGCTGTTCGGTCATGCTTGATTCTCGTTTTCCCCATGGATGGAGAAGTACATGAACACTCCCGAACGCCGTTTGCTGCCGAACGCAGCTGACAAGGCCAGCCTCAGGGCAATCGCTACATCACTCGTGCAGGCTTGCCCCAGCCTGCTGGAGGCGGCCCGTGAGATCGCCCTTCAATTGCTGATCGACAAAGGACTGCCGGGCCTTGATCCGGACCGTGTCTATTTCCATCGATTCAGGGCCGCGCAGAGCAGCAACCTGACCTTCACCGGCTGGGAACATCTGCTGGAAAAGCCCTATGAATCGTTGACCCTCACCCAACTGGTAATCCAGCGCTTTCGCGCCACCGATCAGGACAATGCCGATCTGCTGGGGCTGTACTGCGGCTTTTACGCAGACGGGCCGCAGGCCGACAACTTCAATCAGGATAATGAAATTCGACTGCTGGGCAGTGATGTGCTGCAGGCGTTCTGGAATATCGATTTCAGCAGCCGCTACACTCGGCAACTGACCACTTACTGGCAAACCTCGTCGCACCATTTCCGCACACTGGCCAAGTGCAATTTTCTCAGCCTGGCAGTACAGGCGCTGCAACAGGGCCACCTTGACGGTACAGATTTTCAGCGCGTGATCGATTCGGTTATCGGCTCCGTGACCTGGCCTGTCACCCTGCAAATGCTACAAGCCTCGCACCCGGTGGGCGCTCATGTACGCGCGCTGGATCTTGATGGGCACGTCGCCACCCATGCGCTGCGTTTCGTTGAGGACAGTGGTCGGCAAACCCTTTACTTACCCGGCGAAGTGCAACCCTTTCGGCTGATGGAAGATCAAGCGGATCTGCACTGGTGGATGCTTGAACAGATGAATACGGAGGATAAGCGCAAGATCTTCATGAACCGCTTCTCCCTGGCCGACCGCAACCGGATGGGCGAAAAACTCAATGACCTGATGACTCGCCTGGTCAGCACCTGGGGTCATAGCGATCACCGGATGATCAACCACAGCAACGTCACCATCAGCGGTGACGCGTTCACCTGGTTAAGCGATTCGACACGCAACGCCATGTTTGCCGAAGCAGACATGGCGCTGACCTCCAACAGTGATCTGCGCAAAAAACTCTGGATGGGTTACCTCAGTGCCGGTCTCAGGGTATTCGGCCCGATGGCAACCGTAGGATGGCCGCTGGCACTGCCGGTGATTGGCGCCGGGATCGCCAACATGGGGTTGAACATCGATCTGGCGGTCAACGGCAGGACGGCTGTCGAGCGCAAGGCCGGCACCCTTGGCGCGGTGCTCAACGGCATTGAAGTACTGTTCAACGTTCCGTTCCTGATCGGTACCGGCGCGCATCTGGAAGTGGGCCCGCAGGTCGAGTTTGCCGAAGCCGAAGAAATGGCCGGACTGATCGAGTTCACCTCGGGCAACGATCCATTTCTGCCACCGCTGGATCAGGCGCCCTTGCTGACCACTGACGAGGAGACTGACGAGATGGCCAACGACATCCCCATCGAGACATCACCCCGCCCCACGCTGCACGGTCCGCTCGCGCCACAGATTCCTGCCCGCTACCAGTGCAACGAATTGCTTGATCGTTTTTCTGTAGAGACCAAGTCCGGGAAGTTTCAAGGCATTTACCGACTCGGCAACGCTCAGCCCTATGCCATCGAGATCGAAGGCAACGCGTATTACGTGCGGTACTTCGACGCCTCCGGGGACAGTGGCAACTGGGCCATCGTCGATCCGGAACACCCCAACCAGTTCGCGTATTCATTGCCAGTGCGTTTCAGCGCAACCGGCAAATGGGAGCGCACGCCGGCGCTGCGTCTCAGAGGCGGCGGGCAGTGCGTGGGCACGCCATGTGCGTCAGAAATCGAACTGACCTCGCAGGTCATCTCATCAACCCCGTCGCCAGGCCTGCCATTGGTCGAACCGGTGCCATCCACTGCCCGTCCGCTGCGCCTGGTGACCACCCTCGGTGATATTGGAGAGCTGGACGCGGCCAAACTGAAAAAGTGGGCAATGAACCTGCCCCAGGATTCTGCCGATATGGCGAACATCGTCCCAGACCATCCATCTGACGAAGAACAATTCACGCTGTTTTTCAGCCAAAAACGCACACGACTCCTGAACGAAGCCAAAGAGCATTACTCAGAGCTGGACTGGACCAATCTGCCTGCGCGTCCGGTAATACCCGAAGTCAGTCACTCGATGTCGACCGATGAACTCATTGATCGCGTCTTCGAGAAAACGATGGGGCTGGTGGTGGGGGAAACCCTCGATCGCATCACCAGCATGCGATTCATGATCAGCAACATGCCAGCGTTTGCACGACACATCACGACGCTCTACGTGGGTGACCTGCTGAGCGATTTTGCCCAGATGGATCTGAACGGTTTCTACACGAGCGGGCAGATGTCAGAGGATCTGCGGATTTATCTGGGCAGTCTCGGAACCGATCCAGACGAGACGTTCAACATCCTCGAACTGGTCAAGACCGCGCAGGCAAATGACGTACGCGTTCAAGGCCTGGGTTGCGCGGCGATCTCCAAAATGAAAGTGCCGCTCACCTCGATTGAGGAGCAAATGATGAACGCTCAGCAGATGAACAGAATCATGTGGGGCGACGCACTCCTCAATCGACCGGGCAAATGGGTAGCCTTGATCGATGCACAGAACACCAATAACTTCAGAAACCTGCCAGGCATCAGCGAACTCAGAGGCGGTATCGGCTTGCGTATCGAAGAATCCTTACCTTCGGAAGTGCCAGGAGTCAGCATCGACCCGGGAGTCAAGGTGGCTCGCGGGCCCTTCGACAATGGTGCATCGACCCGCAACTCGTTCGACTACCTTTACGCTGACCTGCGTCTGCAAATCGACGCGCCGCCGGTGATATGGACAGAGCAAGCGCAGGCACGCCTGCTCCATCGCAATGGGATGTACCTGGTCGAGAAATCGCAAAACGGTTACACGCTGGTGCGGCGCGGCAGTACAGGCAGCATTGTTCGAACGCCGGTGAACCTGACGCAGGACGGCCAGGCTTATATCTGGCTTCAGTCAATGCCGCGCATCAGTGGCGTATTGTTTCCAGATATCGCAGCGTTATCTCAGCGCCTGATAGAAATAGGCCTGAAACTGCAAAGTCGCTTACCCACCTGAAAGGATTCGCGCGGCGATTGAAACGAAAAACCCCTGGCCTGGGCCAGGGGTTTTCGTTCACTCAATACCAGCTTCGACGCGCGGCAGGATCACTCCCACTCAATCGTCGCCGGCGGCTTGCTCGATACGTCGTAAGTGACGCGGGAGATGCCTTCGATTTCATTGATGATGCGGCCGGAGACGGTTTCCAGCAGTTCGTAAGGCAGGTGAGCCCAACGTGCGGTCATGAAGTCGATGGTTTCCACGGCACGCAGGGCAACGACCCAAGCGTAACGACGGCCGTCGCCAACAACGCCAACCGATTTCACTGGCTGGAATACTACGAAAACTTGACTGAATCTGTGGGAATTTCGTCGCCCTTGAAGGCACACTTGACCAATAACGTCACCACTCGCCTGGGCTATAGACAAGCGCCTTGTCGCTCATCCCCGTTTTTTTCTGGTGAAGCAGCTTGTTACCGTTGAGAGAAACAACAACCTGACAAAAAGCGAAAACCTTACGTAAAATGCCGCCGTGGCTATGGAACACCTTCCTTCTAATCCCTATGAAACTAGGGGTTCCGCTCTCCACACCGCGCCTGCTTCTAGCAGGCGTTTTCATATCAGCTGTAGACACGATGCTGCAGCTCGCTCACGACGACGACCCAAGGAGAAAATCAAGCATGAATCAGGAGCTGTTCCTGCGTCGCCGTAGCAAAGTTCACGTCCCTATGGGCACTGGCGGTGCCACGCGTGCTCAGGTCGCATCGGCTGTCCGTGAAGTCGCCGCGTTCCGATGCGTACTTTCAGAGCCTCTGATTGAGCAAATCGGCATGTTGTCAGCGACAGAACTCAAGTACTGGCTGCGTAGCATTGTCGGAGTGCTTCGGCGCAGGAATGGCGCTCATGTGCACCACCGGCCGTTTTATCCTGACTTTCCAGAACAGGTTCTGACGGCCACAGAGGGGGAGTTGTACCTAAACGCCGTCATGCATTACCTCACGCTTCGACGTTTACCAAAGACTGAAGAATCTCGACCTCCACTGCTTGAGGGCAACCTCATACCCTGGGTTATCGAACCGGGGAGCATCCATCAGTTCGAGTCACTGCTCGAACCGCTGTTGTCATCGCGCACCTCGCTCTCCGAGGAGGAAACCGCTGATGTCCTCTGGTTTGTCCGAGAGTACAAACGCGATGTGTTCCGTTTGCTGCCTGAGGACATCCCTTTCCGAGAGATCCGTGCACAGTTGGGCGGCGCACTTATCCTGCATGCAGCCGACGATGCACGGGTGGACGCATTCCTGGAGCGCAACGTCGAAACGGCGACGGATGTGCTACGACTCGCGGTCGCCCTGAGTGGCGGAGACGTATCGCTGACGACAGCGTCGACACGTTTCAAAACGATGAAGCGCTCGATGCGCCGCCTGTTGTTGCGCCTGCTCGACTCAATACCCATCGCTACAGAAGATGTGATGCGCCATGCCGAACGCTGGAAACGTCTCGCTGAAGTACTGCATCCAGGCGACTACGCCGATAAGTACCCACGAGCACTAGCCGCCATCACGGCAGCGCGCCGCAACGAAGCGCCAGCCACTTTTGGTTCACGTGTCGAAACACTGCTGGCCCAGCGCGACATCGCCGCGCTTACGCCCATACTACAGAGCCGTCCTGGTGAGTTCGCACGACGGCTGGACGTAGCGCTACGGCGCACGACGGGACCGGAGTCGGTTCTCAAGGCGTTCGAGGCGGTGGCGACACAAGTGTCCTCACCGGTCCTGCTGCAATTGCTGGCCCAGGTACGCGCTCCGCGCCCCCTACCGCTACGGGCATTCACGCCGAAAGGCTCATTCGCCAAAGTCTATGGCATCAAGGATCGCCGCGAACCCATCACTCCCGAGGTGTTGGCTCGCGCAGCCCAAATCTGCGAACACGCTCTCCTAGTGCGTTTTGCGTCGCTGTCGCCACTTGGCCGCTGTTTCATCGATCCCGCGTTAAGCGAATACAAGGTGCCGCTGGCGCAGCGTGCCTCATCGAAGTCGCTACGTACGCTGGTGCGGGGCAGTCGCTTGCCTATGCCTGATACACGTTTCATTCGCCTGTTTCTGTGGTGGAAGAATGGCAGCCAACGCACGGACATCGACTTGTCCGCCGCTTTTTTCGACGCCAACTTCGTCTTCAAACAAACAGTCGCGTACTACAACCTGAAGGATTTCGGCGGTTGCCACAGCGGCGACATCACCGACGCGCCCGACGGAGCTTCGGAGTTTATCGACCTCGATATTGATGTCCTGATCGAACAGGGTATTCGCTACGTAGTCACGTCCATCAACTCATACACCGAGCAACCGTACTGCGATCTTCCAGAATGCTTCGCGGGCTGGATGGCCCGCGCCGACACGATGTCGGGTGAAGTATTCGAACCGCGATCGGTGTTCGACCGGATCGATATCGCATCCGACACCGTAATTTGCCTGCCTTTCGTGATGGACTTGCAGGAACGACGCATGATTTGGGCCGACCTGGGGCTTACTTCATCGCCGCGCTGGAACAACGTCGGGAACAACCTCAGTGGGGTATCGCTGATGCTGCAGGCCTTAGTGCACACACCACGTCCGGATCTGGAAACCCTGTTCGACTTGCATGTTCGAGCACGGGGGGAACGAGTGATCTCACCGCAACAGGCAGAGGCGGTGTTTGCACCTGATCAAGGGATAACGCCGTTCGATACGGATTTGATTCGATCGCGGTTTCTCTGATACGTATGCCAGCGTTTGCGATCGATTGAGAACTACGACCCTTGCTTCGGTGCTCCCACCAAAAAATGCCAGTCATCCTCACTGAGTGGCCGTTCGCTCCAGAGCACTATGAGAAACTCAAAAAAAATGCCTGATGCATAAGCACCAGGCATTTTTTGTTTCAGCCGATCGGCCCTGAGGCCGGAGGCATCACTCCCACTCAATCGTCGCCGGCGGCTTGCTCGATACGTCGTAAGTGACGCGGGAGATGCCTTCGATTTCATTGATGATGCGGCCGGAGACGGTTTCCAGCAGTTCGTAAGGCAGGTGAGCCCAACGCGCGGTCATGAAGTCGATGGTTTCCACGGCACGCAGGGCAACCACCCAAGCGTAACGACGGCCGTCGCCAACAACGCCAACCGATTTCACTGGCTGGAACACGACGAAGGCTTGGCTGACCTTGTGGTACCAGTCGGCTTTGCGCAGTTCTTCGATGAAGATGTGGTCGGCACGACGCAGCAGGTCGGCGTATTCCTTTTTCACTTCACCGAGGATACGCACGCCCAGGCCCGGGCCCGGGAACGGGTGACGGTAGACCATGTCGTACGGCAGGCCGAGTTCCAGGCCCAGACGACGGACTTCGTCCTTGAACAGTTCGCGCAGTGGCTCGACCAGTTTCAGGTTCATCTCTTCCGGCAGGCCGCCCACGTTGTGGTGCGACTTGATCACGTGAGCCTTGCCGCTTTTCGCGCCAGCCGACTCGATCACGTCCGGGTAGATGGTGCCCTGCGCGAGGTACTTGATGTTTTCCAGTTTGTTCGACTGGGCATCGAATACGTCGATGAAGGTACGACCGATGATCTTGCGCTTCTTCTCTGGGTCGGCTTCGCCGGCCAGGTTGTTGAGGAACTGATCTTCAGCGTTGGCGCGAATGACTTTGACGCCCATGTTCTCGGCGAACATGGCCATCACTTGCTCGCCTTCGTGCAGACGCAGCAGGCCGTTGTCGACGAAGACGCAGGTCAGTTGATCGCCAATGGCTTTGTGCAGCAGCGCGGCAACCACCGAGGAGTCAACGCCGCCGGACAGACCCAGCAGCACGTTGTCGGTGCCGACTTGTGCGCGGATGTTGGCAATGGCGTCTTCAGCGATCTTCGACGGCGTCCACAGGGCTTCACAGCCGCAGATGTCGAGAACGAAACGCGAGAGGATGCGACCGCCCTGTTTGGTGTGGGTCACTTCCGGGTGGAACTGCACGCCGTAGTAGCCACGGTCGTCGTTGAACATGCCGGCGATCGGGCAGCTTGGGGTGCTGGCGAGGATGTGGAAGTCTTCCGGCATCTTGGTGACCTTGTCACCATGGCTCATCCACACGTCGAGGCTGAACAGGCCGTCAGCGTCGATGTGGTCTTCGATGCCGTCGAGCAGGCGGCTCTTGCCAACCACGTCAACGCGGGCGTAACCGAACTCACGCAGTTCGGAACCTTCAACCTTGCCGCCCAGTTGCTCGGCCATGGTCTGCATGCCGTAGCAGATACCGAAGACCGGTACGCCCAGGTCGAACACTGCCTGTGGGCAGCGCGGGCTGTCGGCGACGTGCACGGACTCGGGGCCGCCGGCGAGGATGACGCCTTTAGGAGCGAATTCGCGGATCGCATCTTCGTCCATGTCGAACGGGTGCAGTTCGCAGTACACACCGATTTCGCGCACGCGGCGGGCAATCAGTTGGGTGTATTGCGAGCCGAAGTCGAGGATCAGGATGCGGTGAGCGTGAATATCGAGGGCCATGGTAGAGCTCTGAAAAGCAGTTGCAAGCTTCAAGCTGCAAGCTGCAAGTTATCGGAAGCTGCGCGGTAGCTGCATGAATGCAGTACCGCTTGCAGCTTATAGCTTGTGGCTTATAGCTGTCGGCGTTAGCCGACCCGGTAGTTTGGCGCTTCTTTGGTGATCTGCACGTCGTGCACGTGGGATTCGGCCATACCAGCGCCGGTGATCCGCACGAATTCAGGCTTGGTGCGCATTTCTTCGATGTTGGCGCTACCGGTGTAG
This sequence comes from Pseudomonas tensinigenes, assembly GCF_014268445.2. Classification (NCBI taxonomy): domain Bacteria; kingdom Pseudomonadati; phylum Pseudomonadota; class Gammaproteobacteria; order Pseudomonadales; family Pseudomonadaceae; genus Pseudomonas; species Pseudomonas tensinigenes. Next base: position 5,621,741 of record NZ_CP077089.1, read on the forward strand.
CCCATCGAGGAACGCAGACCGCCCATCAACTGGTGAATGATCGCGCTCAGGGTGCCTTTGTAAGGAACACGGCCTTCGATGCCTTCCGGAACGAGTTTCTCGGCGCCTGCCGAGGAGTCCTGGAAGTAACGGTCGGAAGAACCTTGAGCCTGGGACATGGCGCCCAGCGAACCCATGCCGCGATACGCCTTGTACGAACGGCCCTGGAACAGTTCGATCTCGCCCGGCGCTTCTTCAGTACCGGCGAACATCGAGCCCATCATCACGCAGGAAGCACCGGCAACGATGGCCTTGGACAGGTCACCGGAGAAACGGATGCCGCCGTCGGCGATCAACGGAACGCCAGTGCCTTCAAGGGCAGCAGCAACGTTGGCGATGGCACTGATTTGCGGGACGCCGACACCGGCGACGATACGGGTGGTGCAGATCGAGCCAGGGCCGATACCGACCTTGACTGCGTCAGCGCCTGCTTCGGCCAGAGCCTTGGCAGCGGCGCCGGTGGCGATGTTGCCGCCGATCACCTGCACTTCAGGGAAATTTTCTTTGACCCAGCGAACGCGGTCGATCACGCCTTTGGAGTGACCGTGCGCGGTATCGACTACCACCACGTCCACACCGGCGTTGACCAGAGCGGCTACACGGTCACCGGTATCTTTACCGGTACCGACAGCAGCGCCCACGCGCAGACGACCTTGATCGTCCTTGCTGGCCAGCGGGTAGGCTTTGGCTTTTTCGATATCGTTGACGGTCATCATGCCTTTGAGGGCGAACTTGTCGTCGACGATCAGCACGCGCTCGATACGGTGCTTGTGCAGCAGTTCGCGTGCTTCGTCCTTGCTCGCGCCTTCCTTGATCGTGACCAGACGCTCTTTCGGCGTCATCACTTCACGGACGGTGGCTTCCAGACGGCTTTCGAAACGCACGTCACGGGAAGTGACGATGCCGACCAGGTCGCCATCGTGCAGCACCGGAACGCCGGAAATGTTGTGCATGCGGGTCAATTCGAACAGGTCACGCACCGTGGCATCAGCCTCGATGGTGATCGGATCCTTGACGACGCCGGCTTCGAACTTCTTGACCTTACGCACTTCGGCAGCTTGCTGCTCGATGGTCATGTTCTTGTGGATAATGCCGATGCCACCTTCCTGAGCCATGGCGATTGCCAGACGGGCTTCAGTAACGGTGTCCATTGCAGCAGAAACCAGAGGAATGTTCAGCTCGATGCCACGGGTAAGGCGGGTCTTGAGACTGACTTCGTTAGGAAGTACCTCGGAATAACCGGGCACTAGGAGAATGTCGTCGAATGTCAGAGCTTCTTGGCTGATACGCAGCATCGCGGGGGCTCCCGAGCGGGAAAATGGAAGCGCGCCATTATAGTCATCCACCCCCTGCTGTTCAATGTAAAACTCAGCTTAATATCAATGTTGCTGATGTACGGGAAATCCCCGGCCTTACAGCTCCACCTTGACCCAAGAGACAGGTTGATCGAGCCAATCGGCGAACTCATCGATAAAGCTCTGCTTGAAGCCCGCCTCCAGCCAGTTGTTGAAGATGAAACCGAGGTTGGAAAACGCGCACTCCTGCAAATACAGAAAGCCGTTGATATCGTCTTCATGCCCGCATTCGGGGCAGGTGAAGTTGTCGGTGCGACCCGGAAACCACTCTTCGAGGCTTTCGAACAGTGCTTCGCCAACTTCACGACGGCACTCGGCGCAACCGGCCTCTTCGAGGAAGCCTTTGGCCGGGGTATAGATACAACGCTTGGTGACGATCTCCAGCCCGTTGATCGGCTCCCCGAAAGGCAGCGCTTGTGGATGCAGGACCACGGCACGCGCGCCGTCGGCAATCGCGTAAGCCATGCGGTTGCCGGTGCGGCCACAAGTGCTCAGCTCTTCCTTGATGATGTTCTTGCGCACCAGCCAGCGCACGATCGCCCGGGCCCGGGGTTCGTGGACCGGCAGGGTGGAGATTTTCGGGACGATGATGCTTTGCGAATTCATGGAGAGTCCTGCGGTGTGGCTGCTGACGCCTTCGCGAGCAGGCTCGCTCCCACAATGGAATGCAGTTCCCTGTGGGAGCGAGCCTGCTCGCGAAGAGGCCTTAAAGGCCGGCAGCTTAATCCCTGACGAAATCCGGTCAAGTGCTGAGGTAGCGCCCGATCAACGCCAGCCCGCTCGCCAGCACCAGCCATGTCACCAAACGCACAAACGCCTCACGCGACAAGCGCAGGGTCAACCGCCGCCCGATCCACAACCCCAACGCCATGGCCGGTAACAAACACAGCGCCAGTATCAACAAGGGTAGCTCGGCATACACACCGGCGATGGCGAACAGGCTCAAACGCACCACCGTGCTGCAACTGATCAGCGCACTTTGCGTGGCCCGGGCCGCGTCTTTGGGCAAGCGGCTGTTGAGATAGATCGCATAGAGAAAGCCGCCACTGCCAAACAGCGCGCCGAACAATCCGCCCACCGTCCCCATCGGCACTGCCCACCCCGCAGACAATTGCGTCGGCCGCGCTTTCACCCACAGGCTGTAAACCGCGTAAGCGCTGATAAACAGCCCCATCAACAACAGCAACAGATCGGATTTGAGGTTGAGCAAGAAAATCACCCCCAATGTGCAACCCGCCGCCATGCACGGCAGCAGCCGTAACAATTCCGGTTTGGCCACATCCCGCCGCGACGGCAGCAGGTTGCCGAACGCCGCGACAAAGTCCAGTAGTACCAGCAGAGGCACGATTTTCGACAGCGGCATGAATAGAATCAGAATCGGCCCCGCCACCAGCGCCGTGCCGAATCCGGCGATACCGAACACGATGTAAGCCAGGGCGATGCCCAGCCCGATCACCGCCCAACCGCCGGGGCCCCACGCCCACTCACTCAACAACCCCGCCACGCTCATCGATGCGCTTCCTTAATAAGCCTGTGATGACTTTAGCCAGCGCCGAGGGTTGCGACTAATATCTTAAAAGTCGCTTACCCATCTCAAAAAGGCATGTCTGATGCTTTCAACCCGTCAACTGCGTTACTTCGTCGAAATCGCTGAGTGCGGCAGCTTCAGTTCGGCAGCCGAACGGTTGTTTATTGCGCAATCGGCGCTGAGCCGGCAGATCAAGGACATGGAGACGCGGCTGCAAACCCCACTGTTCGAACGAACCGCGCGCCAGCCTCGCCTGACAGCGGCAGGCGAGGCGTTTTTGCCGCGCGCCAGAAATCTGCTCAATGAGTTGAGCAAGGCCAGTGCCATGGCCACTGAAGTCGGTAACGGTCAGCTCGGCACGTTGCGCCTCAGCCATTCCAGCACCGTGTCGATCAGCGGTCGTTTGCTCAGCGACATCGACGCTTATCTGCAGCAGCAACCTGGCGTGTCGCTGGATATCGGCAAACTGTCTTCGGAAGCGCAACTCGAAGAACTCGCCGAAGGACGCCTTGATGTCGGCCTGCTGCGCCTGCCAGTGTTGCGCCAGCGTGAAGGGATTCAGATTGTGCCGCTGTTCACTGAGCGATTGCTGCTGGCGGTACCGATGGATCATCGATTGGCCGCGGCTGAGCGTGTCGATCTGGCCCAACTGAAGGACGAAGCGTTCATCTCGATTCCGCATCCGCATCGCGGTGGCTTGAGTTATCTGTGTGCCGATCTGTGCATGCGTCAGGGTTTCTTCCCGAAAGCGGCGCGGGTGATGTCGCGCAAAACCACGCAATTGCAGCTGATTCAGGCCGGTTTCGGCATCGCCCTGCTGCCGGAATCGATGCAGGACATCGCCCCGAGCGGCGTACGATTTCTGCCGCTGACCGATCCCGATTGCCACACCACCGTCGCCCTCGCCTATCGACAGAATCCCACACCCCTGATTCACCACTTCATCGAAACCTTCAACCCCCCCTTGTAGGAGTGAGCCTGCTCGCGATAGCGGTTGAGCATTCAACCTATCCTGCGACTGACACACCGCTATCGCGAGCAGGCTCACTCCTACAGGGGACTTGTGGTGATTCAACGGCAAATGCCTTTAAACTGCGCCCCATGATTAAAGATCCCTTTGCAAGACTTGGTCTGGACCGTGAAGTCCTGACTGTCAGCCAGCTCAACGGCCGCGCGCGGGTGTTGCTCGAAGACGTGTTCAGCAACATCTGGGTCGAAGGCGAAATCTCCAACCTCGCCCGTCCGGCGTCCGGCCACATCTATTTCACCCTCAAGGACAGCGGCGCGCAGGTGCGTTGCGCGCTGTTCCGGCAGAACGCGGCGCGGGTGCGTCAGGCGTTGAAGGACGGCCTGGCGGTGAAGGTGCGTGGCAAGGTTTCGCTGTTCGAAGGCCGTGGCGACTATCAACTGATCCTCGACACCGTCGAACCTGCCGGTGACGGCGCGCTGCGCCTGGCCTTCGATGCGCTGAAAGAAAAGCTCAGCGCCGAAGGTCTGTTCAGTGCCGAACGCAAAGTGCCGTTGCCAGCACATCCGCAACGCATCGGCATTATCAGTTCGCCAACTGGCGCGGTGATTCGCGACATCATCAGCGTGTTCCGCCGCCGTGCGCCGCAGGTGCAACTGACGCTGATCCCCACCGCCGTACAGGGCCGCGAAGCCACCGCGCAAATCGTCCGCGCCCTGAAAATGGCCGATGCCCGTGGTTTCGACGCACTGATCCTTGCCCGTGGCGGCGGCTCGCTGGAAGACCTCTGGTGCTTCAACGAAGAAGCCGTGGCCCGCGCCGTCGATGCCTGCGTGACGCCAATTGTCAGCGCCGTCGGTCACGAAACCGATGTGTCGATCAGTGACTTTGTCGCTGACGTGCGCGCACCGACGCCGTCCGCCGCCGCTGAGTTGCTCGCGCCCGATTCCAGTCATTTGATCCGTCAGGTCGAAAGCCTGCATCGCCGCCTGGTGATGCGCATGCGTGACCGTTTGATGCGTGATCGCCTGCGTCTGGAAGGTATGGCCCGTCGCTTGCGTCATCCTGGCGAACGTCTGCGCCAGCAGGCGCAGCGTCTGGACGATCTGGACATGCGCATGCGCCGGGCGTTCGAGCGTCATCTCAATACCCGTCGCGAACGCCTGATCCGCCTGGAAACCCGTCTCGCCGGGCAACATCCGGGACGGCAACTGGCGATGTTGCGTCAGCGCCTCGACAGCCTCGCCGAACGCTTGCCCCGGGCCATGCGCGAAGGCCTGAAGAATCGTCGACTGCAACTGCACAGCCAGATGCAGACGCTGCATGTGGTCAGCCCGTTGGCAACGCTCGGTCGCGGTTACAGCATTCTGCTCGATGAGCGCGGCCATGCGATCCGCAACGCCGCGCAAACCCACACCGGCCAGCGCCTTAAAGCCAAACTCGGCGAAGGCGAGTTGCAAGTGCGCGTCGAGGACAATCACCTGACGCCCGTCACCCTCTCATTACTGGACTGATCCATGCCGCGTTTTCTGGCTCCACTGTTTTTGCTCTGTCTGACCTTTAACGCCCACGCCGACAGTTACATCACCCGGCTGCTGAACAAACCGGTGCCGGGCGGCGTCGCGGTGGTTGATCTGGGCGCGGCTGCACAGGCGCCGAAAGCCACGTATCAGGGCAAACCGGTGCTGGTGGTAAAAGAGCAGAACAACTGGCTGGCGATCGTCGGTGTGCCGCTGACGGTCAAACCCGGCGCGCAACAGATCAGCAGTGGCGGGCGCAATCTGCCGTTCACCGTGGGCAACAAAAAATACCCCGAACAGCGCATTACTCTGAAGAACAAGCAGCAAGTAAACCCGGATCAGTCGAACCTCAAGCGCATCGAAGGCGAACTGGCCGAGCAGATCAAGGCGTACCGCAGCTTCAGCCCGAACACGCCGAGCAATCTGCTGTTGGACAAACCGGTCAACGGGCCGCTATCGAGCAAGTTTGGCGTGCGCCGCTTCTTCAATGGTGAAGAGCGCAATCCCCACGCCGGCCTCGACTTCGCGGTGCCGATGGGCACGCCGATCAAGACCCCGGCGGCGGGCAAGGTGATCCTCACTGGCAACTATTTCTTCAACGGCAACACGGTGTTTGTCGACCATGGCCAAGGCTTTATCAGCATGTTCTGCCACATGTCGAAGATTGATGTGAAAGTCGGCGATCAACTGGCGCGGGGCGCGGTGGTCGGCAAGGTTGGCATGACCGGCCGGGCGACCGGCCCGCACATGCACTGGAATGTCAGCCTGAATGATGCGCGGGTGGATCCGGCGATTTTCATTGGTGCGTTTCAACCTTGAATATGTATTGAGGCGACCGGCCTCTTCGCGAGCAGGCTCGCTCTCACACTGGATCTTATTCACAACAAAGATCCCCTGTGGGAGCGAGCCTGCTCGCGAAGGCGACCTATACAACACAGCAATACTCAATGAATTCCTATAAACCTCAATTGCGCCCCAATCAAACCTCGCGCAAATATCACAACAATCAGCGACCTCCAGCGCAATAAAATCCCGCAAAAACTCGCTTTCCGAGTATTCCTCTCAATTTTTTTCGACTGCTTGCCATCCTCTCCCCTCGCGGTTAGGGTTGAAGGCATGAAAACCTCTCACACCCTCATTCAGCTTCGCCAGCACCGCAGCCTGTGCCTCGTCAGCGCACGACTGCCGGGCTGAATCGCGGCACCTCGTCCCACGCTTTTCCCTGAACATTCGTAACACCGGCAGGCCGCCTCTTTTCGGCCCAGACAATAAGGAATTTCCCGATGAGCATGCTCAAAGATCCGTCTTCGAAATACCGCGCGTTTCCTGTCATCAACCTGCCGGATCGCACCTGGCCATCGAAAACCATCGACACCGCGCCGATCTGGTGCAGCTCCGACCTGCGTGACGGCAACCAGTCGCTGATCGAACCGATGGACGCGGTGAAGAAGCTGCGCTTCTGGAAAACCCTCGTGCAAGTCGGCGTGAAGGAAATCGAAGCATCGTTCCCGGCGGCTTCGCAAACCGACTTCGACTTCGTGCGTACCCTGATCGAAGAAGGCCACATCCCGGACGACACCACCATCCAGGTGCTGACCCAGGGCCGTGAAGACCTGATCGAGCGCACCTTCGAATCCCTGCGCGGCGCGAAGAAAGCCATCGTTCACTTGTACAACGCTACCTCGCCTTCTTTCCGTCGCATCGTCTTCAACCAGGACAAGGACGGCATCAAGGCCATCGCGGTCAATGCCGCCAAGCTGTTCGTCAAATACGCCGCGATGCAGCCGGACACCGAGTGGACTTTCGAATACTCGCCGGAAACCTTCAGCGCCACCGAGCTGGAATTCGCCAAGGAAGTCTGTGACGCCGTGATCGAGGTGTGGAACCCGACGCCTGAGCACAAGATGATCCTCAACCTGCCGGCTACCGTTGAGTGCGCTACGCCGAACATCTACGCCGATCAGATCGAGTGGTTCGGCCGCAACATCAACCGTCGTGACAGCGTGATCATCAGCCTGCACACCCACAACGACCGTGGCACCGGCGTTGCCGCCACCGAGTTGGGCCTGATGGCCGGCGCCGATCGCGTCGAAGGCTGCCTGTTCGGCAACGGCGAGCGTACCGGTAACGTCGACCTCGTCACCGTTGCACTGAACATGTACACCCAGGGTCTCGACCCACAGCTGGACTTCTCCGACATCGACGGCGTGCGCAAAGTCGTCGAAGAGTGCAACCAGATTCAGGTTCACCCACGTCACCCGTATGTTGGCGATCTGGTGCACACCGCGTTCTCCGGTTCGCACCAGGATGCAATCCGCAAAGGCTTCTCCCAGCAGAAACCCGATGCACTGTGGGAAGTGCCGTACTTGCCGATCGACCCGGCCGACATTGGCCGCAGCTACGAGGCGGTGATTCGCGTCAACAGCCAGTCGGGCAAGGGCGGCATCGCTTACTTGCTGGAGCAGGAATACGGAATCAGCCTGCCACGTCGCATGCAGATCGAGTTCAGCCAGGTCGTGCAGCGTGAAACCGACCGCTTGGGTCTGGAGATGACCGCCAAGCAGATCCACTCGCTGTTGATCAGCGAATATCTGCAAGCCAACACCCCGTATGCGCTGGTCAGTCATCGCCTGCAGGAAGAAAACGGCAACAGCAATGTTGAAGTGGAAGTGGCGAGCAAAGGTCAGGGCGAAACCAATCTGCACTGGCGCGGCAAGGGCAACGGTGCGCTGGAAGCACTGGTCGCCGGCCTGCCGATTCCGGTGGAGATCATGGACTACAACGAACACGCGATCGGCGCGGGCACCAACGCCAAAGCAGCGGCTTACATCGAGCTGCGTGTGAATGGCGAGCGTGCGGTGCACGGCGTGGGTATCGATGAAAACATCACCACGGCCAGCTTCAAGGCCCTGTTCAGCGCGCTGAACCGCTCGCTGAGCCAGCCTGAGGCGAAAGCGGCGTAATCGACCGCTGAAATGCAAAAAGCCCCGGCGTTTGAACTCCGGGGCCTTTTTTTGCCTGATGCTTTTTTTGCTGACTTTTATGGCCCCTTCGCGAGCAGGCTCGCTCCCACCTTTGCAATGCATTTCCCTGTGGGAGCGAGCCTGCTCGCGAAGGCGTCCTGACAGGCGCTGCGAGTATCAGGTGAACTCGAAGGTGTCGGCATCCAGATTCGCCGGAAAGCGCTCACGATAAGCCGCCAATGGTGCGGCTTCCAGAACCACCTTGAACACCCCGTCCGCCTCCCCCGCCGCCAGCAAGGTTTCACCCTGGAAATCCAGTACCTGGCTGTCGCCGGTGTAAGCGAAACCCTTGCCGTCGGTGCCAACACGATTCACCGCCGCCACATAGCAAAGGTTTTCGATGGCACGCGCCGGCAACAGGCGATTCCAGTGCAAACGCCGCGCACCCGGCCAATTGGCGGTGTACAGCAGTAGATCCGTATCCTGCGCATCACGACTCCACACCGGAAAGCGCAGGTCGTAGCAAATCAGCGGACGCACACGCCAGCCCTTGAGTTCGAACTGCACCTGGCGTTCGCCGGGGGTGTAGTGATTGTGCTCGCCGGCCATGCGGAACAGGTGACGCTTGTCGTAATGCAAGACTTCGCCGTCCGGCCGCGCCCACAACAGGCGATTGCGATGGCTGCCGTCGGCAGCCTGAATGATCACGCTGCCGGTGATCACTGCATTGAGCTTCGCCGCCTGAACCCGCAGCCATTTGCTGGTCGGGCCGTTCTCGGCTTCGGCAAGGGTTTCGGACTCCATGGAGAATCCGGTGGTGAACATTTCCGGGAGGATGATCAGATCCGCGCCCTGCGCCTGCTCCAGCAACTGCTCGAAATGCTCGAAGTTGGCCTGACGGTCGTGCCAGGCCAGGCTGGTCTGGATGAGCGCCAGGTTGAGATCGGGTAACGCACTCAGATCACGCATAGTTTTGCCGCCGCTTCACGCAGCGTCTCCTCGCGTTTGGCAAAGCACAGACGCACCAGGCGCTGGCCTTGCGGTGGGTTCTGGTAGAACACCGACACCGGGATACTCGCCACGCCGTGTTCGCGGGTCATCCACATGGCCATCTCGACGTCATTCAGGTCAGGACGGATCTGCGAGTAATCGACCAACTGAAAATAGGTGCCAGTGACACGGGTGAAGGTGAAGCGCGACGGCGCCAGCAGATCGCAGAACAGGTCGCGTTTGGCCTGATAGAAGCCCGGCAACTCTTCGACATGTTCCGGGTGCTCGGCCATGTAATCGGCCAGCGCGTATTGCAACGGCGTGACGCCGCAGAAGCTGACGTACTGGTGCACCTTGCGCAGCTCGGCCGTCAGCGCTGGCGGCGCGACGACGTAGCCGGTTTTCCAGCCAGTGACGTGATAGGTCTTGCCGAACGAGCTGACCACAAAGGCGCGCTGATACAGCTCTTCATGGGCGAGCACGCTGACGTGCGGCACGCCGTCGAATACCAGGTGTTCGTAGACTTCGTCGCTGATCAGGTAGATGTCGCGATCACGGATCAGCGCAGCCAGTTGATCCAGCTCGGCACGGCTGATCAGTGCGCCGCTCGGGTTATGTGGCGTGTTGATGACGATCATTTTCGTGCGCGGGCTCAGGGCGGCCGCGAGTTTGTCGAAATCGATGGAGAAGTCGTCCGGGTTCAGCTGCACATGCACGCAACGCCCGCCCGCCAACTCCGTCGCCGGTGCGTAGCTGTCGTAGCACGGATCGAACACGATGACTTCATCGCCGCTGTGGATAACCGCCTGAATCGCACAGAAGATCGCTTGGGTCGCGCCCGGCGTGACCGTCACTTCGCTGTCGGCATTGACCTGCACGCCATAGCTGCGAGCGATTTTCGCCGCAATCTGCTCGCGCAGCGCCGGCAAACCGGTCATCGGTGAATACTGGTTGTGGCCACTGGCGATGTGCCGACCGACCGCATCGCGCAACGACTGCGGGCCGTCAAAATCAGGAAAACCCTGGGACAGGTTGATCGCGCCGGTCTGCGCGGCGAGCTGAGACATCTGCGTGAAAATCGTGATGCCGACATTCGGCAGCTTACTGGTGATCATCGGTAGCCCCTTGCAGGTGAGCTGCAAGTTTCAAGCGCCAAGCCATAAATCTCAAGCGGCAAGTTACTAGCTGCAAGCTGCAAGCTAAATCCACCGCCCACAAAAAAGGGCTCTAACAGAGCCCTTTTTGCTTTGACTTGAAGCTTGCAGCTCGAAACTCGCAACTGCTTTTATTTCTTGTCGCGGCGCTTCTTGTCGGCTTTCTTGTGGTGCGACATCAAACGACGCTTCTTGTTGACCTGGCGGTCGGTCAGCGTGGTCTTGTTGCCTTCGTACGGGTTCTCGCCGCCCTTGAACTCGATGCGGATCGGCGTACCGACCAGCTTCAGCACACGGCGGTAAGTGTTCTCCAGATAGCGCACGTACGACTTCGGCACTTTCTCGATCTGGTTACCGTGGATCACGATGATCGGCGGGTTCGCACCACCCAAGTGAGCGTATCGCAGCTTGATCCGGCGGTTGTTGACCATCGGTGGCGCGTGCTCACCAACCGCGTCTTCCAGAATCTGGGTCAGACGGTTGGTCGGCCAGCGGGTGACCGCCGACTTGAACGAGTTCTGCACCGAAGCGTAGAGGTTGCCCACGCCAGTGCCGTGCAGGGCCGAGATGAAGTGAATGTCGGCGTAATCAACGAAGAACAGACGACGTTGCAGCTCGACCTTCACATAGTCGCGCTCGCTCGGCGTCATGCCGTCCCACTTGTTGATCGCGATGACCAGCGCACGACCCGATTCAATGGCGAAGCCCAGCAGGTTGAGGTCGTGATCGACCACGCCTTCGCGCGCATCCATCACGAAGATCACCACGTTGGCGTCTTTGATCGCCTGCAGGGTTTTCACCACGGAGAATTTTTCGACTTCTTCGTGGATCTTGCCGCGCTTGCGCACACCGGCGGTGTCGATCAGCGTGTACTTCTCTTCATTGCGTTCGAACGGAATGTAGATACTGTCACGCGTGGTGCCGGGTTGGTCGTAGACGATTACGCGGTCTTCACCGAGCATGCGGTTGACCAAGGTCGACTTGCCGACGTTCGGACGGCCGATGATGGCGATCTTGATCCCGTCTTTTTCGCTTGGGCCAGGAATGCGCTTGGCTTCCTCGCCTTCGGCAACGATCTCTTCTTCGCCTTCTTCCGGCTCTTCTGCGTCTTTGGGGAAATCACCCAGGGCGATTTCCAGCATCTGCGTGATGCCACGGCCGTGAGCACCGGCGATCGGGATCGCGTGGCCCATGCCCAGCGGAGCGAACTCAGCGCGGGCCATTTCCGGGTCGATGTTGTCGACCTTGTTGGCAACCACGTAGGAACGCTTGTTACGTTTGCGCAGGTGTTCGGCGATCATCTGGTCGGCGGCGGTGAAACCGGCCTTGGCATCTACCAGGAACAGCACAACATCTGCTTCTTCAATGGCCAGCAGCGACTGCTCGGCCATTTTTTCGTCCATACCATGCTCGTCACCGGAGATACCACCGGTGTCGACCAGAATGTAGGAACGCCCTTGCCACTTGGCCTCACCGTACTGGCGATCACGGGTCAGACCGGACAAGTCGCCGACGATGGCGTCGCGAGTCCTGGTCAGGCGGTTGAACAAGGTGGACTTGCCGACGTTCGGTCGGCCCACCAGGGCGATTACGGGAACCATGCGGCTCTCCACTTCGTTATTTCAGAAAATACAAAAGCCGCTGCGAGGCAGCGGCTGGTGCTCGGGGCAACACTGTGGGTGTTCTTTGTGGGAGCGAGCCTGCTCGCGAAAAACGCCAAAGCACCGCGTTTATTCAGGCCATCTGCGTAATCGTTGACGCACATCGCGAGCAGGCTCGCTCCCACATTCATACTCACAAGTGAAGCTGCCTGGGGGTGTTAACCCCAAGCATAGTTGTTACTTGATGGTCAGGGCTTCCAGTTTGCCGCTGTTGCCATAAACATAAATCGTGTCACCCACCACCAGCGGACGGGCACGCAGGCCGTCGCTGTCGATGCGCTCGCGGCCGACGAAACGACCGTCGACCTGGCTCAGCAGGTGCAGATAACCTTCCAGGTCACCCACTGCAACATAGCTGGAGAACACTTCCGGAGCCGACAGTTGACGGCGGGCCAGCGAGTCGTTGCTCCACAATGCTGTGGTGGAACGTTCGTCGACGCCTTCAACGGTGCCCGAAGACAGGCTCACGTAAACGCTGCCGAAACCCTGAGCGATACCAGCGTAGCTCGACGCATCGCGCTGCCAGAGTTGACGACCGCTTTCCAGGTCCAGTGCCGCAACGCGACCCTGGTAGCTGGCAACGTACAGCGTACCGCCGGACAACAGCAGACCGCCGTCGATATCGACCACGCGCTCCAGTTCCGAACGACCCTGTGGAATCGCGATCCGTTGTTCCCAGACCGGCACGCCGTTGGAAATGTCCAGAGCGACCACTTTACCGGTCGACAGGCCAGCCACCGCGAGGCGGTTGGTCACCAACGGGGCACTGGTGCCACGCAGGGTCAGTACGGCCGGCGTGCTGTCATACACCCAGCGCTGGGTACCGGTCGATGCATCAAGACCGATCAGACGATCGTCCTGAGTCTGCACCACCACGACGTCACCGTTGTTGGCCGGTGGCGCAAGGACTTCGCTGTTGACGCGGGCACGCCACTTCTCTTCACCGTTGCTGGTGTCCAGAGCGACGACTTCGCCACGCAGCGTACCGATCAGCACCAGACCGTAACCCACGCCCACGGCGCCGGAGACGGGCAGCTCAAGATCCTGCTTCCACTTCACATCGCCATTGCCGCGATCCATGGCCATCACCACGCCGGTCACATCGGCCGCGTAGATGGTGTCACCGTCGATCGCCGGCACCAGCATGTTGTAGGTTTCGCCCTGACCGTCACCGATCGAACGACTCCACTGCTTTTGCAGAACCACTTCTTCTTTGAAGTCGGTCAGTTCAGCCGGTGGCAATTCTTTCTTGCTGTTGCTGCTGCAACCCGCGGCCAGAAGGGCCAGAGCCAGCAATGCTGCATGCTTCCAACGGATCACGTCACGCATCCCCTTTGGCCAGGTCGTCGAGCTTGATTTGAAGGCCACCGACCGCCGCTTCATCCGACAGTGCCGCCTTGGCTTTTTGATACGCCTTGTTCGCGTCATCGGTACGGCCCAGCTGTACCAGCAGGTCGCCCTTGAGTTCTTCGCGAGTGGCCAGGAACGCCTTGTCGGCGTCGCCGTCGAGCAGTTTCAGGCCGTCTTCAGCCTTGTTCTGCGCACCCAGCACCTGCGCCAGACGCTGACGGGCGATCTCGCCCAGCGCCGGATTGGCCGGTTTGTCGACGATGGCTTTCAGCTCGGTCGCGGCGTCATCCAGCTTGCCGCTGTCGACCGCCACTTTGGCCACGAACAGGCTGCCGTACTGCGCGTAGGCAGAACCGCCGAATTCGCTGTTGAGCTTGCCGGCCAGGTCCGCAACGCGGGCGGCGTCAGGCTTGCCGTCAGGCGTCAGCGTGGTTTCCAGCAATTGCTGATAGAGCACCGAGGCGCCTTGCGACTGGTTGCTCTGATACTTGTGATAAGCCTGCCAGCCGAACACGATGACCAGCGCCAACAGGCCGCCAGTGACCAGAGGTTTGCCGTTGCGTGTCCACCAGTCCTTCAAATCCGCCAACTGTTCGTCTTCGGTACTCGACACCCCAATACTCCTTAATCGCTAAATCGGCTGTTTGGACAGCTTCAACCCTGCACGACGCAGGTGGCCAGGTGAGCGGCGAGCGCATCCCAGGCAATGCTTTGTTGTTCGCCCTGGCCACGCAGGGGTTTGAAACCTACCACTTGCTGGGCCATTTCGTCGTCACCGAGGATCAGTGCGTACAGCGCACCGCTCTTGTCGGCTTTCTTGAACTGGCTTTTGAAGCTGCCAGCGCCGGCATTGACTTGCAGACGCAGGTTTGGAAGTTGATCACGAACACGTTCAGCCAGGGCCAGACCGGCCAGCTCGGCTTCTTCACCGAAGGCGCACAGATAGACATCAACCTGACGGGAGATTTCTTCCGGGATCTGCTCCAGGGTTTCCAGCATCAACACCAGACGCTCGATGCCCATGGCGAAACCAACGCCGGTGGTCGGCTTGCCGCCCATCTGCTCGACCAGACCGTCGTAACGGCCGCCGGCGCAGACAGTGCCTTGGGCGCCGAGCTTGTCGGTGACCCATTCGAAAACGGTTTTGCTGTAGTAGTCGAGGCCGCGCACCAGTTTCGGGTTGAGCACGTACGGAATGCCAACGGCATCCAGACGCGCTTTCAAACCTTCGAAGTGCGCACGGGATTCGTCGTCGAGGTAGTCGGCCATTTTCGGCGCATCGACCAGCACCGCTTGAGTGTCGGCATTTTTCGTGTCGAGCACGCGCAGCGGGTTGGTTTTCAGGCGACGCTGGCTGTCTTCGTCGAGCTTGTCGTGGTGCGCCGAGAGGTACTCGACCAGCGCTTCACGGTAGCGACCACGGGACTCGCTCGTGCCGAGGCTGTTGAGTTCGAGTTTGACCGCATCACGAATGCCCAGCTCACCCCACAGGCGCCAGGTCATGGTGATCAGCTCGGCGTCGATGTCCGGACCGTCGAGGTTGAACACTTCCAGACCGATCTGGTGGAACTGGCGATAACGGCCTTTCTGCGGACGCTCGTGACGGAACATCGGGCCGATGTACCAGAGTTTCTGCACCTGGCCACCGCCGGTGATGCCGTGCTCAAGCACCGCACGCACGCATGCAGCGGTGCCTTCCGGACGCAGGGTCAGGGAGTCACCGTTGCGGTCTTCGAAGGTGTACATCTCTTTTTCGACGATGTCGGTCACTTCACCGATCGAGCGTTTGAACAGCTCGGTGAACTCGACGATCGGCATGCGGATCTGCTTATAACCGTAGTTATCCAGCAGACGCGCAACGGTGCCCTCGAAATAACGCCACAGCGGGGTCTGTTCGGGCAGGATGTCGTTCATGCCACGAATGGCTTGCAGAGACTTGCTCACTTTAAATCCTTAAATTCGTTCGGCGTTCAGTCAGGCTCAGCCGCGCGCGATAACCGCAGCATCAGCTTCGACCTTTTCGGCCGCTTTCTGGCGGATCAGCCTTTCCAGCTCGTCCACCAGATTGTCATTCGTCAGTTTCTGCGCCGGCTTGCCGTCGATGTAAATCAGGTTTGGCGTGCCGCCGGTCAAGCCGATATGGGCTTCCTTGGCTTCGCCGGGGCCGTTGACCACGCAACCGATCACCGCGACATCCAGCGGCACCAGCAGGTCTTCAAGGCGCCCTTCCAGCTCGTTCATGGTTTTCACCACATCGAAGTTCTGCCGCGAGCAACTCGGGCAGGCGATGAAGTTGATGCCACGGGATCGCAGATGCAAAGACTTGAGAATGTCGTAACCGACCTTCACTTCCTCGACCGGGTCGGCCGCCAGCGAGATGCGGATAGTATCGCCAATCCCCTCGGCGAGCAGCATACCTAGGCCCACGGCGGATTTCACTGTGCCCGAACGCAATCCACCGGCTTCGGTGATGCCCAGGTGCAGCGGCTGAACGATTTCTTTCGCCAGCAAGCGATAGGCTTCGACGGCCATGAACACGTCGGAAGCTTTCACGCTGACCTTGAAGTCCTGGAAGTTCAGGCGTTCGAGATGCTCAACGTGACGCAGCGCGGATTCAACCAGCGCAGCCGGAGTCGGTTCGCCGTATTTTTTTTGCAGGTCTTTTTCCAGCGAACCGGCGTTGACGCCGATGCGGATCGGAATACCGCGATCACGCGCAGCATCAACCACAGAGCGAACACGGTCTTCGCGACCGATGTTGCCCGGGTTGATACGCAGGCAATCGACACCCAGTTCGGCGACGCGCAAGGCAATCTTGTAGTCGAAGTGGATGTCGGCAACCAGCGGCACCTTGACCAGTTGCTTGATCTTGCCGAACGCCTCGGCGGCGTCCATGTCCGGTACCGAAACGCGAACGATGTCGACGCCGGCGGCTTCCAGACGATTGATTTGCGCAACAGTGGCGGCAACGTCATTGGTGTCGCTGTTGGTCATGCTCTGCACCGCGATCGGCGCATCGCCGCCCACCGGTACGTTGCCGACCCAGATCTTGCGCGAAACGCGACGTTTGATTGGAGATTCGCCGTGCATGACTTATTGACCCAACTTCAGGCGAGCAGTCTCGCCACTGGTGAACGGAGCGATATCGACCGGTTGGCCGTTGTAGCTGACCTGTGCGGCGCGAGCTACGCCCAGACGTACGTTAAGCGGCGGCTTGCCGGAAACGGTCACGCTGTCGCCTTTATGCTTGAGACCACTGAAAATCACTTTGCCACGGCCATCGGTCACTTGTGCCCAGCAATCGGCGCTGAACTGCAGTTGTACCTGACCATCGCCAGCCACCGGAGCGGCAGCTTCTGCGGTGGCCGCCGATGCAGCAGGAACAACCGGAGCGGTAACGGTCGGCGCTGGAGTGGCCGGCGCGTTTGGTGCTGGAGTAACCGGGGTGGTGACAACCGGCGCTGGCGTGTGACCCGGAGTAGTCGGCGTTGCAGCTGGAGCAACCGGTGCCGTTGGAGCAGCACCTTCGGCACCGGCCGATTCAGCCGTGGCTTCCGACTGAGGCAGCGCCAGCGCTGTAGAAGTATCGACCTGATTTTCCTCGACAGCCTGATCTTCCGGCTCGTCGATCGGGTGAATCTGGGTCGTGCCGTCAGCACCTTCGACTTCAACGTGCTCAGGGGCCAGGGACGTCAGGTCCTTGGTGCGCTGCGAAGTCTGATCCTGCCACCAGACGAAACCGCCGCCGATGACCGCGATCAGCAACAGCAGGCTGACAATACGCAAAATGGTGTGGGAAACCCGCACCGGCTCTTCGATACGGCCGAGGGCATGAACGTTGCTGCCCTGGGAGTCGGTGCCGGTGGACTGGTCGAATTGCTGAACCAGAACGGTCTGGTCCATGCCGAGCAACTTGGCATAGGCGCGAATATAACCGCGAGCGAAGGTATGCCCCGGCAGCTTGTCGAAAGCGCCGGCTTCAAGATTGCTCAGGGAAGTCACGGTGAGGTTGAGCTTGAGGGCCACTTCGGCCAGCGACCAGCCATTGCTTTCGCGGGCCTGGCGCAGGGTCTCACCGGGGTTAACGCGATTCGCTGCTACAACTTCGGGATGCGCCGCTTTCATCATTGCTCCGACAGGTATTGCTGATATTCCGGCGTACCGGGATAGAGTCGTTTTAATTGCAGGCCATAACTGGCGGCCTTGTCGCGATCTTCAAACACTTTTGCCAGCCGAACGCCGAGCAATAGACTACGTGCATTTTGTTCGGTCAGCAGGCTGAAACGGTCGTAATAATCACGCGCGGGCACATAATGCCTGTCTTCGAAGGACAACTCAGCCATTTCCAGCAATGCGCGTGGTTGTTGCCGGTTCAAACGCAGTGCTTTTTCCAACTGCTGCTGCGCCAGATCACGCTGACCGAGCTTCGCCGCCGTCATGCCGAGGTTTTCAAACACACGCGAACGCTCAGGATACAGGGTATCGGCGGCGGCCTGTTCAAAACGCTCGTAGGCTTCTTTATAACGCTGTTGTTCGTAGAGAAAACTGCCGTAGTTATTGAGAATGCGCGCATCGGCGGGACGGGAGGACAAAGCCTTGCGGAAGTGTTCGTCGGCCAGCTCAGGCTCCATTTCGGACTGAAACACCAAGCCGAGGGCAGCGTTGGCGTCAGGATCGGAACCGTCGATATCCAGCGCCTTCTTCAGCGGCACCTTGGCCCGCTCGCTCATGCCTTGCTGCAAGTACCCCAGCCCCAACTGCACATAGGCAGCCCGCGCTTCATCGCGGCCCTTGCTGGTCTTCATCGGGTTGTAGTCACCCGACAGGACACAACCAGCACACAGGCTGGCCAACAGCAACAGCAGCGCAAAGCGCAGGGACATAGAGATCCTCTCTTAGTTAGTGTTCGCGGCGTTCTGTGCCAGATCGCTGTCGGCGCTCAACTCGCGCACGGCGATGTAACGTTCGCTGCGACGGGTGCGATCCAGCACCTGCCCTACCAGTTGACCACATGCGGCGTCGATGTCTTCACCACGGGTGGTGCGGACCGTGACGTTGAAACCGGCCTGATGCAACTGATCCTGGAACCGACGGATCGCGTTGTTGCTCGGACGCTCGTACCCGGAGTGCGGGAACGGGTTGAACGGAATCAGGTTGATCTTGCACGGAATATTCTTCAGCAACTCGATCATCTCAACGGCGTGTTCAACCTTGTCGTTGATGTCCTTGAGCAAGGTGTACTCGATGGTCAGCACACGTTTCTCGCCAAGGGCGGACATGTAGCGCTGGCACGACTCGAGCAGCATCTTAAGCGGATATTTCTTGTTGATCGGCACCAATTGGTTACGCAATGCGTCATTCGGTGCGTGCAGGGACAACGCCAGGGACACGTCGATGTGCTTGGCCAGCTCATCGATCATCGGCACCACACCCGAGGTGGACAGGGTCACGCGGCGCTTGGATATCCCGTAGCCGAGGTCGTCCATCATCAGATGCATGGCGGCGACGACGTTGTCGAAGTTCAGCAGCGGCTCACCCATGCCCATCATCACCACGTTGGTGATGGCACGGTCGACGGTTGCCGGGACACTACCGAAAGATTTGTTGGCAATCCACACCTGGCCGATGACTTCGGCGGCGGTGAGGTTGCTATTGAAGCCTTGCTTGCCGGTGGAGCAGAAACTGCAATCCAGGGCACAGCCTGCCTGGGACGAAACGCACAGAGTGCCGCGTTTGCCCTGGGGAATGTATACGGTCTCGACGCAGCTGCCGGACGCCACGCGCACCACCCACTTACGGGTGCCGTCGCTGGAGATGTCCTCGCTGACCACTTCCGGACCACGGACCTCAGCAATAGCCTTGAGCTTGTCGCGCAAGGCCTTGCTGACGTTCGTCATGGCGTCGAAATCATCGACACCAAAGTGGTGAATCCATTTCATTACCTGACCGGCACGGAAACGCTTCTCCCCGATTGAGTCGAAGAATTTTTCCATTTCCTGTTGAGTCAGACCCAGCAGGTTGGTTTTTACAGTCGATGTAGTCATGGATTCACCTTCACTCTTAAGCCAATGCTTAGCGAGTGGTTACTTCAGTAGCTGCGAAGAAGTACGAGATTTCACGAGCAGCTGCGGCTTCGGAGTCCGAACCGTGAACAGCGTTGGCGTCGATGGAATCAGCGAAGTCAGCGCGGATGGTGCCGGCAGCAGCTTCTTTAGGGTTGGTAGCGCCCATCAGCTCACGGTTCAGAGCGATAGCGTTTTCGCCTTCCAGAACCTGAACAACAACAGGACCGGAGATCATGAAAGCAACCAGGTCGCCGAAGAAACCACGAGCGCTGTGCTCAGCGTAGAAGCCTTCAGCTTCAGCTTTGGACAGTTGCTTCAGTTTCGAAGCTACAACGCGCAGGCCGGCTTTTTCGAAACGAGTGGTGATTTCGCCGATGACGTTTTTTGCAACAGCGTCAGGCTTGATGATGGAGAAAGTGCGTTGAACAGCCATGGTGTAACTCCAGAAACGGTAATTTGCGAAAAATTAAACCCGCGAATTATACGCGGGTTCTTGGGTATTGCCTAACCTGCGAGGACGATCAGTCCAATTCATCATTCCAGAGCTGCTGAACTGCTTCCAACACCTTCTCGCCGACCCGGCCAGAGTTAGCGTCGAAGTCAGGCAGCTCTTTGATCCACTGCTGCAACTCGACGAAATTGACAGAATACGGATCTACACCCGGCTTGGCCTCGGCCAGTTCTTCTGCAATACGTTGAACATCATTCCAACCGTAGCTCATGACAGTCTTACCAGTCAGTGCGGCGCTTCGGCCGCATGGTTAAGCGAATATTTCGGAATTTCGACGGTGATGTCTTCTTCACCAACAATAGCCTGGCAAGCCAGACGCGATTGCGCTTCCAGACCCCAGGCACGATCGAGGAAGTCTTCTTCCAGCTCGTCAGCCTCTTCCATCGAGTCGAAACCCTCGCGGATGATGCAGTGGCAGGTGGTGCAAGCGCAGACGCCGCCGCAGGCGCTTTCCATCTCGATGTGGTGTTCGTGGGCCAGTTCGAGAATCGATGTGCCGGGCGCAGCCTCGACCACCATGCCTTCAGGGCAGAACTTCTCGTGGGGCAGAAAAATGACCTGCGGCATCAGATATCCTCGATTTCATTCAGATTGCGCCCCGACAGAGCGGCTTTCACCGTCAGATCCATGCGGCGGGCAGCAAAAGCATCGGTCACTTGCGACAGACGCTTGGTCTGCTGCTCGATGGCGTAACCATCAGTACCTTTCATCAGTTCGGCCAATTCCTGCAGCTGCAGGTCGATAACCATGCGCTCTTCGGCGTCGAGCAAACGCTCGCCATCGGCTTCCAGAGCGCCCTGCACCGCTTCGATCAGGCGCTGGGCATCGACTTGCTGCTCACGCAGGACGCGGGCGACCTTGTCGTCATTGGCGTGCTGAAACGAATCTTTCAGCATCTTGGCAATCTCGCCGTCGGTCAGACCGTAGGACGGTTTGACCTGAATGCTCGCCTCAACGCCCGAACCCAGCTCACGGGCAGAAACGCTGAGCAGGCCGTCGGCGTCGACCTGGAAGGTCACGCGAATCTTCGCTGCACCGGCGACCATCGCCGGGATACCACGCAATTCGAAGCGCGCCAATGAACGGCAGTCGCTGATCAGCTCGCGCTCGCCCTGCAGAACGTGGATCGCCATGGCCGACTGGCCGTCTTTATAAGTAGTGAAATCTTGTGCGCGAGCGACGGGGATGGTGGTGTTGCGCGGAATCACCTTCTCCATCAGGCCGCCCATGGTTTCCAGCCCCAGGGACAGCGGAATCACGTCGAGCAGCAGCAGTTCGCCGCCATCACGCTTGTTGCCAGCCAATGTGTCGGCCTGGATCGCGGCACCGATGGCCACCACTTGATCCGGGTCGATTTCAGTCAGCGGCTGACGACCAAAGGCTTCGGCAACAGCTTCGCGAACACGCGGAACGCGGGTCGAACCGCCAACCATGACCACGGCGTGCACGTCTTCCAGCTCAATTCCGGAATCGCGAACGGCGCGACGGCAGGCTTTCAGGCTGCGCGCGACCATTGGCTCGATCAACGCATCGAAGGCTTCGCGAGTCAGCGGCGCTTTCCAGTCGCCATAGGCCACTTCAACGCTGGCCGCATCGGTCAGCGCTTCTTTGGCCGCACAAGCGGTTTGCAACAGATTGCGTTGTGCGCCCGGATCGAGATCGGCGGACAGGCCCGCGCTCTCGATGATCCAGCCAGCAATCGCGTGATCAAAGTCGTCGCCGCCCAGCGCGCTGTCGCCGCCAGTGGCCAGAACCTCGAAAACACCGCCAGTCAGACGCAGAATCGAAATATCGAAGGTGCCGCCGCCCAGATCATAAATTGCGACCAGGCCTTCAGCGTGTTGATCCAGACCGTACGCCACAGCGGCCGCAGTCGGCTCATTGAGCAGACGCAGCACGTTCAGACCGGCCAATTTGGCCGCATCCTTGGTGGCTTGGCGCTGGGCATCATCGAAGTAAGCAGGAACGGTGATCACCGCGCCCACCAGTTCGCCACCCAAGGTCGCTTCAGCGCGCTGACGCAGCACCTTGAGGATATCGGCGGAGACTTCGACCGGGCTTTTCGGGCCCTGCACGGTGTCGATGAACGGCATGTGCGACTCGCCACCGACAAAGCGGTATGGCAGTTGTTCGCCCAATTGCTTGACGTCGGACAGACCACGACCCATCAAGCGCTTGACCGACAGCACGGTGTTCAAAGGATCGGAAGCGGCAGCCAGTTTGGCCGACTCGCCGACTTCGACGCGATCGGCGTGGTAACGCACAGCAGACGGCAGGATGACCTGCCCGTTTGCGTCGGCCAACGGCTCGGAAAGACCACTGCGCAACGCAGCGACCAGCGAATTGGTAGTGCCCAAGTCGATCCCCACAGCCAGACGACGCTGGTGCGGTTGAGGACTTTGGCCGGGTTCGGCGATCTGCAGTAGGGCCATCGTGATCAGGACTTATCTGTATATCAGGCGTGCGACCGGAGCGGCACTGGGTTAATCGTCGAGGCGCTCTTCTAACTGGCGCACTTCGTAGGTGAGCTTGTCGAGGAACTGCATGCGCCGCATCAGGCGTTCGGCCTGTTCGCGTTGCGCTGCATCATCCCAACAGGCTGCGAAGCTTTCATTGAGTTCTTCCTGAGCCACTTTCAAGCGCCGCTTGAACACCGCGACACCGTCGAGGTCGGCACTGTCCTGGAGGTCTTCAAGTTCTTCGCGCCATTGCATCTGCTGCAGAAGAAACTCGGGATCATGGACCGTGACTTCCATCGGCACCTCATGCCCGCTGATGGTCAGCAGGTAGCGTGCGCGCTGGGCCGGACTCTTCAGCGTCTGATAGGCGTCGTTGAGCCGCGCAGACTGCTCGAGTGCCGACCGCTGCTCACGCTCGGAAGCGTCGGCAAAGCGGTCAGGATGAACACCGCGCGCCAACTCACGATAGCGCGTGGCCAACTGCTCGAGATCCAGACGGAAGCCCGGTTGCAGCTCGAATAAAGCAAAATGACAAGGAATACCCACGACAAGCCTCAGATGTTGAAGCTTTCGCCGCAGCCACATTCACCGCGTACGTTGGGGTTGTTGAACTTGAAGCCTTCGTTCAACCCTTCCTTGACGAAGTCGAGCTCGGTGCCGTCCAGGTAGGCGAGGCTTTTCGGGTCGATGATCACTTTTTCGCCGTGACTCTCGAACACCTGATCCTCTGCAACCACCTCGTCGACAAACTCCAGCACGTAGGCAAGGCCGGAACAGCCTGTGGTGCGAACCCCCAGACGAATCCCTTCACCTTTGCCGCGCCCGTCGAGGGAGCGCCGCACGTGTCGAGCAGCCGCTTCTGTCATGCTGATAGCCATCGGTGACTCCTTACTCGTCGCCAAATACAGAAAGTCAGATCAAGCCTTTCTTCTGCTTGTAATCGCGAACAGCCGCCTTGATAGCGTCTTCAGCCAGTACCGAGCAGTGAATCTTTACTGGCGGCAGGGCCAGTTCTTCGGCCAGCTGAGTGTTCTTGATGGTTTCTGCTTCGTCCAGAGTCTTGCCCTTCATCCACTCGGTGGCGAGGGAGCTGGAAGCGATAGCCGAACCGCAGCCGTAGGTCTTGAACTTGGCGTCTTCGATAACGCCCTGATCGTTGACCTTGATTTGCAGACGCATCACGTCGCCGCACGCCGGAGCGCCGACCATGCCGGTGCCGACATCAGGATCTTCCGCGTTCATCTTGCCGACGTTGCGCGGGTTTTCGTAGTGGTCGATGACCTTTTCGCTGTAAGCCATGATTCTCAATCCTCACTCATCAGGGCCGCTCTTGAGACCCTGCAACTGCGCTGCGTAAACCGCCGCGTCGCTACAGGATCTGTATCTGGCGGCTTCTATATTTAGTGTGCCGCCCACTCGATTTTCGAGATATCGACGCCGTCTTTGTACATGTCCCACAGCGGCGACAGAGCGCGCAGCTTGGTAACGGCCTCGCAGACTTTCTGCGCGGCGTAGTCGATTTCTTCTTCGGTGGTGAAACGGCCGAAGGTGAAGCGGATCGAGCTGTGTGCCAGTTCGTCGTTGCGGCCCAGGGCGCGCAGTACGTACGAAGGCTCCAGCGACGCCGAGGTGCACGCCGAACCGGACGATACCGCGAGATCCTTGAGCGCCATGATCAGCGACTCGCCTTCAACGTAGTTGAAGCTCAGGTTCAGGTTGTGCGGAACGCGGGCGGTCAGGCTGCCGTTGACGTACAGCTCTTCCAGGTGCTCGACCTGCTTGTAGAAACGGTCGCTCAAGGCTTTGATACGGACGTTTTCGGCAGCCATGTCTTCTTTGGCCACACGGAACGCTTCGCCCATGCCGACGATCTGGTGGGTCGCCAGGGTGCCGGAACGCATGCCACGCTCGTGACCGCCGCCGTGCATGGTCGCTTCGATGCGCACACGCGGCTTGCGGCTGACGTACAGTGCGCCGATGCCTTTAGGGCCATAGGTTTTGTGGGCGGAGAACGACATCATGTCGACTTTCAGCTTCTGCAGGTCGATCTCGACCTTGCCAGTGGACTGAGCGGCGTCGACGTGGAACAGAACGCCCTTGGCGCGGAGCATTTCGCCGATCGCGGCGATGTCGTTGACGGTGCCGATTTCGTTGTTCACGTGCATCACGGAGACGAGGATGGTGTCTTCGCGCAGTGCAGCATCAATCATGGCCGGAGTGATCAGACCGTCTTCGGTCGGCTCGAGGTAAGTGACCTCAAAACCTTCACGCTCCAGTTGGCGCATGGTGTCGAGGACAGCCTTGTGCTCGATCTTGGAGGTGATCAGGTGCTTGCCCTTGGAGCCGTAGAAATGCGCCGCACCCTTGATTGCCAGGTTGTCGGATTCGGTGGCACCGGAGGTCCAGACGATTTCGCGCGGATCAGCGTTGACCAGATCGGCCACCTGACGACGGGCGTTTTCGACGGACTCTTCAGCCTTCCAGCCGAACACGTGGGAACGGGACGCCGGGTTACCGAAGTTTCCGTCGACCAGCAGGCATTCACTCATTTTTTGCGCAACACGCGGATCAACCGGGGTGGTCGCAGAGTAATCAAGGTAAATCGGCAATTTCATGGACTATCTCCTAAATCAGGGCTGGCGTGCCGCTAGCTCTCTGGCTGTCATTCGACGGCGGACGCTTCAATCTTGTCCAGGCGTGGCGCCTTGCTGTTGCAACGGCGCTGGTCCTGACGCTGGGCTACTTCTTGCACCTCACGGCGAGTCACAAGATCAGCCAAGCTGATACCACTTAGAAATTCGTGAATCTGCAGGCTCAAATCGCACCACAGATGATGGGTCAGGCAGGTGTCGCCGGAATGGCAATCGCCCTGGCCCTGGCATTTGGTGGCATCGACCGATTCGTTTACCGCATCGATCACCTGAGCGACCTGAATGCCCTGCATGTCGCGGGACAACTGGTAACCACCACCCGGGCCGCGAACACTGGAAACCAGGTTGCTGCGGCGCAGCTTGGCGAACAGCTGTTCGAGGTAGGACAGGGAGATGCCTTGGCGCTCGGAGATATCGGCCAGGGACACCGGCCCGTGCTGCGCGTGCAACGCCAGGTCAAGCATGGCGGTCACGGCGTATCGGCCTTTTGTAGTCAGTCGCATGGACAGTTACCACGGAGTTCAGAATGGGGCGAGTATGCAATTCCCGAGTATTTAAGTCAACTTTAAGACCTAGTACTTTAGTCAGGATTACCCGCAAAAGAGCGCGCGCATCATAGCAAAGGCTGGCGGCGTACAGCCAGCGGTACCGCGTTATCGTTCTTCGCGAGCAGGCTCGCTCCCACAAGGGCAATACATTCCAATGTGGGAGCGAGCCTGCTCGCGAAGGCAGCGCTGAGGTTTAGCTGGCTTTGGATTCGTCTTTGCCTTTGACGCAGGCGAAGTCTTCTTCACGCAGTTCAGGCAGATCTTTCGCACAGTAATTACTGCCCAGATCCTTCAGCGCACCACACATCCCTTCCAGCCGTCCGTCCACCGCTTGCAGGTGATCGAGCAACTGACCAATGGCGCGCGCCACCGGGTCGGGCATGTCTTCGCTAACACCGTAGGCGTCGAAACCGATTTTCTCGGCCATAGCCTTGCGCTTGGCGTCCTGCTCTTCGTCAGACTTGACGATGATTCGCCCAGGAATACCGACAACCGTGGCTCCCGGCGGCACTTCTTTGGTCACCACAGCATTGGAGCCGACTTTGGCTCCCGCGCCAACCGTGAACGGACCGAGCACCTTGGCGCCCGCGCCCACGACCACACCATCACCCAGCGTCGGGTGACGCTTGCCTTTGTTCCAGCTGGTACCACCCAGAGTCACGCCCTGATAGATGGTCACGTCATCGCCAATCTCGGCGGTCTCACCGATGACGATGCCCATGCCGTGGTCGATAAAGAAACGACGACCGACCTTGGCGCCCGGATGAATCTCGATCCCGGTCAACCAGCGACCGAAGTTCGATACCAGCCGCGCCAGCCATTTCAGTTCATTGCGCCACAGCATGCCGGCCAATCGATGAATCCAGATCGCATGCATGCCGGGGTAGCAGGTCAGGACTTCAAAAGCGTTACGCGCCGCCGGGTCTCGATGGAATACGCTCTGGATATCTTCACGCAAACGCTCAAACATCATTTAGTCCTTCCGCTTAAGAAGCTCACCACGGGCAGCTTTCTGGGTTTCCGTGAGGATGCCACGCAAAATATTCATTTCCGCCCGGCTGACCGAGCTGCGTCCGTACAACCGGCGCAGGCGCGCCATCAAGTGCCGCGGTTTTTCCGGATCGAGGAATTCGATGGCGACCAGCGTCTGCTCCAGATGCTCATAAAAGCGCTCCAGCTCATCCATGGTCGCCAGCTCGGCGCTTTTCACCGAGGCCACTTCCTCTTTCTCGATCTTGCTCGGCTGACCTTGTGCAGCCAGCCAGGCCATGCGCACTTCGTAGCTCAACACCTGCACCGCCGCGCCGAGGTTCAGCGAGCTGAACTCAGGGTCGGAGGGAATGTGCACGTGAAAGTGACATCGCTGCAGCTCGTCATTGGTCAGGCCGGAATCTTCACGACCGAAGACCAGAGCGATTTCAGCGCCCTGCCCGGCTTCTTCAACCACTTTGGTGCCGCACTCGCGCGGATCCAGCAGCGGCCAGGGGATTCGACGGTCACGAGCGCTGGTGCCAAGCACCAGATTGCAGCCAACCAGAGCATCTTCCAGGGTGGCGACGACCTGCGCGTTTTCAAGGATGTCACCGGCACCGGAAGCACGAGCATCGGCTTCGTGGTGCGGGAAGACCCGCGGTTCGACCAGCACCAATCGCGACAGACCCATGTTTTTCATGGCGCGCGCGGCCCCGCCGATATTGCCGGGGTGGCTGGTATTGACCAGGACGACACGAATGTTCTGCAGCAAGGGAGGCGCTCTCGGACACAGGAAAGGGGTGCAAATCTTACAGAACAGCCTACCGTTAAGCTATGAAAGCGAACAGCGTCCTTCACCTGAAGAAAAGTTCTGATAGAATGCGCGGCTTTCTTTAACAACCTTAGGTGACACATCCATGCAGCCCATGCTGAATATCGCGCTGCGCGCCGCCCGCAGCGCCAGTGAACTGATCTTCCGCTCCATCGAGCGCCTGGATACCATCAAGGTCGACGAAAAAGACGCCAAGGATTATGTATCCGAGGTCGATCGCGCCGCCGAACAGAAAATCATCGATGCCCTGCGCAAGGCTTACCCGAATCACTCGATCCAGGGTGAAGAGACTGGCCTGCACGCCGGCACCGGCATCGAAGGCGAAGAGTACCTGTGGATCATCGATCCACTGGACGGCACCACCAACTTCCTGCGTGGCATTCCGCACTTCGCTGTCAGCATTGCCTGTAAGTACCGTGGCCGCCTGGAACATGCAGTGGTTCTGGACCCGGTTCGCCAGGAAGAATTCACCGCCAGCCGTGGTCGCGGCGCTCAACTGAACGGTCGTCGCCTGCGCGTCAGCGGTCGCACCAGCCTCGACGGCGCCCTGCTGGGTACCGGCTTCCCGTTCCGTGACGACCAGATGGACAACCTCGACAACTACCTGGGCATGTTCCGCGCTCTGGTTGGCCAGACTGCCGGCATCCGCCGCGCCGGTTCGGCGAGCCTGGACCTGGCTTATGTGGCTGCCGGTCGTTTCGACGCGTTCTGGGAGTCAGGCCTGTCCGAGTGGGACATGGCTGCAGGCGCCCTGCTGATTCAAGAAGCTGGCGGCCTGGTGAGCGACTTCACCGGCGGTCACGATTTCCTTGAAAAAGGCCACATCGTTGCCGGCAACACCAAATGCTTCAAGGCAGTGCTGACGGCGATCCAGCCGCACCTGCCGGCTTCGCTGAAGCGCTAAGCTTCCGGCGAGACGAAAAAAGCACCCTTCGGGGTGCTTTTTTTATGCCTGAAATTCGTCACCTGCTACACCACGGGACCAATGTAGGAGTGAGCCTGCTCGCGATAGCGGTGTATCAGCCACCACCTGCATTGAATGATGAATAGCTATCGCGAGCAGGCTCACTCCTACAGGGGATTTGTTGTGCAGCCTAAATGGCGGGCACAAAAAAGCACCCCGCAGGGTGCTTCTTGTTAAAACAGTCGCTCTTTACTGAGCCGGCTCATTCTGCGACAGAATCAGCTTGCCTTCCTTGTCGACCGGAATCTGGTTGCCCGGATCGCGATCCATCCGCACTTTGCCTTCCTTGCCATCGAGCGAGTAACGCACGTCGTAACCGACGACCTTGTCGCTGATGTCATTGACCGTGTTGCAGCGGGTTTGTGTGGTGGTGTAGGTGTCACGCTCTTGCATGCCTTCCTGCACCTTGTTACCCGCATAACCGCCACCGACCGCACCGGCTACCGTGGCAATCTTCTTGCCGGTGCCGCCGCCAATCTGATTACCCAGCAAACCACCTGCCAGTGCACCCACAACGGTACCGGCAATCTGGTGTTGATCTTTTACCGGTGCCTGACGAGTCACTGTCACGTCCTTGCACACTTCACGTGGAGTCTTGATCTGTGTTTTAACCGGTTCAACGGCCAATACTTGCGCATACTCAGGGCCGCTTTTAACCAGGCTGTAGGTGGCAACAGCACCCCCGGCAGTCACACCGACAGCACCCAATACCGCACCAACCAGCAACGACTTGTTCACATGAACCTCCTGACCATCACATGCGGGACGCGCCCGCGCTTCTCCCAGCCTTGGAGCATAAAAAAAGGCGCGAGTTCAACTCGCGCCTTTCTTGGGCTGACAGCCGGGAAAACGATGGCCGTTATGGACGGTCGTCGACTTCCTTCTCGGTGTTGGCCGGAGGAATCAGATCCTCGGTGGTCAGGTTCAGCCAGATCAGCACCACGTTAGCGATGTAGATCGACGAGTAAGTACCCGCCAGAACACCGATAAACAGCGCGATCGAGAAGCCGAACAGGTTGTCACCGCCGAAGAACAGCAGAGCGGCGATCGCCAGCAAGGTGGAGATCGACGTCGCCATGGTGCGCAGCAGGGTCTGCGTGGTCGAGATGTTGATGTTCTCGATCAGCGTTGCCTTGCGCAGCACACGGAAGTTCTCACGAACCCGGTCGAATACCACGATGGTGTCGTTCAGCGAGTAACCGATAATCGCCAGCACCGCCGCCAGCACGGTCAGATCGAAAGTGATCTGGAAGTACGACAGGATACCGATGGTTACGATCACGTCGTGAATCAGCGAAACGATGGCGCCGACCGCGAACTTCCACTGAAAGCGGAAAGCCAGGTAGATCAGGATGCCGCCGAGCGCCAGCAGCATGCCGAGGCCGCCCTGGTCGCGCAGCTCTTCACCGACCTGCGGGCCGACGAACTCGACACGCTTGACCGTTGCCGGGTTGTCGCCGCCGACCTTCAGCAGCGCTTCCGCCACCTGATGGCCCAGTTGCGGGTCTTCACCCGGCATGCGCACCAGCAGATCGGTAGTCGCACCGAAGCTCTGCACGATTGCTTCGTGGTAACCCGACGTCGCCAGTTGCTCACGCACCTTGGTAACGTCGGCCGGACGCTCGTAGGTCAGCTCGATGAGCGTACCGCCAGTGAAGTCCAGACCCCAGTTCATACCCTTGGTCACGACACTGAACATAGCCAGCAACGTGAGAAACACTGTGACGCCGAACGCGAAGTTGCGAACGCCCATGAAGTTGATTGTACGTAACATGGCAGCCCCTTAAATCCACAACTTCTTGAAGTCACGTCCGCCAAAGATCAGGTTGACCATTGCGCGGGTCACCATGATGGCCGTGAACATCGAGGTAAAGATCCCGAGGGACATGGTCACTGCGAAACCTTTGACCGGGCCGGTGCCCATGGCAAAGAGAATCCCGCCGACCAACAACGTGGTCAGGTTGGCATCGAGAATCGCGGTGAATGCCCGGCCGAAGCCTTCGTTGATTGCACGCTGCACGGTCATGCCGGCGGCGATCTCTTCACGGATCCGCGAGAAGATCAGCACGTTGGCGTCGACCGCCATACCCATGGTCAGCACGATACCGGCGATACCCGGCAGGGTCAGCGTTGCACCCAGCAGCGACATCAGGGCCAGCAGCAGCACCATGTTCACCGCCAGTGCGACGGTGGCGATGATGCCGAAGAAGCGGTAGATGGCGATGATGAACAGCGACACGAACAGCATGCCCCACAGCGAGGCGTCGATACCTTTGGTGATGTTGTCAGCACCCAGGCTCGGGCCGATGGTGCGCTCTTCAGCGAAGTACATCGGTGCAGCCAGACCACCGGCGCGCAGCAGCAGAGCCAGTTCGGACGATTCACCCTGACCGTTCAGGCCAGTGATACGGAACTGAGCACCCAGCGGCGACTGGATGGTCGCCAGGCTGATGATCTTCTTCTCTTCTTTGAACGTTTGCACCGCAACGTCTTTCTCGACGCCATCGACCACTTGCTTGGTGTAAGTGGTGATCGGGCGCTGTTCGATGAAGATCACCGCCATGCTGCGACCAACGTTCGAACGAGTAGCGCGGCTCATCAGCTCACCACCGTGACCATCCAGACGGATGTTCACTTCCGGGGTGCCGTGCTCGCCGAAACCGGCCTTGGCGTCGGTGACCTGGTCACCGGTGATGATCAGACCACGCTCGATCTGCGCTGGCGGACGATTACCCTCACGGAACTCGAAGGTTTCGGAGGTGGCTTTCGAAGCACCTGGCTCGGCAGCCAGACGGAACTCAAGGTTGGCCGTCTTGCCGAGAATACGCTTGGCTTCGGCAGTGTCCTGCACGCCCGGCAGCTCAACCACGATGCGGTTGGCGCCCTGACGCTGCACGATCGGTTCGGCAACACCCAGCTCGTTGACGCGGTTACGTACCGTGGTCAAGTTCTGCTTGATGGAGTACTCACGGATTTCCGCCAGCTTGGCCGGGGTCATCG
Source organism: Pseudomonas tensinigenes (assembly GCF_014268445.2). Taxonomy (NCBI): domain Bacteria; kingdom Pseudomonadati; phylum Pseudomonadota; class Gammaproteobacteria; order Pseudomonadales; family Pseudomonadaceae; genus Pseudomonas; species Pseudomonas tensinigenes. The sequence continues at coordinate 5,653,270 of NZ_CP077089.1, forward strand.
CCAGACGCAGCACCGGTTGACCATTAAGGTCGGCCGGAACAATGTCGAAATCGTTGAAGTTCTTGCGGATCAGTGCACGGGCCTGTTCGCGGGAATCTTCATCGCTGAAGCCCAGCTGAATGGCACCGCCCAGTTGCGGCAGGCTGCGATAGCGCAGCTTCTCTTTGCGCAGCAGGCTCTTGACGTCGCCTTCGTAGACTTTCAGGCGTGCATCGAGGGCTTTGTCCATGTCCACTTCCAGCAGGAAGTGCACACCACCGGACAAGTCCAGACCCAGCTTCATCGGGTGCGCACCCAGATTGCGCAGCCACTGCGGAGTGGTCTGTGCCAGGTTCAGCGCGACAACGTAGTCGTCACCCAATGCCTTGCGCACAACGTCTTTGGCCGGCAGCTGGTCTTCAGCCTTGCTCAGACGGATCAGACCGCCCTTGCCGTTGGCGGCCAGCGTGGCTGCCTTGACGTTGATCCCGGACTCCTTGAGCGCAGTGCTCACACGATCCAGATCAGCCTGATTGACTTGCAGCGCAGTGCTTGCACCGCTGACCTGAATGGCCGGGTCATCGGGGTATAGATTCGGAGCGGAATAAATCAGACCGATCGCCAGCACCGCCAGGATCAGAATGTATTTCCACAGAGGATATTTGTTCAGCATCACGCCGCCCGTTATGAACGCGGGGCGCCTTGCGCGCCCCGTCGATTGAGTAGAAGTTGTTGCTTCAGATCGCTTTCAGCGTGCCTTTTGGCAGCGTGGCGGCGATGGCGCCTTTCTGGAACTTCATTTCCACGGTGTCGGAAACTTCCAGAACCACGAAGTCATCGGCCACTTTGGTGATCTTGCCGGCGATGCCGCCAGTGGTCACAACTTCGTCACCTTTTTGCAGGCTGCTCAGCAGGTTCTTCTGCTCTTTGGCGCGCTTGGCCTGTGGACGCCAGATCATCAGGTAGAAGATGACCAGGAAGCCGACCAGGAAAATCCACTCGAAACCGCCGCCCATTGGGCCGGCAGCAGCCGGTGCAGCCGCGTCAGCCATGGCGTTAGAGATAAAAAAGCTCATTTAGCACTCCAGTTGCAAATGTTGAATCTTGGGGTCAGAAAACTCAGTCCAAAGGCGGAACGGGGAGCCCGCGTTTGGCGTAGAAGGCATCGACAAAGGCGGCCAATGTACCCTGTTGAATAGCCTCGCGCAAACCAGCCATCAGCACCTGATAATGGCGCAAGTTATGGATGGTATTGAGCATGCTTCCCAGCATTTCGCCGCACTTGTCCAGGTGATGCAGATAAGCGCGGGAGAAGTTCTGGCAGGTATAGCAATCGCAGGTCGGATCCAGCGGCGATTCATCATGGCGATGGAACGCGTTACGGATCTTCAGCACGCCGGTATCAATGAACAGATGCCCATTGCGGGCATTACGGGTTGGCATCACGCAATCGAACATGTCCACACCGCGGCGCACACCCTCAACCAGATCTTCCGGTTTGCCAACACCCATAAGGTAACGAGGTTTGTCAGCCGGCATCATGCCTGGCAGATAATCCAGAACCTTGATCATCTCGTGCTTCGGCTCGCCCACCGACAGACCGCCAATAGCCAGGCCATCGAAGCCGATCTTGTCGAGGCCTTCGAGCGAGCGCATGCGCAGATCCTGGTGCATGCCGCCCTGAACGATGCCGAACAACGCGGCGGTATTGTCGCCGTGAGCATTTTTCGAACGCTGAGCCCAGCGCAGCGACAACTCCATCGATACGCGAGCAACATCTTCGTCAGCCGGGTACGGCGTGCATTCGTCGAAAATCATCACAATGTCGGAGCCGAGATCGCGCTGCACCTGCATCGATTCTTCCGGGCCCATGAAAACTTTTGCGCCGTCGACCGGGGAGGCGAAGGTCACGCCCTCCTCCTTGATCTTGCGCATCGCGCCGAGGCTGAACACCTGAAAACCGCCGGAGTCAGTGAGGATCGGGCCTTTCCACTGCATGAAATCGTGCAGGTCGCCATGCTCCTTGATCACTTGGGTGCCAGGGCGCAGCCACAGGTGAAAGGTGTTGCCCAGAATGATTTCAGCGCCGGTGGCAACGATGTCACGCGGCAACATGCCCTTGACCGTGCCGTAAGTGCCCACCGGCATGAACGCCGGGGTCTCGACGGTGCCACGCGGGAAAGTCAGGCGACCACGCCGGGCCTTGCCATCGGTGGCCAGAAGTTCAAAGGACATGCGACATTCGCGACTCATTCTGTTTCCTCTGGGCCTGTTTGTTCAGGGGCAGTCGGTGCGGGATTACGGGTGATGAACATCGCATCACCGTAGCTGAAAAAACGGTAACCGTTATCGACGGCGGCCTTGTAGGCAGCCATGGTCTCGGGATAACCGGCAAATGCCGAAACCAGCATCAACAGCGTCGATTCCGGCAAATGGAAATTGGTCACCAAGGCATCGACCACATGGAACGGTCGGCCCGGGAAGATAAAGATATCGGTGTCGCCACTGAACGGCTTGAGCACGCCATCGCGTGCAGCACTTTCCAGCGAACGCACGCTGGTGGTACCGACCGCAATCACTCGACCACCGCGCGCACGGCACGCTGCGACCGCATCGACCACGTCCTGGCCGACTTCCAGCCACTCGGTGTGCATGTGGTGATCTTCAAGTTTTTCGACGCGTACTGGCTGGAACGTCCCCGCGCCAACATGCAGCGTGACGAACGTTGTCTCGACGCCCTTGGCAGCAATCGCCTCCATCAGCGACTGATCGAAATGCAGGCCCGCCGTAGGCGCCGCCACTGCACCCAAGCGCTCGGCGTACACAGTCTGATAACGCTCGCGATCCGAACCTTCATCCGGGCGATCGATATAGGGAGGCAACGGCATGTGCCCGACACGATCGAGCAGCGGCAACACTTCTTCAGCGAAGGCCAGTTCGAACAGCGCATCGTGACGCGCGAGCATTTCTGCCTCGCCGCCGCCATCGATAAGGATCTTCGAACCCGGTTTTGGCGACTTGCTGGAGCGCACATGAGCCAGTACGCGATGGGTATCGAGCACGCGTTCGATGAGGATTTCCAACTTGCCGCCGGACGCTTTCTGCCCGAACAGCCGCGCCGGAATCACCCGGGTATTGTTGAACACCATCAAATCGCCCGGGCGCAAATGCTCAAGCAAATCAGTGAATTGACGGTGTGCAAGGGCGCCGCTCGGCCCATCCAGGGTCAGCAGGCGACTACCGCGACGCTCGGCCAAAGGGTGGCGGGCGATCAGCGAATCAGGGAGCTCGAAAGTAAAGTCAGCAACGCGCATGATGGGGTTCGTCTAGCAGGGCCGGAAAGTTTAGCGGAAATATCGAAAATAGACCATGAAACGTGATTGACCAACGGTAATCTCATCTCTATACTTCGCCGCCATTGAGCCCTGATGGCGGAATTGGTAGACGCGGCGGATTCAAAATCCGTTTTCGAAAGGAGTGGGAGTTCGAGTCTCCCTCGGGGCACCATTTGCAAGACATAGACGACTACCAGCGTCTACGTAACACCTCTAAAGCCCGCTAACTGCGGGCTTTTTTGTTTCCGGAATTTCATCCCCCCTTGCAAGACAGCTTCTTTTTACAAGCGCTCTACAGACTCCAGAGCGCACAGTCACGCCCCACCTCACTCGCTCGCAAATCAAAGCCTCCAGGCAACCGAGAAGCAAGACACATTGCTTAATAGCTCGGGCATTACCCTTATGCTTCAACCAAGCAAGCGCAGCTCCGCTACAAACTCCTCTGGCGCTCTCATAGGGCCGTCAGGCGCATCTGCCCGAACAAAACCTTACAGAGGCTCATAAGAGGACTGCTGAGCGAATATCGACTCGTTGCACTCATCACATCGCGGGCGCGCTGCTACGCGAACGTGGACGGCCTAAGGGCCCTATGGCGAATGTCGCAGACGGCACCGCTGGGGAGCAATACTGGCGCTGCCCTGACATAACAACGAATCATGATTAGAGTTGCCCGAGAACGCTCAAATACTTTCCTGCGGGCAAAACAAAACCCCAACTGCTTTCGCAATTGGGGTTTCGGAATTTAATCTTGACGATGACCTACTCTCACATGGGGAAACCCCACACTACCATCGGCGATGCATCGTTTCACTGCTGAGTTCGGGATGGGATCAGGTGGTTCCAACGCTCTATGGTCGTCAAGAAATTCGGGTACTGAGTCGTGGCCAAGTGGCCTCGCTTCAGCAAATTGGGTATGTGATGGCTTTCGGTGTTTTGTGCTGCTTTTTTAAGTGCAGTCGAACTTTCGGTTCGTTTCGTCTTCACACACCGCAATCTGGTGCCTTTTCAGGTCAGCAAATTGCTTGGGTGTTATATGGTCAAGCCTCACGGGCAATTAGTATTGGTTAGCTCAACGCCTCACAGCGCTTACACACCCAACCTATCAACGTCGTAGTCTTCGACGGCCCTTCAGGGAACTCAAGGTTCCAGTGAGATCTCATCTTGAGGCAAGTTTCCCGCTTAGATGCTTTCAGCGGTTATCTTTCCCGAACATAGCTACCCGGCAATGCCACTGGCGTGACAACCGGAACACCAGAGGTTCGTCCACTCCGGTCCTCTCGTACTAGGAGCAGCCCCTCTCAAATCTCAAACGTCCACGGCAGATAGGGACCGAACTGTCTCACGACGTTCTAAACCCAGCTCGCGTACCACTTTAAATGGCGAACAGCCATACCCTTGGGACCGGCTTCAGCCCCAGGATGTGATGAGCCGACATCGAGGTGCCAAACACCGCCGTCGATATGAACTCTTGGGCGGTATCAGCCTGTTATCCCCGGAGTACCTTTTATCCGTTGAGCGATGGCCCTTCCATACAGAACCACCGGATCACTAAGACCTACTTTCGTACCTGCTCGACGTGTCTGTCTCGCAGTCAAGCGCGCTTTTGCCTTTATACTCTACGACCGATTTCCGACCGGTCTGAGCGCACCTTCGTACTCCTCCGTTACTCTTTAGGAGGAGACCGCCCCAGTCAAACTACCCACCATACACTGTCCTCGATCCGGATAACGGACCTGAGTTAGAACCTCAAAGTTGCCAGGGTGGTATTTCAAGGATGGCTCCACGCGAACTGGCGTCCACGCTTCAAAGCCTCCCACCTATCCTACACAAGCAAATTCAAAGTCCAGTGCAAAGCTATAGTAAAGGTTCACGGGGTCTTTCCGTCTAGCCGCGGATACACTGCATCTTCACAGCGATTTCAATTTCACTGAGTCTCGGGTGGAGACAGCGCCGCCATCGTTACGCCATTCGTGCAGGTCGGAACTTACCCGACAAGGAATTTCGCTACCTTAGGACCGTTATAGTTACGGCCGCCGTTTACCGGGGCTTCGATCAAGAGCTTCGCGTTAGCTAACCCCATCAATTAACCTTCCGGCACCGGGCAGGCGTCACACCCTATACGTCCACTTTCGTGTTTGCAGAGTGCTGTGTTTTTAATAAACAGTCGCAGCGGCCTGGTATCTTCGACCGGCATGAGCTTACGGAGCAAGTCCTTCACCCTCACCGGCGCACCTTCTCCCGAAGTTACGGTGCCATTTTGCCTAGTTCCTTCACCCGAGTTCTCTCAAGCGCCTTGGTATTCTCTACCCAACCACCTGTGTCGGTTTGGGGTACGGTTCCTGGTTACCTGAAGCTTAGAAGCTTTTCTTGGAAGCATGGCATCAACCACTTCGTCACCCAAAGGGTAACTCGTCATCAGCTCTCGGCCTTAAGATCCCGGATTTACCTAAGATCTCAGCCTACCACCTTAAACTTGGACAACCAACGCCAAGCTGGCCTAGCCTTCTCCGTCCCTCCATCGCAATAACCAGAAGTACAGGAATATTAACCTGTTTTCCATCGACTACGCTTTTCAGCCTCGCCTTAGGGACCGACTAACCCTGCGTCGATTAACGTTGCGCAGGAAACCTTGGTCTTTCGGCGTGGGTGTTTTTCACACCCATTGTCGTTACTCATGTCAGCATTCGCACTTCTGATACCTCCAGCAAGCTTCTCAACTCACCTTCACAGGCTTACAGAACGCTCCTCTACCGCATCACCCGAAGGTGATACCCGTAGCTTCGGTGTATGGTTTGAGCCCCGTTACATCTTCCGCGCAGGCCGACTCGACTAGTGAGCTATTACGCTTTCTTTAAAGGGTGGCTGCTTCTAAGCCAACCTCCTAGCTGTCTAAGCCTTCCCACATCGTTTCCCACTTAACCATAACTTTGGGACCTTAGCTGACGGTCTGGGTTGTTTCCCTTTTCACGACGGACGTTAGCACCCGCCGTGTGTCTCCCATGCTCGGCACTTGTAGGTATTCGGAGTTTGCATCGGTTTGGTAAGTCGGGATGACCCCCTAGCCGAAACAGTGCTCTACCCCCTACAGTGATACATGAGGCGCTACCTAAATAGCTTTCGAGGAGAACCAGCTATCTCCGAGCTTGATTAGCCTTTCACTCCGATCCACAGGTCATCCGCTAACTTTTCAACGGTAGTCGGTTCGGTCCTCCAGTTAGTGTTACCCAACCTTCAACCTGCCCATGGATAGATCGCCCGGTTTCGGGTCTATTCCCAGCGACTAGACGCCCTATTAAGACTCGCTTTCGCTACGCCTCCCCTATTCGGTTAAGCTCGCCACTGAAAATAAGTCGCTGACCCATTATACAAAAGGTACGCAGTCACAGAACAAAGTCTGCTCCCACTGCTTGTACGCAT